>NZ_JADOUR010000002.1:0-326207 GCF_015751665.1 Arthrobacter sp. CAN_A1 | reverse complement strand
TGATCGGTACTCACTGACCATCGCACGATGGCTCACCACGTCGCCGGAGCAACGCGCTCACCGCGGGAAACTACACCACCCCACGGGACGTAACCCTTCTCCCTCTTCAGGACCTCCCAGATCGATGAGAATAACTGGGAGGTAGACACGATCATGTTTCTTCCAGAGGAGGTGATAGTGCGGGCACTTAGCGCTGACGGTGAGATTCTCGCGAATCGTGAAACCGCCCTCAAATGGAACAGGTTGGATTGGGAAAAGAATGGTGGGTCTGAGCAATGCCCAGGGCCGATGCGCGCCGACTCAATCGAAGCCGAAGCCTAAACCTTAGGCGCTGAAGAGGCATGCCGTGACGGGGCGCCTTAGCAATAGGATCTACCCTTCCCTATTCCCGCTTGGCCAAGCCCACCCTTCTGGATCATGCAGTCGCTTGAATAGGTTTGCAGGACTGGCCGTCGCGGTCGGGGATCGCTGAATAGGACGACAGGACCGCCAACTGAAGCTGCGATTAACCGCCATTCCTGGCTAACAGTCACAGGTCAGGGGTTCACATGCAGGAAACGGATGTGGGTGGAGGCTCGTTGGACTAACGCGACGGCCAGGGCAGAAGGCGTGACGGACCTAGGCATAGGGGGCGCTGTCCGACGGTACTTCCTCACGGTTTTTCCTTTGACCGTTGCAATCTCATTTGGAGTCGGCCTCGCGCTTGCGGCCATTTGGCCCGAGGTGAGGGAGGGGTTTCTTCTCTCCGGGGTCTATCTCGGACTGGTTCTGGGTGAGTTCGGCATTTTCATTGCTGGCCTCGTGTACGGAACCAAGAAGGTTGGGCCTTTGGTTCAGCCCCGACGGACTGGCGTGACCGTGGGCCTCGCGAGTGGTGAGGCGAAACACGTGCAGCGGCAGGTGCTCGGTAGGGAGCCCACGTACCATGAACAGCTGCCAGTCCTCAGGGCGGCTGCTGTCCAGCTTCGGGAGGGTTTGGCCAGACAATTGCTTACGATGCCGGGGTTGCTGATCTTATTTTGTGGGCAAGCAGTTTCTCACGGGATAGTGTAGATGCTGGATGGCCTCATGGTTCTACTCCTGCTGGGAATGGCGGTTCTTCTAGGCTTTGTCGCCCGCCAGTTCCAACGAACCGGTTTGTTCCTTAGGTCAACCCAATCTTTGATTTGACGATCTGGTTCAGTATTCAGCTGGAGCCGGCTCGCGCTACATCGATCAGCGTTCGGATAAGCGTAACTGCTCCTTCGTGACGGAGCGCCCAATCCGCGCCTAGCTGTCTAGCCCTGCAGAAAGCGGAAGTCGCAGCCCTCGTCCGCCTGGGTTACCTCGGTGACAAAGAGCCTCCGATAGCCACGATCCGGAACAACCGGCGCTGCTGGACCCATCGCATCTTCACGTCGGGCCAGCTCCACATCGGACATCTCCACGTGGATCAGTCGGCGGCTGACACTCAGCGTGATCGTGTCGCCGGTCCGCACCAGACGCAACGGACCGCCGACCGCTGACTCAGGCGTCACATGCAACACCACCGCCCCAGCCGCGGTGCCGGACATCCGACCATCCGAGATGCGCACCATGTCGCGCACACCCTGGGAGGCGAGCTTTTTCGGGATGGGTAGGTACCCGGCCTCGGGCATCCCCGGCGCTCCAACCGGTCCGATGTTCTTCAACACCAGAACCGAATCGGCGGTGACGTCCAGATCGGGATCATCGATCCGCGCCGCCAGGTCCGCCGTATTCTCGAACACCACAGCAGGTCCGGTGTGCTCCAGCAGCGCAGGGGACACAGCTGCCTGCTTGATGATCGCCCCACCCGGTGCCAGATTCCCGCGAAGGAACGCAAGGCTTCCCTCCGGATACACCGGGTTGGACAGCGGCCGGATGATGTCCTGCGGAAAGCCGGGACCGGCGTCGTCAATCTCCTCACCCAGCGTCCGACCCGTCACCGTCGGTACGTCCCGGTGGATCAGTGAACCCAGCTCCCGCAGCACTGCAGGAACACCGCCGGCACGATGGAAGTCCTCCATGTAGTACTTCCCGGACGGCTTCAGATCCACCAGCACCGGGGTCTCTGTGCTCATCCGGTCCAGCTGCTCCAGCGACAACCGGATCCCCAGCCGACCAGCCACAGCGGTCAGGTGAATGATCGCGTTCGTGGAGCCGCCGATCGCCAGCAGCACCCGCAGACCATTCTCGAATGACTGCTGGGTCAGGATGGTGTCCATTTTCGTGCCAGTCGCCGCGAGGGCAACAGCCTGGGTCCCGGTCGCCTCCGCGATCCGCACCCGGTCGGCCGTAACCGCGGGAGCCGACGCCGATCCCGGCATCGCTATTCCCATCGCCTCCGTCAGGCAGGCCATGGTGCTGGCGGTGCCCATCACCGAGCAGGTGCCGACGCTGCCGACCAGCCGCGAGTTCACGTCGTCGATCTCTGGTTTGGAAATTTCCCCACCCCGGAACTTGCCCCAGAATGCCCGGCAGTCGGTGCACGCACCCACCCGCTCGCCCCGATACCCGCCGGTCAGCATCGACCCGGTCACCAGCGAAATCGCCGGCACCCCCGCCGACGCAGCACCCATCAGCTGGGCGGGTACGGTTTTGTCGCACCCTCCGATCAGCACGACGGCGTCCATCGGCTGGGCCCGGATCATCTCCTCCGTGTCCATCGACATCAGGTTCCGCAAGAACATGCTGGTCGGCTGCGAAAAGCTCTCGTGGATGGAGATCGTGGGGAAGTCCACCGGCAACCCGCCAGCGAGCATCACCCCGCGCTTCACCGCCTCCAGCAGCGCCGGCATGTTGCCGTGGCACGGGTTGAATCCGCTGCCCGTGTTGATGATCCCAATCACCGGCCGGTCCAGGGCATCGTCGGAATACCCGGCACCCTTGATGAACGCCTTCCGCAGGAACAGCGAGAACTCGGCGTCCCCGTAGTTGGTCAGGCCCTTGCGGATGCCGGTGGGAGCAACGGGTTCGGGGGCAGCGGCTTCACTCACCGGAACGCGGGGACGCCGGTGATGTGGTTGCCCAGGATCAGGGTGTGCACCTCGTCGGTACCCTCATAGGTCCTGACGCTCTCCAGGTTGTTCGCGTGCCGCAGCGGCGAGTAATCCAGGGTGACACCGTTTCCGCCGAGCATCGCCCGCGCCTCACGGCAGATCGCAATTGCCTCGCGGCAGTTGTTTAGCTTGCCCACCGAGATCTGGTACGGCTGCAGGGTCCCGGCATCCTTCAACCGGCCCAGCTGCAGCGCGAGCAGTGTGCCCTTGTTGATCTCCAACGCCATGTTCACCAGCTTCTCCTGGGTCAGCTGGTAACCGGAGAGCGGCTTCCCGAACTGCAGCCGCTCCTGCGAGTAGGCCAGCGCAGTGAGGTAGCTGTCCCGGGCTGCGCCCATGGCACCCCAGATGATGCCGTAGCGCGCCTCGTTCAGGCACTCGAACGGGCCTCGCAGTCCCTTGGCGTTCGGGAGCATCGCGCTCTCCGGCAACCGGATGTCCGTCAGGGTGATGTCGCACTGGATGGACGCCCGCATGGAGAGCTTCTGCTTGATCGGCGTCGCCACGAACCCCGGGCTGTCGGTCGGCACCACGAAGCCGCGGACGCCGTCGTCGGTCATTGCCCAGATGATGGCGAGCTTCGCCACCGAAGCCAGGCCGATCCAGCGCTTCGCGCCGTTGAGGATCCAGTCGGACCCATCGCGCTTCGCGAAGGTCTGCATCGCGCCGGGGTCGGACCCGGCGGTCGGCTCGGTCAGTCCGAACGCGCCGATCGCGGTCCCGGCAGCCATCTGTGGCAGCCACTCGGTCTTCTGCTCCTCCGAGCCGTGTTTGTAGATGGCGCTCATCGCCAGCGAGCCCTGCACCGACACGAAGGTGCGCAGACCCGAGTCGCCGGCCTCCAGCTCCATCGCCGCGAGTCCGTACTCCACCGACGACTTTCCGGGGCAGCCGTAGCCCTTGATGTGCATGCCGAGCAGACCTAGGTCAGCCATCTGCGGGACGATCTCCATCGGGAAGACGGCGTCGTCGTACCACTGGGCAATGTTCGGCTTGATCTCGGTGTCCACGAAGGACCGCACGGTCTCCCGCAGGGTGATTTCCTCGGGGGAAAGGAGCGTATCAATACCGATCAGGTCTGACATGTCAGTCATGGTTCTGCTTTCAACTGTTGAGGAAGTCATGGTTGAGGAGGTCACTGGGGATCCTGCTTTCACTGTAGGTGGTGGAGTGCGGGAATGGCGGGGAGGTCAAAGGCGGCGCCATTGTGCTCGCCGAGGAGGGGTGGCGGGCGCCGGTACCGGGCGGGAGTCCCGGACAGGTGAATGGGGTTGGCGACCTGCTGGCTGGTCCGCGACCCGTCAGCATTGGCGATCTCGACGACGGGGGCCAGACCCAGCGTGTCCGCCAGTTCCAGCGCCTCGACAATCGAGTTCACCTTCCCGGCGGGCACACCGGCGATACTGAGCAGCTCCGACCAGTCAGCGGCGGACTTCGAACCCAGCTGCTCTTCCAGCAGATACTTCAGGACCACCCGGTTGGCCACCCGATTCGAATTCCCGGCGAACCGTTCATCGCCGGCGAGCTCGGGCACGCCGAGCACCCGGACCAGTCCGGCAAACTGCTTGTCAGTCCCGACGGCGACGGCCAACGGACCATCGGCGGTCCGCAGCGTCTCATACGGCGCGATGCTCGGGTGCGCGTTGCCCATCCGCTGCGGCGATTCACCGGTCGCCAGGGTGCTCGACGCCTGGTTCACCAGCCCCGACAGCAGCGACGACAACAGGTTCACATCCACCCGCTGACCCACCCCGGTCTGCTCCAGCGACCGCAGGGCGGCGAGAATCCCGACGACGGCGTTCTGCCCGGTCACCACGTCCACCAGTGCTACGCCGACCTTGCTAGGCTCGGAATCCAGCCCACCGGTGACGCTCATCAGCCCGCCGACGGCCTGCACCAGCAGGTCATAGCCCGGCAGGTGCGCGCCGGCGGCGCTCCCGAACCCGGTGATGGAGCAGTAGATCAGGTCCGGCCGGCGGTCCTTGAGGGACTCGTAGTCCAGCCCGAACCGTTCCATGATGCCGGGCCGGAAGTTCTCGATCACGACGTCGGCCGTCAACGCGATCTCCAGCGCCGCCGCCTGTCCCTCTTCAGTGGTCAGATCGCACACCACCGAACGCTTGTTGCGGTTCACGCTGGAGAAATAGGTGCCTACCCCGTACTCGTCCACCGGAGGCGTCCAGCTGCGGGTGTCGTCACCGGAGGGGCTTTCCACCTTGATGACGTCGGCCCCGAAATCGGCCAGCATCATCGAGGCGAATGGTCCCGCGAGCACCCGGGAGAAGTCGGCTACCTTAATGCCGTCCAGGGGTCCCGCCGGGAACCCGTCGTCGGAGGGGCTACTCATGACCGCCATGGCCTTCCTGATGAATGCCGTCTTCTTGACCAGAGCCAGCTTCCTGGTCGACCACCGGGTTGCTGAGCACACCGACGCCGGGGATGCGGCATTCAGCCACGTCGCCCGCCTTGATGTGCACGGCGCCCGGCGTTCCGGTGGAGATGATGTCGCCCGGGTAGAGCGGCATCACCTTGCTGTGGAAGCTGACCAGGTACTCGGGGGAGTACCGCATGTTGCCCACGACGTTGCTGCGGTGCACCTTGCCGTTGATCACTGTGGACACCTCGACGGCGGCCAGCGAGCCGGCGTCGTCGGCCACCTCTGCTAAGGGGACGATCTCCGGTCCGAAGGAGAAGAAGCCGGGGAAGTTCTTGGACCGGGTGAGGAACCGGGGGTTCTTCTCCAGGATGTCCTCAGCGGTCTGGTCCAGCAGGGTGACGACGCCGGCCACGTAGGACAACGCGTCCTCCGGTTCCACGTCGCGGCAGTACGTGCCGATGACGAGGCCCAGCTCGGCCTCGGCGGTGGTGCGAACACTCTGGTGCGGGATGGTGATGTTCTCGCCCGGGCCGATGATGGTGTGGTCGCCCTTGATGAACGACGCCGGCTCGTCAGGGACGCCCTCGGACAGGTCCGAGGCGTGCTCCACATAGTTCAGGCCGATGCCCCACAGCATCCGCGGATGCCGGTACGGGGCGCCGAAGGTCACCGAGTCGCGGTCGCGGAAGACCGCGGTGTCAGCCGACTCGGCGAACGACTCCAGCTTCCCGAGCGAATCGGTGGCCAGCAGTTCCAGCAGGTCACCGGAGAAACCGGGAATGAGGTCGCGGACCAGCGCGACCCCGCGCACGGGGTGGATCACTGCGGCGAGTTCGTCGCCGCCTTCGCGGACTGAGGCCAGATGCATGGTCGGCGCTTCTTTCTATTCAGGTTCAAGAGGTCGAGAGGTTCAAAAGGGTCAGGAACAGCAGGGCTAGTACGCGCGGACCAGTCCGCCGTCGCAGCGGATCTGCTCGCCCGTCACGTAGGCGGCGGGGACGCTGGCGAGGAACGCGACGACGGCGCCGAACTCCTCGGGGGCACCGTACCGGCCGGCGGGGATGGTCTTCTCGGACGCGGCGCGGGCCTCGTCGGGGGTGCTGCCGGTCCGCTTGGCCGCTGCGGCGTCGAGGGACGCCACCCGGTCCGTGTCGATCCGGCCTGGGAGCACCATGTTCACTGTGACGCCGTCCGCAGCGACCTCGGCGGCGAGCGTCTTCAGGTAGCCGGCCAGCCCGGCCCTGCCGATGTTGGAGAGCGCCAGGTTGGGCAGCGGCTGCTGCACGCCGCTGGACCCGACGGCGACGATGCGGCCCCAGCCGCGCTCGCGCATGCCGGGCAGCACCAGGTTGGTCAGCCGCATGTGCTGCACCAGCAGTTGATGTACGGCGGCAAGAGCCTGCTCGTCGCTGACGTCGGCGGCCCCACCGGGAGGCGGGCCACCGCTGTTGAGAATCAGCACATCGATCGGCCCGAACTCCTTCTCGGCGGCCTCGACCAGCGCGGCGGGGGCGCCGTCGTCGGTCAGGTCCATCGCGATCCCGACGGCGGAGGGCAGCTTGGCCGCTTCGGCCTGCACCACGTCCTCGCGGCGGGCGGCGAGGACCACGTTGGCGCCCTCGTCGGCCAGCGCCTGGGCGATGGCCAGGCCGATGCCCGAGCTTGCGCCCGGCACCAGTACATTCTTCCCCTTGAGTCCGGTATCCATCAGGCAATCTCCTTCACAGCATCAAGGTGGGCGTCGATCATGTCGGCAAGCGCCGGCGGCAACGTGGGGGAGGGTGGGCGCACCGCGGCGTCGGCGATGATGCCGCGGCGGCGCAGGATCTCCTTGCGGACGGCCAGCCCAATCCCGGGCTGACCCTCGAAGTTCGCCAGCGGCAGCCACGGGGCAAACGCCGCGCGGGCCGCCGGGAAACCGCCGTCGGCGAAGGCGGTCAGCGCCGCCTGCAGCCCTTCCGGGTGGGAGAAGCCGGTCATGGCGCCCGCGGCACCGGCGGCCAGCTCATCGAGCAGCCCGACGCCGCCCAGTCCGCCGAACACCGGCACCGTGGTGGCGGCGGTGAGCGCGGCGATGGGGACGGCGGTCGGAGGTGCTTCGGACTTCACGGCGCTGATGAACGGGCACAGCTCCAGGACGCTGAGGATCTGCGCGGCGCTGATCTTCACGCCGGAGGCTACCGGGTAGTCCTGCAGCACAATCCCGGCACCGGTGTGGGCGGGGATGACCTCGTTGATGGCCGTCAGGTGTGCGGCGAGCAGTTCCGGGTTGGCGCTGTTGGCCTGCACCATCAGGGCCCCCAGGTTGCTGCCGGCAGCGGCGACGGCGGTGCGTGCCTGCTCGACGGCGACCGCCGTCGACCGCGCCGACAGGCCGACCACCAGCGGGGTGTCCCCGGCCTCGTCGGCGACCGTCTGAACGATCAGGGTCTGTTCGGTGGTGTCCAGGGTGACGCCTTCGCCGAAGACGCCGAGGACCACCATGCCGGTGGCGTTCAGCCCGGTGTAGAGGCGGACCTCGCTGCGCAGCGACTCGGTGTCGACGGCGAAATCACCGCCGTGGAAGGGCGTGGCGAGCACGCCCCAGAGGCCTCGGGCGAGCGGGGAGACGGGCGATGGAGTAACAGGGGAGGCAGTCACAGGGATGAGGTGTCCTTTCGGTCGGAATTGTTCTCAAGTGCCAGCGAGACGATGTGCTCGGCAATGGCAAGTGAAGAGGTGGCGGCGGGGGAGGGCGCATTCCTGACGGACAGCACCGACCCCTGCCGGGTAATCCTGAAGTCATCGACCAGTGATCCGTCGCGGGTCAGCGCCTGGGCGCGAATGCCCCGAGGGCCGGGGATGACGTCGTCGGCGGTGATCTCAGGGACGTACTTGCGGGCCTCGGCGACGAACCGTCGCTTGCTCAGCGACCCGAGCATCTCGGCGGCACCGGTGCGCCAGTGCTGCTTCGCGAAGGACCTGAAGCCCGAGTACATCACCGCGTCCTTGAGGTCGCGGAGCGAGATGTTGGACCACTTGTAGCCTTCGCGGGCCAGGGCGAGCACCGCGTTGGGGCCCACCATCACCTCGCCGTCGGTGGTGGGGGTGAGGTGCACGCCGAGGAACGGGTAGCGGGGGTCGGGCACCGGGTACACCAGGCCGCGGACCAGATGCCTGCGTTCCGGACGGAGCAGGTAGTACTCGCCGCGGAAGGGCACAATCTTGGGGTCGTCGTCGTCGCCGGCGAGCTTCGCCACCCGGTCCGCCTGCAGCCCGGCGCAGACGATCACCATGTCGTAGGCGTCGGAGGTTTCGGTGCCGCGGTGCTTGCCCGTGACCACCGTCTGCCCGGCGCGTTCGGTCAGCGCCGTAACCTCGAAGTTGGTGTGGACAGTGCCACCGGCGGCCTCCACATCCATGGCGAGGGAGCGGGTGATGGCGCCGTAATCGACGATCGCCGTATGGGGCGAGTGCAGGCCGGAGGTGCCCTTCACATGGGGCTCCAGTTCCAGCAGCTCGGCCTGGTTGATGATGCGGACTCCGGGGACCCCGTTGGCGACGGCACGTTCCATGATGTCGCCGAGACGGCCTTCCTCGACCGGGTTGCGGGCGACGAGCACCTTGCCGCACTCGTCGTAGGGCAGCCCCTTCTCTTCGCAGTACTCCTTGAGCATGTCAACGCCCTGCCGGCAGAGCTTCGCTTTCAACGATCCGGGCGTGTAGTAGAGCCCGGCGTGGACGACTCCGGAGTTCCGGCCGGTCTGGTGTCCGGCGAGGATGGGTTCCTTCTCGAGCACGGTGACGTGGGCGTCGGGCTGGACCTGCAGCAGCCGGCGGGCGACGGCGGCACCAACAATGCCACCTCCCACCACTGCGAAACGCGTGGGCGTCATCTTTTCTCCTCCAGGGGGGTCAGGGTGTGGTCTGTAGTCGACGGCGTGGCGGCTGGTATTTCCGCCGCGGTCAGCGCCCGCGACCGGCGGATCATCCGCCGTGCCACCGTAAACGTCACGGCAGCCAGGGCGGCGACGACGGCGGCCGCCAACCAGGCGGTGTCATACGAGGTGGCGGCGGTCAGCAGCCCGAACAGCAGCGGACCGGCTGCGGCGCCCAGGGACAGCCCGGTCTGGATGACGCCGGTGGCGGTGGCAGCGTTGGCCCGGTTGTCCCGGACCACGGCGAAGTGCACCAGGCCGGGCCAGGTCCAGCCGGCGCCGTAGGCGAGCAGGGCTCCGAGAACGAACAGCAGCGAACTGGTGCCCAGGGCGAGCAGCAGGTAGCCGATCACGCCGAGTGCCAGCAGGTTGGTGATCAGCACCAGGGGGCTGCGGTGCGGGTACTTGTCCATGGCGAGGCCCAGCACAATGCGGATCACCAGGCCCAGCAGCGCAGCGCCGGCGAACAGCAGGCCGGCGGTCCCCGGCGCCATCCCGGATTCCACCGCCGAATCCACCAGGAACACGCCCAGCGACGTGGCCGCAGCGGCAGCGAAGCCGGCGCCCACGCTCAGCATCACCAGGCCGCCTCTCGGAGTGCCACGGTCAGGCTTCGGGGTTTCCCCCGGCTGGGTGGGGCGGGTGCCGGGTGCGCTGAAGAACGCCCAGACCGCAATGGCGATGGCCATCAGAGAGCCGAGCAGGAACGCGTACCGCCACCCCACGGCGAGGGCAATCACGGGGACCGCTATTCCGGCAATCATCGAGGCCGCCGGAATAGAGGACTGCTTGACGCCGAACGCCAACCCCAACCGGTTGGGGTTGACTGCCCGGGAGATGCCGAGATTCGCTGAAGGCTGCGCCATGGCGTTGGCGAGCCCGCCGACAAACAGGGCAACAATCAGCAGCGCGAACGTCGGCGCCAGCCCGGCACCGGCCAGCGCGACGGCGGCGAGGGTCGCCGAGGTGACCATGCCCTTCGCCGCACCAATCCGCTGCACCAGTCCGCCCAACGGGCGGGCCAGCACCCCGGACACGGTGAACAGGGTGGCTGCTGCCATTCCCATCTCCGCCGGGCCGATGTTCAGGTCCCCGCGGATCTGCACCGCCAACGCACCCAGCAGGAAGGCAGGAAGCACCCCTGTGGTGGTGACGGAGACGGCCTGCAGCATGGTGACTGCTGCATGCGTCGACGGTGCTGTGGTCATGAAGCGGTGGGATCCGTCGTCGTCTTCGGTGAGGCGGCTGCCGACGACGGCGCACGGTGCGCAGCCGTCCCCGAGGAGGCGGCCGACGTCGTGCTGGCCGCCTTATCAGCAGTGGCTGCCTCAGCTACGGGTGGGTCGGCGTCAGGATCGTACGGGTGACGCTTCCGGCCGATCAGGTGGACCAGGACGCCGACGGCGATGATCGCCACTCCGATCCCGATGTAGAGCGGATCAAGAGTGAGCAGCGGCAGGGAGCCGATGCCCAGGATGACACGTTCGGGCCAGCGTGCCGGTCCGAGGAGCCAGCCGCCGGTGGAGACGGCCAGTGCGGCAACCGCGAGGAGCGATACCGAGAAGGCCAGCGCCACGGTTGCCACGCCGCCCTGGAGCAGCAGCCCAACACCGGATCCGGAGAGGACAAAGATGAACGGCACCAGGAAGGCGGACAGGGTGTACCGCCAGGTGAGCCACATGGTCTTGATCGGTTTGCCGCCGGTGATCGCCGACGCTGCAAACGGGGAGAGCGCCGTCGGAGGGGACACCTCGCTGAGCACCGAGTAGTAGAAGATGAACATCGCGGCGGCGAAGGGTGCCACGCCCACATCCTGCAGGGCGGGTCCGATGATCACCCAGGAGATGATGAAGCTTGCCGTCACGGGGACTGCCAGGCCGAGCAGGATCACGGCGATGGCTGAGAAGATCGCGGTCAGCAGCAGGCTGCCGCCGGCGAAGTCGACAATGATGCTGGCGAGTTTCAGGCCCAGACCGGTGAGGGTCATGATGCCCACGATCAGACCGGCCGCTGCCATCACGGGGATGACCGAGAGGGCGCCGGTGGCGCCGGTTGCCAGCGCTTCAAAGATTTTCCGCGGGGTCATCCAGGACTCGCGGTCGAAGAAGCTCAGCACGAACGCGAGGACGGTGGCGAACACGACGGCGCGGAACGGGGTCATCCCGAAGGCCATGAACACCACGATGGCGAGCAGCGAGCTGAAGTGGTAACCGAACCGCAGGAGGAGCTTGCCCACAGGCTTGACGTCCATGGCGACGGCCTTGGTCTTGAACCGTCGGGCGTCCATTTCGATGGCGAGGATGATGCCGAAGTAGTAGAGCAGGGTGGGGATGGTGGCCCAGATGAGCACCTGCAGGTAGGACACCCCGAGGAGGGCGGCGATGATGAACGCCGCGGCGCCGAGAGTGGGAGGGGACATGATGGCGCCGATACCGGCGGCGGCGAGGATGCCACCACCGTGTTCTTTCGGGTAGCCTGCCTTGCGCAGCAGCGGCCAGGAGATGCCACCGAGGGTGACGGTGGTGGCGACGCCGGACCCCGAGACCGTGCCGAGCAGGAAGCCGGCGAGGGTGACGGTCCGGCCGGGGCCGGATTTGGACTGGCCGAACGCCGAGAAGGAGAGGTCAATGAAGAACTTGGTGGCACCCGAGGCGCCCAGCACGGCGCCGTAGATGGTGAACAGGATGATGTACGTCGCGGCGACGTCCGTCGGGACCCCGAAAATACCTTGAGTACCCATCACGTTGTGACCCACGAGCCGGATCCAGTCGAAGGATGAGGTGGTGAACGGGGAGGGTACGTACGGGCCCCAGTAGGCGTAAGCGAAGAAGCCCAGTACCACCAGCGGCACCAGGATGCCGACGGTGCGCCGTGCCGCTTCCAGGACGATGAGGATGGCGATGACGCCCATGATCAGGTCGAGGTAAGTGGGCACGATGGCCCGGCGGAAGAACGGATCCCAGTCGGAGATGATGTACGCGAACGGCACCACGGCGACGACGGCGAGCACCCAGTCAAGGATGTGCGGATTGTCTGACTTCCCGGCTTCCTTGGCCTTCGACGACCGGCCCCACCCCCGGTATACCAGGAAGGTCAGGGACAGCCCGATCATCAGGAACGCGGGCAGATAGAACTGGGTAGCCATCGGATTGAACACCCAGTACAGGGCGAACAGCGACAGGCCGGCACCCACCACCTTGACCACCAGGGCCGGAATACTGGTTAGCTGGCGGGCAGGCTTCTCCGCCTCAAACTCGGCGATCAGCGCATCTTCGTCAATCTCGTCGTTGCGGTTGATCGGGTTCACCGAGGCGTCCTCAGGGATTCTTGCCTGGTCACGTCGGCTGGGGTCGATGGCCTCATCGGGGGTGGGGCGATGCTGCTTGCCGGCCTTGACGGCGCCGTCGCCGTCAATTCGCTCGGTCATGGGGTCTCCTTGATATCTAGCAGGATGAAGGGCTGGTCGTCGTCGACCAGGGCCCACAGCGGAACGGGCGCTGTTCCGGGCAGGTGGAGGGTGCGTTCACCAAGATCGGTGGCGGCAAGGGAAAGGTCGGTGAACACGGCGGGGTGCGCGGGGTCGGGGTCGACCACAAAGTTCCGCCGGTCGGAGGGGGCCGCGGCGGTGGGGGCGCCGGGGACGCCGTAATACTCTTCGAGCACCGCGAGCTGGTCGGCGGCGATCTGGTCGAGCCTGAAGCTGCCGTCGGGGAGGACCGTGTAGCGTTCCTCGGCGATGGTTCCGTAGAGCGAGTTGCGGTAGCTGACCGCGAAGGTGTCTCCGGGCAGGGCCACGGAGGCCAGCCCGCCGCCGTCGTTGGTGATCACGATGCTGCGCTCGGGGGCACCCTCATCGGGGGACTCCTGGGCAGCGACCGCGAACGCCCCACCGCCCAGCGTGCCAAGGCACACCAGGACGACGACGACGACGGCGGGCTTGCGCATCAGTGCTTAGCCTGCGGCTTCGTCGAAGTACCGCTGGGCGCCGGGGCAGGTGTCGATGTAGGAGATGTCGCCGGCGGTGGCGGCATCCAGTTCGACGGCGGCCGGGTGCACCTGGGTGAGGGCTTCAACGTTGTCGAAGATCGCTGCGGTGATGTTGTACTGCAGCTCCTCATCCATCTCGGGGCTGGCCACGAGGATGTTCGGTGACGCGATCGCTGACACCGCTTCGGTCTGGCCCTCGTAGGTGTCGGCGGGGATGTCTTCCTCAACGTAGTACTCGCCGTACTCGGTGGAGAGCTGCTCGGCGTACTCGCCGATGTTGAGGAGGTTCATGTCGCCGTCGCTGGCCAGGTCGATCAGCGCGCCGGTGGGCAGGCCACCGGACCAGAAACCGGCGTCGATGGTGCCGTCGCGGAGTGCCGCAACGGTCTCAGCGGCGCCGAGCTGACGGCGTTCCACGCCGGACTCGGGGTCAATGCCGGCAGCCTCGAGGATGCGCAGGGCTGCAACCTCGGTGGCGGACCCGGGGGCGCCGACCGAGACGACCTTGCCTTCCATGTCGGCGACACCCTCGATGCCGGTGCCGTCAACGGTGACGGCCTGCATGAAGTTGTTGTAGGTGTTGCCGAGCGAGCAGGTTTCGATCGGGTTGCCGTCGAAGTCGTTGACGCCCTCGACGGCGTCGGACACGACATCGCCGACCGCGAACGCCAGCTGGGCTGAGCCGTTCTCGATCAGGAGCATGTTGTCCACGGAGGCGTTGGTCTCCTGGACGGTGGCGTCGTAGCCCTCGATGTTGTCGCGGATCATGGTGGCGAATCCGCCGCCGAGGGGGTAATAGACGCCGCCGGTGCCGCCGGTGGCGATGGAGAGGGTCCCGCCGTCGGCGCCGCCGCTGGCGTCACCGCCGCCGCTGCCTCCGCCACTGGTGTCAGGGCTGCCGCAGGCGGACAGGAACAGTGCGGGGACGGTCAGTGCTGCTGCGGCAAGCCGGACCCTGCGACGGTGCAGTGGTGAGGTTGTCATGGATGTTCTCCCTTTGTGGTGAGGATGTGCGGTTGAGGATGAGAATGGGGGGTGGCGTCGTGCGGTGCCGGCTCGGTGGAAGCAGGCGCGTTCACGTCGCCGGCGGCGAGCAGCCCGGATAGGGCCCGGTAGTAGCCCACCAGGACAGCCAGCTCGGTGATGCCGGCGTGTCCGTGGTGCTTCAGGGCGGCTGCGTGGTGGCCAGCCGGGACGGTGCGGCCACCCAGCAGGGCGGCGGTGAAGCTAAGGGCCGAATGCTCGTGGTCGGGCAGCCCGGCGGGGACAAAACCAGTGCGGAGGTTGTCCAGTTCCGTGGCGGTGATGCCGACGGTGAGTGCCACGCGGCTGTGGGCGTACCACTCGTAGGCGGAGGAGCGTTCAGCGGCGACGGCGCAGATCACCAGCTCACGGGTGCGGGCCGGTAGTTTCCCGTTGAAGCGCAGTGCGGCGCCGAGTGCCTGGACGGCCTGGCCGATCCCCGGGGCGTAGAGCAGCGCGTTGAAGGGTCCGGCGAGGTGACCGTCGTCGTCGACCACCAGGAACGGGCCGCCCGCCCGGGGCGGGCCGGCGATCGTGTTGTAGAGGGCGAGCTGCTCGTCGTCGAGGGCGTCCGGGGCCAGGAGGGGAAAACGGCCACCATCGGCCTTCTCGCCTGTCCGTTCCGATCCGAGGAGTTCGGACTGCTGGTGATTAGACAAGGGTCCGCCCGCCGTCGACGTAGAGCACGTGGCCGGTCACGAAGGCGGCCTGGCGGGAGGCGAGGAAGAGGGCAGGGCCGGTGAGGTCGCCGGTGGTGCCGAGCCGGCCGGCGGGGACCAGCGAGGTGTAGTGGTTACGGACGCCGGGCTTGTCCAGATGCCCGCGGGTCAGCTCGGTTTCCACGTAGCCGGGGGCGACGGCGTTGACAGTGACGCCGTCGGACGCCCATTCGCGGGCCATCACACGCAGGAGCTGGTTCAGGCCGCCCTTGCTGGCGGCGTAGGGGCCGTGGTCCGGGTGGGCGAGCAGTCCGGAGACGGAAGAGCAGTAGACCTGGCGGCCGTAACCGGCGGCGACCATCAGCTTGCCAGCGGCCCGGCCGAGGCGGAAGCCGCTGGTGAGGTTGATGGAGATCATCCGATCCCAGTCCTCGTCCGAGGTGTCGAGGAGGGGGACCCGGTTGTTGACCCCCACCGCGTGGACCAGGATGTCGAGGCCGCCGAGCTCGGCGGCGGCGCGCGTCACCGCGTCCTCGCAGCCGGCCGTCGTCGACAGGTCGACTTCAAGGGGGCGGACCCGCCGATCCAGGGCGGCCAGGCCAGCCGGGTTGACGTCGGCGACGACGACGGTGGCCTGCGCATCAGCGAAAGCAGCCGCCATGGCGCTGCCGATTCCGCCGGCGCCAGCGATCAGAACCCGCTGGCTGCTGAGGCCGAGCCAATCACTCATCGAAATCCCCAGGGCGCCGTGTTCCGGCTGGTGGAATCTTGCTCTCGCAGTGCGGTGCAGCGTGAACGAGCGGCGGTGACCAGATCATTTGGATACTGTATCCAATTATCGACTAAAAAGTAACCCTCGTCACACAATTTTATTTGTGTGGGGCAAACAACTAGGTCACGTCGAGGAAGGTTCTCAGGGCGTCGACGGCATGGTTGCGATGTTCGTTGATCAGGGTGATGACCTGGTCGGTGTCGCGGCTGGCGAAGGCGTCAATGATGCGCCGGTGCTCGTCCTCGACCCGGTGCCGGTTGACCTCGTCGCCGTAGTAGACAAACCGATAGGTCTCGGTCGCGTCCCACAGCACCTGGATCAGCTTCTCCAGGCGCGGCATCCGGGCCTCGGCGACCATCAGGAAATGGAACCGGCGGTTGGCCTCGGTCATGGTCAGCAGGTCGCCGGAGGCGCTCGCCGCCTCCACTTCCTGGGCCGCAGCCCTGAGTTTGCCGACCACGTCCTCGCCCGATCGCCGTATCGCTACCCGGACGGCCTCGGCCTCGAGGATTTCGCGGATCCGGTACACCTCCAGCAAGTCGGTGAGGGAGAGGGTGGCCACCTTGTAGCCGCGGTGCGGAGCGTAGACCACCTGCCCTTCACCCTCAAGGACCTTGAAGGCTTCGCGGAGGGGGACCCTGCTGACGCCGAAGCGCTCGGCGAGTGCATCCTGGCGGAGGGGCTGGCCGGGGACCAGTTCACCGGCGATGATGGCCCGGCGTAGCTTCGCGAGCACAAAGGCCGGAGCGGTGGTGGGCCGCCCTGAGTCGGTATCGGCGTCGTCGATCACGGCGCACCGGGGGTCTGCAGGGCATTCTTCACTTGCCTGACTTTAGCCGAAGACCCGCCCGGGCGGTCAGTGGACCCGATTCCGGTGAGCAATCCGGACCTGGGCCGTCAATCGAGACATCCGGGTGGGAAATGTTCCACCCGGATGTCTTTTTTGCTCACCGGTTCACGATGTGCCGGAGACTATCGATGACGTCGCCCAGCCCGACCTCGATCCGGCTGTACACCTCGGCGTTGAGCACCAGATCTCCGTCGAAGTCGCCCGAGTTGGCGTAGAAGCCAGCCGGGATGGTCGCCGCCTGGAAGAACCCGAATAGGGGCCGCAGCGCGTGTTCGATCATCAGAGCGTGGCGGTCGCTGCCGCCGGTTGCCACGAGGATGACCGGCGTGTTTGTCAGGGCATACTGGCCCACCAGGTCGAAGAAGTGCTTGAACATGCCCGCGTAGGATCCCCGGTAGACGGGGGTCGCGGCGATCAGCAGGTCAGCTGACTCGACAGCGGCGAACTCGGCCTCCACCGCCGGGTCCAGATTCTCCCGGGAGGTGGCACCGGTAAAGGAGGGTCCCAGCTGGTAGACGTTGGTCTGGTGGACGTCGATCTCCAGTTTCTGCCCCAGCGACTCGGTAACGAGCCTCACCAGTCCCATGGTCTTGGACCGTTCGGTGGGGCTGCCATTGACGACGACGACGTGCAGCGGACTGCTCACGCGTTGACCGATTCGCGGGACGCGATTTCGGCGCGGATGACCGGTGCCACCTCGGTGCCGAGGCGTTCGATGGCCTCGAGGTGGGTCTGCTGCGGAACGCCGCCGAAGCCCATCTGGAAGACGGCCCGCGAAACCCCGTACAGGTCGTGGTAGGTGAGCAGCTTGTCGATGATCTCCTGGGGGCTGCCCACCAGCAGGCCACCCGCCGGGGACGCCTGTGCCTCGAACGCGTTCCTCGGCAGATTGAAGCTGGCCCCACGCTGGTGGTTGTTTTCGCCCAGGCCGCGGGAGAAATAGGGGAAAAAATCGTCCCGGGCGTTCTGGCTGGTCTTGCCGACCATTCCGTGGGCATTGATGCTGATCCGCTGGCTGGCCGGGTCATGGCCTGCGGCGGCCGACGCCTGGCGGTACAGATCCACGGGCCGCTCAAACTGGTTGATGGGTCCGAGCAGGAGGGCCAGAGCCAGGGGCAACCCCAGTTGCCCGGTGCGGACCGCCGAGGCCGGGGTACCGCCGACGCCCACCCAGATCGGCAGGTCGCTCATCGGGCGGGGAGCGACGTCGGCCTCCCTCAGCGGGGCGCGCATGATGCCCTGCCAGGACGCCGGGTTTTGCGCCCGGATGGCGAGGAGGAGGTCAAGCTTTTCCCGGAACAGATCGGCGTAGTCGGCCAGATCGTAGCCGAAGAGGGGGAATGACTCGGTATAGGAGCCGCGGCCGGCGATGATCTCGGCGCGCCCCCCGGAGATGAGGTCAAGGGTGGCGAAGTTCTGGAACACGCGGACCGGGTCTTCGGAGCTGAGCACTGTCACACCGCTGGTGAGCTGGATGTTTTTGGTGACCATTGCGGCCGCGGCAAGGATCATGTGCGGTGCGGAGGCAACGAAGTCGGATCGGTGGTGTTCGCCCACGCCGAAGACGTCGAGACCCACCTCGTCGGCGACGCGCGCCTGCTCGATGGTCTGCCGCATTCTTTCTGCGGGGGAGGGCATGCGACCGGTGGTGAGGTCGGAGGTGAGCTCGCCGAAGGTGAGGATACCTAGTTCAAAGGCCATGGTGGTTAGCGATCCTTGCTGGAGGTGTGGAGGAGGGGGATCGAGTCGCCGGCGCCTTGTTCGGTGACCGCGTAGGAGTGGCCCCAGGAGGTGATATCCCGCAGGATCGGTAGCAGGGCGAGCCCGGCGACGGTGAGCGAGTAACGCACCCGAAGGGGCCGGCCGTCGACAACTTCCCGCTCGATCAGTCCGTCGATCTCGAGTTCGCGGAGGCGTTTGGCGAGCATGGTGTCGCCGATGTGGGGGACGAACCGGCTGACATCTGCAAAGCCGGTATTTCCCTTCCCGATGGCTTCGATGATGATGCCGCTCCAGCGCCGGCCGATGACGTCCATGGCCGCGACGAAGGAGGGGCAGGCGCCGCCTGTTGCCTCCGCCTGATGGGCGGGGGAGGTATCTGGGGTGTTCACCGTGCGCTCCCTTTCAGTAACTCTCGTTGCAGTAGTAACTACGTCAACTGGAGCGACTGGCAGACTATTCCCGCTACGTGTTGCGCGATGTTACCGAGCCCTAGCCATACGGGGTGCGACTCCTCTAGCGTCTGGGACAGGCAGTATGACCAGCCCCCTCGGAGGAGAACACCATGTCCGGCACCATCGCAGAACAGGTAGACCACTTCAACACTGGCTTCACTGCCCAGATTGGACCCCAGCTGTCGGCCGTCTTCGCGCGGGAGCAGCAGGATCTCACCCATCAGGTTCTGCCCGACGGAGTGGTTGTGGAAGGGGACAGGGTTCCTGACGCGGCCCTAGTTGCCGTGGACGGTTCGCCGATTGGACTGAGCGAAGCGCTCGCCGAGGGTGCCGCCGTCGTCGTCTTCTACCGTGGCGCGTGGTGCCCCTATTGCAACATCACCCTCAAGACGTACCAGCGGGACCTGCTCCCCACGCTGACCGAGCGCGGCATCCAGCTCATCGCCATCAGCCCGCAGACGCCGGATGGCTCGCGCGCCGCCGTCGAGAACGGCGAGCTGGGCTTCACCGTGCTGTCGGATCCGGCATCCCAGCTCGCCCGCCACCTGGGGCTGCTGACCGAGCCGAGCCCCGACGCCCTTGAAGCGCATTCGGAGCTGGGCTTTGACGTGGCGGACAGCAACGCCGATTCAACGGCCGGCATACCGTTCCCCACAGTGCTGCTGGTGGACCAGGGTGGCACGGTCCGTTTTGCCGATGTCCACGCCGATTACACCCAACGCACCGAGGTGCCACAGATCATTGAGGCGCTTGACCGGCTCGACCACGTCTGACTCGTTCGTGCCTTTCTTTCATGGCAACGGCGACCGCGCATCAGGTGAACATCGATGCGCGGTCGCCGCCGTTGAGTGGAATTGCCGTGCTGTGGAATTACGGGGTGACCGGGATAATTCCTGCGTAGTCGGTCTGGTAACCGGTTACCGGGGCGTGCGGAATCTCTTCCCAAACCTCCGGATCAACGCTCTGGACCTCGTCGGTGGCAAGTCCGAGTAACAGCGTTTCCATGGCGAGGATGTTCTGTTGAATGCTCTTTCCCCGTGCTTTCTGCCCCAGTGACCCGTCGCTGGTGTTACCCGAGGTCTCGAAGAACACCACCGGGTTGGAGTGCCCCGTGGGGTTCAGGCCCTGGTAGTTCAGGCCCAGCATCATCGCTGATACCACGCCACCCTTGATGTCGATTTCCAGGCTTCCGCCTACCGAGTAGCGGTCCATGTTGATGAAGCCAGACTTGCTGAGTTCCTGATAGACGTATCCGTGCATCTGGCGGGTGAGGATGTCATACTCCCCGTTGGCCAAGGTGGGCAGGGTTGGCCCGCCCGGTGCCAGCGAGATACCCAGCGAAAGGGTGACGTCGTCGCCGGTTCCATACTCCTGCTTCAGGCCCTGATGGTGAATGTCGATGCCGTATTCCGGTTGAACCATGGTCCAGTACTCGTAGAAGGCGAGGGATTCGCTGGCCTGGAACTTGTCCGACACCCAGTCCCTGTTCAGGTCGACCCGCTGCTCGTTTCCGGCCGCGTCAAGGAGGGGAGCGTTGGCGACGTCGTCCCATAGGACGGTCTGTCGAATGTTGAGTTCGCTTCCGTCAGGGTTGTACATGGGGATGAAGTGGATGGTGAAGGCATCCCGGATTTCCTCGTAGTTACTCGAGCCGTTGGTTCCCAGGTTCTTGAGCAAACTCAGGATCGACTCCGCGCCATAGGGTTCGTTGCCGTGAATTCGACCCTGGACCCAGACATCCTGCGGTCCGTCGCCGACGGTGGCGACATAAAGGTCGCGGCCCTGCTCGCTCTTGTTGACTGTGGTTCCGGCTTCTTCAAGGGTGAAGACGTCGACGTCGTAACGGCTGTTCCGCTCAAGTTTGAGGAGATCCTTCACCATCCCGTCATAGGTAAGGATGCTTGCCGTGTTGGTGTTCCCCTCCGTTGACGGAAAGTTGCCGTCCGCCATTGCGGGACCGCCGCCGAGCAGCGGAAGGGCAACCACCGATGCCGCGCCCACTGCCCAGAGTTTGGTGGATCTAAAAAATTTTCCCATGCTGAAATTCCTCCATTGACTGCGTTGTCATTTGCGGCCCGCCCCTGGGGCGGGTGCCAGAATAGTACTTGCCACAGGTAACTAATGTCACGCAAATCACCTATGTTTCGGGGATTCCTCTGAAAGGTGCTGGGGTGGGTGCTTGTTCTGCGGTCTTCAGGCAGCCGCGATAGGGGCGATCCGGGCACTGATTACCCGGATCAGATCCACCGGGGCCAGCTCAATTTCCAGTCCGCGGCGCCCGCCGGACACTAGGATGGTCTCGAATTCCAGGGCCGACTCATCAATCACCGCCGGGCTGCGGTGCCGCTGACCTACCGGGGAGATTCCGCCCAGCACATATCCGGTCCGGCGCTGGGCAACGGCAGGGTCTGCCATCGCCGCCCTCTTCTTCCCACAGGCGGCGGCCAGTGCCTTCAGGTCGAGGGTGCCGGAGACGGGGACAACGGCGACGGTCAGGGTGCCGTCGACGTCCACCATCAGCGTTTTGAAGACGCGGGAGGGCTTGATGTTGAGGGCCGTTGCGGCCTCGACGCCATAACTGCCCGACGCCGGGTTGTGGGCGTAGTTCTGCACGATGAAGTGAACCCCGGCCGCCGTCAGGGCCGCGACGGCGGGGGTGGACTGCGATGGGCGGTTCATGCGGGAAGCCTAGTGGATGCGGACCAGAAGGCCATGTTTGGGGGTCTGATGAGCGGATTGGTAACAACACAGCCGCATAGTAAGTATGCTTAGGTTATATTCTTCTCCGTCACCAGACGGAAGACCGATAGCAAGGAGCGATCATTATGGCTGGAAATCTTTTGGCACGATCTGTCCACGATCTCAGCGCCGCCGCCTGGTTCGGCGGAACGTTGATGGGTGCTGTGGGCCTCAATGGCGCTGCAGCCGAAGCTAAGGATCCGAAGGAACGCACCCGGCTGGCCTCCATCGGTTGGGCCAAATGGACCCCCGTGCAGGCTGCCGCCTTCGGCGCCCACGCCATCGGTGGCATTGGCCTGATTCTCGGCAACAAGGGCCGGGTTGCCGGACAGGACGGTGCCTTGGCAAATACCACGATCAAGTCAGTGGTAACCGTAGCCGGAATGGGCCTGTCGCTCTACGCTGGCATCCTCGGCAAGAAGGTCGGGGAGCTCGCCGATCAGGGTGCGCAGGGTGCAACCGAGCCCGGCGCGTCAAGCTCACCTGAACTGGCAGCGGCCCAGAAGCAGTTGAAGGTTGTTCAGTGGATCCTGCCCGCAGTCAGCGGAGCGGTCATCGTGCTCGGCGCGCAGCAGGGTGAAATGCAGCGGCCCAAGAACGTCTTGAGCGGGTTCACCAACCGCCGCTAAGGCAAAAGTGGCTTCTTGAGAGCCGGAAGTCAACGACAGAAGGGACGGGCCCACGGGCCCGTCCCTTCTGTCGTTAACTCAGTGCATTAATTCAGTGCGTCGTGGAAGCGTTGCTCAAACTCGGGTAGCGACGTCCTGGTGTAGGTGGTGGTGAGGTGGTTGTCGTCAAGGTAGACATAGACGTTGCCCACCACGGGGCTGCAGATGCCGCCGGGGCAGATCAGGTCGGTGAGGTCCATGAATCCCAGCGCCCCGCCGGTCTCTTGGGCGGATGGCAGGGGTGCGGTGGCAGGGAGTTTGTCGGCCAGCGGGAAGTTGCATTCCTCCCCGTCCTCGCCGTGTTCCTCGACGCAGGTGATCATGTTGAGGGGGAACCGTGGGTTGTCGCGGATCGCGACCACCTGGATGCCTTCCTTTCCGAGGATGGCGCTGGCGTCGGCGAGGCCAGTGACTGGACGCTCGGCCGTAGTCTCCTTGTCGGAGATGGTCCCCATGGTGAAGACGACGTCGGGCTTCAGCCGCAGCGCGTACTCTGTTGCCGCCTCGTTGAACTCGTTGCACTCGGTGGAGCGTTTGTCACTGGCTATGCCGTAGCTGCATCCCCCGTTGAGGAGCGCTGTCACCTGGTAGTTGTTGCGTGATGCCATGAGTTCCATGGGCTCCAGCCACTGCTCGGCGTGAGAATCGCCGATCACCAGGATCTTCTTCTCGGGCGTACCTTCAGCGGCGGCGAAGGAGCAGCCACGGGCAGCGAGATCATTGCCGACCGGAGTATGCTCCCCTTCGCATTTGTTGCTGAGGACCCCCCATTCCGCATCGAGGCTTCCCAGGTCCGGGATGGGTGGTGAGTCTCCGGTGGAACGGTCGACGAAACCAGCCATGAGGGAGTAGGCGCCAGGATTCTGGGTGTCGGACTGGCTGACCAGTGCCTGAGCCTGCGCCCGCATGACCAGCTGCACGCTCGCCACGGACACTGAGACCAGCGCGATGCATGCAGTAATCAGGACGAGGCTGCGCACTTTGCTGGCTTCAACCCGGGGAAGGTTGCGCAGGGGCCGTTCGACGAAGCGTGTGGTCAGGTATGCGAGGCCGAGCGAGAGTCCAATAATGCCCAGGCCGCCGACCGGTCCGACGATGGTCTGCCCCCGGACGACCAGGTAGATGACCAGGATGGGCCAATGCCACAGGTACAGCGCGTAGGAGAGGTCACCCATTTTCACCAGGGGTGCCCAGGAGAGAAACCTGTCAGCCCCAAATCGGCTTCCGGTCTGGCCCGCCGTAATGATCAGCGCCGCGGAGATGAGCGGCCAGAGCGCAACGAATCCGGGGAATTCGCCCTCGACGTCGAGCAGGTAGCCGACACTGAGCATCCCGGCCAACCCAACCCACCCCGCGGCGACGGCGGCGGTTTTGGGGAGCTTCACGTACGGCAGCACCAGGGCCAGGAGGGTGCCCAGGGCGAACTCCCACAGCCGGGTTCGCGTATCGAAGTATGCGTAGGACTGGTTTGATTCGGTCTGGATGATCGAAAAGCCGAGCGAGACCACGAAGATTGCCCCGAAGATCACCCCAGCGACAGCCCTAAACCGCAGGTGAAGCCGTTTGGCGAGGATGCTCGCTGCGAGGAACAGCAGCGGCCACAGGATGAAAACCTGGCCCTGAATGGACAGGGACCAGAAATGCTGGAGTGGGCTCGCGACGCTGGTATCGGCGTAGTAGTCGACCGACTCGGCGGCGAGGAGCCAATTCTGGACATAGAAGAGGGACGCCCATGACTGCTCAAGCACCATGCTCCACCGGGCACGGGGCAGCAGGAGCACTGTCGCTGCGAGGGTTCCCAGGAGGACGACGACCACCGCGGGCAGCAGGCGTTTGAAGAGGTGTGCCCAATGTTTGAGGAGGGTGAAGGGAGCCGCCCGGTTGGACTTGCGCACGAAGGTCACCGTCATCAGAAACGCTGAGATGAGGAGGAAGATGTCCACGCCGCCAGAGACCCGGTCAAACCAGATGTGGTAGGCGGCGACCATCAGGACCGCGAGTGCGCGGAGCCCCTGAACCTCAGGGCGATACCCTTCCCGCGTCCCGGCCGGTGTGTTCCGCAGGAGGCGACGACCGTGCGTCGCTGTGGTTGCACCGTCCCTCATGAAAGTCCCTTCGCCGTCGTGCCGGTTGATGTTCCCCGGACGTCACGTCAACGTGGTCCACATGGGACCCATCTTTTCATAGGTCGATTGTCCGGCACTAAACAGGCAATTCGGATGTGCTGTGCTGAACTGCCCGTAGGCTGGTAAGCACACTGTCAATCAGAGGAGTCACCGTGGCACTGAGCAAGGGCACAACCGTGGAGTGGAACACCCCGCAGGGCACCACCCACGGGAAGATCGTGGAGAAGAAAACCAGCGACTTCCAGCTGGATGGCAACACCCACCGCGCCAGCGACGACGAGCCGCAGTACATCGTCGAGTCGGGCAAGACCGGCGCCCAGGCAGCGCACAAGGCCAGTGCGCTCACCGAGAAGTCAGGCTAGGCGATGGCCGCCGCCCAAGGCCCAGCTGAAACCCACCATCAGGTCGTCGTGATTGGTGGCGGCAATGCCGGGATATCCCTGGCGGCTCGTCTGCGCCGATACGGCGCCAAGGACATTGCCGTCGTAGAGCCTAGCTCCGACCACCTTTATCAACCGCTGTTCTCCCACATCGCCGGGGGGACGGCGGAGGTCGCGGAAGCTATCCGCCCGCAGGCCTCGGTTATTCCCCGGGGGGTCACCTGGATCCAGGACGCCGCCGTCGACGTCGACGGCGGGCTTAACGCTGTCCGGCTCGCATCCGGCGCGACGGTTCGTTACGACCAGCTGGTGGTCTGCCCGGGCATCCAGAAGGATTGGGATGCTGTGCCCGGGCTGGCGGACGCGATGGCGTCGGAGCACGGAGCGTCAAACTACGAGATTGAGCTTGCGCCGAAGGCCTGGACGCTGTTGCGCACCCTGCGGCAGGGCACCGTCGTGTTCAATCTGCCTCCGGGCCCGCTGACCTGCGGGGGAGCGGCGCAGAAACCGATGTACCTCGCCTGCGACTACTGGGCCCAACAGGGCGTCCTCAGCAAGATCCGGGTGGTACTGATTGTTCCGACGTCCACGGTGTTCCCCGAAGCCGTGGCCAACGAGGAGCTCAACCGCAAAATCGCCAAGTACGGGATAGAGCTGCGGGTCAACAGCGAGATCACCGGGGTGGATGCGGTTGGGCGCACGGTGACGGTCCGGGATAACGCTGCCGGCAGCAGCGACACCGTCGCCTACGACGTGCTGCACGCGGTTCCGCCGCAGTCCGCACCGGACTGGCTCAAAAGCACCGACCTCCCGGCCCCCGGCGACGTCTCGGGGTTCGTCGAGGTGGACCCTGAAACGCTGCGGTCCGTCAGGTATCCCGCCGTCTGGTCCCTCGGCGACGCTGCGGCCACCCTGAACTCCAAATCCGGCGCTGCCCTTCGGCAACAGACTCAGGTGGTCGCCAAGAACTTGATGGCGGCGCTCAAGGGGAAGAGCGGCAGCGCCAGGTACAACAACTATTCGGCGTGCCCGTTCACCGTGTCACGGTCCACGGTGGTGTTCTCCGAGTTCGACGACCAGTATCGGGCGAAGCCCTCTATCCCATGGAAGGGGATCATGCGGGAGCGCCGCGCCACGTTCATCCTGGAACGCCGCATCCTGCCCCGGGTGTACTGGAAGCTGATCCTCAAGGGGCGCGCCTAATCCGCCGCATCCAGTTCATCCCGTAGCCTGCCGTTCGCGGCCTCCAGGACAAGGACCATCTTGATTCCCGCAAGGTTCAGGCCTTCACCCAGAAGGTAATCGATGCGCCGAAGGGTCACCAGGTCCGGCTCGCTGTACTTCCTGGTCCCGCCC
Source organism: Arthrobacter sp. CAN_A1 (assembly GCF_015751665.1). Lineage (NCBI taxonomy): Bacteria > Bacillati > Actinomycetota > Actinomycetes > Micrococcales > Micrococcaceae > Arthrobacter > Arthrobacter sp. CAN_A1. The sequence goes on along the minus strand of NZ_JADOUR010000002.1, from coordinate 300,120 downwards.
GGGGTCCGGGCGGGGTCGAGCAAAACCTTGCGCTCGTAGAGGCGTAGGTTCTGCTGGCCCATGCCCACGAGTTCGGCCGCGACAGAGATGGCTTACACCCCGGTACTCGGATCCTGCTTGCCGGACAACCCAGCACCTCCTCCCGCGCCATTCAACTGGCGGAAATCTCCTCTTGCATCAGTTTCTCACTGGTGCTATAAAAAATCTATGCCAGTCACTACACGAGCTGATCGCCGCAGAGCGTCCCCGGGGAGTGTTCAGCAGGCAACTGATCCTCGGTGACACGCTGGACACTGACCGCGTCAAGGCCAGTTACGACGGCGGCGTCCTGACGCTGCGTATCCCGATCGCCGAGAAGGCCAAGCCACGGCGGATCGAAAGCAATGAGCAGTCCCTGCGGGAGATCAACGCCTGACGCGCGGGCGGCAGCGAAGCAGGGGTGGTTCCCGCTGGGGGCAACGGGGGCCACCCCACTCGCTCCAGCTGTCAGTGTTCAGGGATGAAAGGAGGATGCAATGTCCGGATGGCGCCGATACGACGCCCAGCTGGTTCCCGCCTTCTACGAGCGCTTCGAGGAACGCTGGGGGAAGGGTGCCGCACCGTTCCTGGACCCGGCGTCGGGGGCTGAACCCCTGCCCTGCGCGCAGTGGATCAATGTGGACACCGGAGCGGCGGTGGCAGCGGTCCCCATCTGGGGTGACGACCAAACGCAACGTTCCTTTGGCGTTTTCTACCTCCCGCCGCAGGGCGACATCTGGGTGCTCCGTCCCGGCAGTACGGCGTACTTCGAAACCAACGACGCCGCCGACGAAATCTCACTCCGCAACGACGCCTTCAAGAAGGCGGTGGCATTCGCGAAAGGCTTCATCTATGGCGATGACGCCTGAGGTCGCTGCTCACCCGGTCTCAGCAGGTTCTAGTCGTCTTCCGCATCGGCAACAAATTCCTTAAGTTCGTTGATGATGGGCCTCCTCTACTAAGCACGCTTGCTTTCTTGAAACCCAAGTCGTATTCTCTGCACCGTAGGGTTGCCGCATCTTCCAACGGAGGACCGTCAACGCCTACCACCCCCAAAACCCGCAACAAGCCCGTCAGGTGTATTTTTATGACCTTCACCCAACCCGAAGCCGGGGACGCGCTTACCTGCCGCCTCCGGTCGAACAGCATGCCGGGGGCGGGTTCCAGCACCCTAAACTTCGTTATGGTGCACGGTATCGGGATGTCCCACCGCTACTTTGACCGGCTCCAGAGTGCGCTCGCCGACCACGGCAACACACACGTACTGGATCTGCCGGGGTTTGGTGGAAACCCTAAACCTGGACAGCAGTTGGGAGTCGACGCCTACGCTGCCGCACTCGGGGGAGCCCTCGATCAAGCAGGCGTTCGTTCCTGCGTACTCATCGGCCACTCGATGGGCGCCCAATTTGTGACAGAGCTCGCCGTCCGGCGGCCTGATCTGGTGACGGATCTGGTCCTGATTGGCCCAGTCACCGACCCCTCCCGACGATCCGCGGCGTGGCATTCGTTGGCCCTTGGACTGGATAGTCTGATGGAGCGACCCCTCACCAACGCGATGGTGATGGCAGACTACGCGCGGTGTGGTTTGCCCTGGTATTTCACCGAACTGCCGGTGATGCTCAACTACAGCATCCATGAACGCCTCCCGCTGGCACCTCAGCCGGTGCTCGTGATCCGCGGCAGTAACGATCCGGTTTCCAGGCGCCCATGGTGTCTTCGGCTCACCAACGCCGCGCGGGATGGTCGGCTGGTGGAGATTCCCGGCCAACCCCACGTCGCGCACCGCGGTGGTGCTAAAGCAGTCACCCAGGCGATACTTGCTTTCCTCCAGCGAGTCGAGGATGTGCCGTCGGTTAATGAGGAGTTGCCGGTTAACAGCCGAAAGGGACCACGAGCCGTCCTCTCGCGCGTCCACACTGTGCTCAGCCGGAAAGGTGCTGGCGCGCCGTCATCGGACATCACCGACTTCCACAGCATCACCATCGGCGACCGGGAATGCCGGGCGTACCCACTGATGCACACCGGTGTGAGCACTGCGGGGTCGGTTACCGGTGACCCGACCGCCCAACGAACCTTTGTCTTTATCCACGGCATCGGAATGTCTCACCGCTACTTCACACGCCTCAGCACTGTCCTTGCCGAACACGGGGATACCTATCTGATCGATCTGCCGGGTTATGGCTGGACCGGTAGGCCAGCGAAAAAGCTCACCAACCCGGCCAACGCTGAGCTGATCGGCACCCTGCTGGATGACATTGGGGTTGGCCCGTGCGTTGTGGTGGGTCACTCAATGGGTGTGCAAAGCGCCACCGAGATGGCGATCAGCCGCCCTGATCTGGTGAGCAGCCTGGTCCTGATCGGCGCCGCTGTCGATGCCAAGCAGCGCACAATACTTCGTCAAGCGCCACGGCTGGCCTTCAACTCGGCCCTGGAAAAGCCGCTACTCAACAGCTCCCAATTCCTTGACGTGGTGCGCTGCGGACCGCGCTGGTACATCACTGAGCTCGCGGTGGCCATGGCCTACCGGCTGGAGGAACGCCTTCCGATGGTCAAACAGGCGGTTCTGGTGATGCGGGGCACCAGGGATCCGATTGCTGGCTCCCGTTGGTCCCGGTCCCTGGCCGAGTCAGCACTGCGCGGAGACCTGCTGGAGATCGAGGGAAGTCCGCATGCCGTTCACCACAGTGCCCCCGAGGCAGTAGGAGCGGGAATCATCGATTTCGTACTCCGGAACGAACCACTGGTGGCCTCCCGAAGCTGACTCGGGTCAGCTCGTTCAGCTTGGGCGCGTAAGCTGGAAGACTGCGGACAACATTATTGCCACTTCAGGCATTGTCCGCGAGGAGGCAAAATTGGCACGACGCATGGCGGACCCGGCTTACCGAGCACAGCAGTGGGAACGACGCTACGACCCGAACATCGAAGAAATCAACCGGATGTGTGACACCTTGGCCGAGCAGAAGCCAGACCGTTCACTTCCCTATATTGACCCAGCACATGACCTCGACGAGTGTCGGATTGTGAGCTTGTTCTCCAGCCCCGGCGCAAACCTCGCCTCGGGATTTGTGTCGGCGGAGAACGACGATCAGAGTGCTATCCGCACGGCTGAGATTTACGAAAGCGTTGGGCTTCAGCCCAAGTTCGTGATGCCTTGGAACGTTTACCCCTGGTATGTCACCGAGGTGAAGGAAAAGGCGCTCACTCCAGAGCAGATCGATGAGGGCGTCAAGCCGTTGCTGGCCTTCCTGCAGCGCGTTTCCCGGGCTTCGGCCCTCGTGGCCCACGGCACCGACGCCCACAAGGTGGCACGCCGACTCACCCAGTTGGAGAACCGGGCCATCCAGCGTCGCGGCTTCAAGGTCTACAAGGTGCGCTCCACCGGGGACCGCGCCTTTGCGGGATCCCCGGCGAAGCAGGAGGTGTGGCGCCAGGAAATGCAGGCCGCCTACACCGACGCGATGGCTCGCGCTGGTATCAGCCGCGCCTAAATGCCTCGCGCCTGACGGCGCCCGGAGAGAAGCCTTCATGGCTCTCGCCGGGGGCCGTCCGTCGTTTTAACCGGCGTGTTTGTGGGCGAGTAGCGAGACAACGAACGACGACGTCGGCTGCCACGGTCTGAGGTCCCAGGTGGAGAATTCGCTGTGTCGTTCTAGCCCTGCGGCGTTGACGTCTGCAAAGAGGGTGTCCGTGGTGTACCCGCGGCCGCTGCCGAAGCCGACTACCAGCCTGCCCTCCTCAGTGAGATGACCGGCGAGCCGACGCAGCACCTCCGGCGCCGTCCCGGGCGTCAGGAACGGCAACACATTGCCCGTGCACACGATCAGGTCAAACGTTGCCCCGAGGTCCAGCGTGCTCAGGTCGCTGGTCTGCCACTGCGACCCGGGATGATCGAGTTGAGCCGCGGCGATTAGCTCTCCGTCCGCGTCGACGCCGGTGACCTGGTGTCCCAGCCGCGCCAGCTCCCCGCCGACCCGGCCGGTGCCGCACCCTGCATCGAGAATCCGGCTGCCCCTCGCCGCCATCGCGTCGAGGAGTCGCGCCTCGCCGTGCAGGTCCAGGCCTTCGGCCCGCATTGCCTCGAACCGTTTGATGTAGCGGGCAGAATGCCCTTGGTGTTCACGGTTTTCTGCTGCCCAGAGTGTCTCATCATTCACTGGCACAGCCTACAAGGCATACGATCGAGTCAGGGTTATCGGTCACCGTGGGAGGAACCAATGAGAATTGTCGCGCGAAGCTGGCACGGCGTGGTGGCGTTGATCGGGTTGGTGGGCCTCGGGGCCCAGATAACCGCCCTGATTAATGGCGAAAACTACTCGGTCCTCGGGCTGGCCATGTCGTGGTGGAACTTCTTCAGCTACTTCACCATTCTCAGCAATGTCCTCGTCTGATGGTCAACCTCGATCTAGCCCGCCGCCCATCCGGCAGGCAGCCCACCCTCTGGCAGGTGTTGCGGCTGAACGCCGTCGTCAATATTTCAGTGACCGGACTCATCGCCTTCACCCTCCTGCGGCTCCTCCCCGAGGTGCAGGCTTTGGTGGGACTCGGCCGGTTATCCGACACCCTGCTGCACTACGTGGTGCCGATCCTCACAGTGCTCGGGTGGTTGCTGTTCGGCCCCCGGCCCCGGTTCACTATCCAGACCGTCTGGCTGTCCCTGATATTCCCGGGGGTGTGGCTGGTCTACACACTGGTCCGCGGCGCCCTGGTCACCTGGTATCCATACCCCTTCGTTGACCTCAGGATCATTGATCCGCTCGAGCTCATCATCAACTGCGTCTTTATCGGTGCCATGTTCGTGGGATTCGGGTTTGCCGTCCTGCAGATCGACAACCGAATGAAACCGACCACAACCGAGGAGATCCCGCATGGCTGAATCAGTTGCCTGGCCAGCTGCGCCGCCCCTGCTCAGCTGGCCGATCATGGACCAGGCGTGGCTGGATGCAGTCTTCCTGCACTGGCGGATCCCCGTGGCGACGGCAGCCCAGTTCATGCCGCCCGGCACGGAACCCGACGTGTACGACGGCGACGCCTGGGTGGGATTGATCGGCTTCCGGATGGTGGGCGCGGGGATCGGCTCGGGGATGCCCATACCCTATTTCGGGTCTTTCAGTGAGATCAACGTCCGGCTGTATTCGCGCGAACCGGATGGCACGCGCGGGGTGGTGTTCCTCACCCTCGACGCCTCGCGGCTGGCCGTGGTGCTCGTGGCGCGGGCCGCCGGCATCCCTTACGTCTGGTCCCGGTGCGCCCCCGTGCCCGATCCTGGGCTCGCCGGGTATACGGTGCGGCGGTTCCGGGGTGGTTTGTCGTCGTCATTCGCTGTCAGGCCGAACCGGGCGGTGCTCGCGACCGACCCACTGACGATCAACGTGACGGCCCGCTTCGGACTGCATTCACAGCTTGCGGGACGGACGCTGTTCATCCCGAACACGCACGCCCCGTGGCCGCTGCACCCGGCCACCGTCGACCACCTGGACGACGGGCTGGTGCGCGCTGCGGGAATTGTGGTGGCGGGGCCGCCCGAATCCGTTCTGTACTCGCCCGGGGTGCAGACGCAGTTCGGCAAGCCCCGGGCAATTCCACGGACGTGAGCCGGGGACCCGTCACGAGGGTCCCCGGCCCAGTGCTCCTGGTTCTTATTTCTTTTCTTCGAGCTTCAATGCAATGCCCAGGGCGAAGAAGGTGGGTGCCCAATGGCCGATAAAGATGCCCCAGCGGTCCGATTGCGCCTTCGAATCGCCCTGCTTTCCACGGCTGAGCAGCCAGGACAGCATTGACAGGCCGATGGAAGCGAAACCGCCGAGGTAGGCATGCTCGCTGCGGATACCCATTTCGTTCAACTTTTCAATCACGTGAAACTCCAATGGTGGAAGGTGAGGCTCGGAGTTTCAGTCTTGCACAAATGCGCCTTGCTAGTAAGCCTGCTGATGTTCGCCGGAGGCTAAGCCATGCCGGAGGGCCGAATATTCAGAGACTCAATCACTGAGTCCCTCGAGGCGTCGACGGCCAGCCGGACAGCCTTGGCCACCTGGTCCGGCTGGATCCATTCCTCGGGCCGGTATTCCTTGCCTTCGAAGTCGTGCAACTCCTGCTGCATGTCTGTCGCAACGCGACCGGGGTGGATGGAGCAGACCCGGACCCCATTGTCACGCTCCTCCGGTCGTAGGGCATCGGTAAACGCGCGCAACGCGAATTTTGTGCCGCTGTAGACGGCAGACCCGTCACCCGAGGCGTACCCGGATCCCGAGTTGATGGCCACTACCTGACCCTTCGACTCCCGCAAGGCCGGAAGGAGTAGCCGGGTCAGATTGGCCACTGCAAACACATTGATCTCGAAACTGTTGCGCCACTGCTCAGGCGTGAGATCGGCCACCCGGCCCATCTGCAGGACGCCAGCCGAGTGCACCAGAACGTCCAGCCGCGTGATCCCAGCAACGGTCTCTGGGGCCAGGTCCGTCAGCTCCGCTGCGAACGGTTCAGCGGAGGGGAAGTCGCCGGCGAGGGCTGCAAGGGCCGCGCCGTCGCGCCCGCCCAGCAGCAGATGGTGGGTGGGGGCGAGTTCGCGGGCGATGGCAAGGCCGATGCCCCGTGAGGCGCCGGTGATCAAGGCAACAGGCAGTTCAGTCATGGTCCACATCCTATGTGCGCCCCCTCGCGTGTCAGAAAAGTGGCAGGAATGCAGGTAAGCGGCGGCGCCACCGCGATGCTGCGGGTGAGCCACTTTTCCGGGCCAGGTTCCCGAAAGGTTTGGCCAGAGTTCACTCACCGTCTCCTTACCGGTCAATACCGGCCCCAATGATGGTCTGTGAGGTCGATGAACTGATGCCCTTCGGGGTGACGTAGCTATTCCGACACCACCCAGCCGCACCTATCGAGGGACATCCATCGTGAAAAAGCTCAGCCAGCGGGTACTGATCACTGCGACGGCACTCGTCTGTTCAATCGGTATCGCCGCGCCGGCCACCGCTAACGTCGTTGCGGACCCGGTCAGATTTTCGGCAGATCGTGCTGCCCTGTCGCTGAGTCCGATCGGCACCTATGAGACAGGGGTCTTCGACGCAAGCGCCGCCGAGGTAGTTACCCACTACCCGGGCGCGCAACGGTTGTTGGTAGTCAACGCCGCCGCCGGCCTGGTCGAGGTGCTGGACGTCAAGAATCCGGCTCAGCCCGCCAAACTTTTTGACCTGGTGTCCGAGGGTGTTCGGTCCGGTGACGGGTCAACCATTCCCACCGGCGCCGTCGTGAACTCGGTGGCCGTGCGAGCTGACGGCCTCGGAGTCCTTGCGGTGGAGGCTCCAGTCAAGACCGACCCGGGGTGGCTCGTATTCTTTGACGCGAACGGCGACGGCGAAACTCTCGGCGCCGTGCGCGTTGGTGCCCTCCCCGACATGGTCACCTTCACTCCACGGGGAGACCAGGCCGTCGTTGCCAATGAGGCCGAGCCAGCCGAAGACTATTCGGTGGATCCCGAAGGATCAGTCTCGATCGTGAAGCTCAAGCACAACAAGATAGAGCTCCCACGGCAGAAAGACGTGAAAACCGCTGGCTTCCGTTCCTTCGAGAACAAGTTGCCCGACGGCGTGAGGATCTTCGGTGGGCGTGAGGACGCCACCGGGGTGGCACCGAAGTACCCGGTGTCCGAGAATCTCGAACCCGAGTATGTGACCGTTGCCAAGGACGGCAAGACGGCATACGTCCCACTGCAGGAAGCGAACGCGATCGCCGAGGTCAACCTGAAATCGGCGAAGATCACCAGGATTATTCCGCTCGGGACGGTCGATCGGCTCAAGACGCCGATGGATGTCTCGGATCGGGACGACGCCATCAATATCGCTAACTGGCCGGTGAAGGGTTTCCACCAACCGGACGCTATCTCCTCCTACACAGTGAAGGGCAAGACGTACATCGTCACCGCCAACGAAGGCGATGCCCGGGATTGGGAAGGGTACTCCGAGGAGGCGCGGGTCAAGGATCTTGGCGCCGGCCTTCCCCCGATCTGTGACGACTTCGATACGAAGAAGCGCAACGCCGACGGGAGCAAAATGACTGTCGAACAATTGCAGCAGGACGAGAACCTTGGTCGCCTGAACATCACACTCGCCGATGGTTTGTCGGCTGACGGCTCCTGCTATCAGGAGCTGTTCACCTACGGCACCCGGTCGATGTCGATCTGGACCGACAAAGGGAAGAAGGTGTTCGACACTGGCGCCGATTTCGAGCGGATCACCGCAGAGGCGCTCCCTGCGTATTTCAACTCAAACCACAGTGAGAGCAACCTTGAGGGACGCAGCGATGACAAGGGCCCCGAGCCGGAGGGCGTCACCGTTGGCGAAGTGGATGGCCGCACCTACGCCTTCGTGGGTCTCGAACGGGTGGGCGGCATCATCGTGTACGACATCACGTCCCCCGATCACTCAAAGTTCGTCACCTACGTGAACAACCTCGACTTCTCGGCGTCAGTCGAGGAGGACCCGTCAACGCTCGGCGTGGCAGGGGATCTCGGGCCCGAGGGGCTGGACTTCATCAGCGCCAAGGAATCGCCCATCGGTAAGCCGCTCCTCGCCGTCGGCAACGAAGTCAGTGGCACCACGACGATGTTCAGCGTGGACCGGGTTCTGAAGCGCCGGTCGTAGCCCTGTTCCACGACGCCGCTCTGCCAGAAAAGTGGCGGGACTGCGGGATAGCGGCGACCCAACCACTATTGTGCCGGTGGGCCACTTTTCTGGGCCCAGCGTTGCGGGTGGGCCACTTTTCTGGGACGGGCCGGGCTCTAGCGCTCCTCCATCCCCCACGGGGATCCGTAACCGGCTGGGGCATCAGCGGCGAGCAAGTCAAGGAAGGGCCGGGAGTCGAAGGCTTCCGGCCCCAGCACTCCTGCCCCCTGCCAGGTGCCGTTCGCGAGCAGTTCCAGCGCGATCACGGGGTTCACCGCCGTCTGCCACACCACGGCCTGTGACCCGTACTCGGCCATCGACCACTCGTTGTCCACCACGTGATACAGATACACGGCGCGGGGATAGCCGCTGGTTCCGGTCCCCGTCACATACAGGCCGGCGCAGGTTTTCCCGGTCATCCGGTCGCCCAGGGTCGCGGGGTCGGGCAGGGCTGCGGCGACGACGTCGCGCGGTGATACGGGGACACCCTTCACCATCAGCGGTTCGGTGGAGTCCAGGCCCAGCTTGTGGAGGGTCTTGAGGACATCGATGAACTCGTCGCCGAGACCGTACTTGAATGTCACCTTGCGGGCCTTGGTCCACCGGGGCATGAGGATCACCTCCTCGTGTTCCACATTGACGCACTCGACGGGGCCGATTCCTTCAGGAAACTCGAAGACCTCCGGCTCGCTGAACGGAGCGGTGGTGTACCAGCCCTTCTCCCGTTCGAAGATCACCGGCGGGTTCAGGCACTCCTCGATGGTGGTCCAGATGGAAAAGGACGGGGCGAAGGCCGGCTCTCCGTCGGCGCCCGCGACGACGAGGTTGGCGCCGTCGCGCACCCCCAGTTCATCGATCGAGGTGAACAGCTCATCCTCCGCGTACCGCGCGAAGACGTCGGAGAGTCCCGGCTCCACCCCCATCCCCACCAGAGCCAGCCGGCCAGCCTCCTCCCACTGTCCAGCCGCGGCGAACTGTTCGTCACCGAGCATCACGCCGGTCAACGCGTACGGCTGCTCGGGGTGACTGACGGACAGGCTCATCGCCATGTCCAGGTACGTGGCGCCCGCAGCGAAACACCCGTTGAAGATCGGCATGACGAACCGCGGGTCCACGGCGTTGAGCACGTGGGTGATCCCGTGTTCGCGCACGACGGCGGCAACCGCCTCCGCCGACGATGCATCCACCTGCGCGGCCACCAGCCGGTCGTCGTCGAGCGCGTCCACCAGGGCCTGTGGCCGGGCGGGATCATAATCGGCCACCACCAGCAGGTCGAAGAAGGTGCGCCGGACGGCGATCCGCACCGCGGCGGAACCCACTCCGCCAGCACCAACAATGAGAATGCGCATTAGGCCAAACCTCCATCAACTGAGCGTCGGTACGTATCGGGGGAGTCGGGGACCAGTACCGGGGTCTCCTCGTTCAGGCTTTCGCCCCTGAAGAACTGCCGCGATCCGCGGCGGGTCCACCACACCAGCATCAGCACCAAGCCGAACGCCAGTGCGCCGATCCCCACCACGAAGGTGCCGCCGACGCCGAGGAGCACGCTGTAGCCGTAGTCGACGTCGGCCATGTCGAATGCCGACTTGATGAACGCTGCGGTCAGCATCAGGGCGCCCAACAGGGGCAGCAGGAACCGGAAGACGAAGTTGTGCCGGGAGGTGAAGAGTTCCCGGCGGAAGTACCAGACGCAGGCGTACCCGGTGATGGCGTAGTAGAACGCGATGGCCAGCCCGAGGGACAGGATGGAGTCAGCGAGGATGTTTTCGCTGATCAGGGTCATGATCACGTAGAAGGCGATCGCGGCGATGCCCATCACGAGCGTGGAAAACGACGGCGTCTTGAACCGGGGATGCACGGTGCTGAATCGGTGGGGGAGTGCCTGGTAGACCGCCATGGACAGGGTGCCGCGCGCTGTGGGCAGGATGGTGGTCTGGGTGGAGGACACCGCCGACACCAGGACGGCGACCACGAGCAGCCATGACCACGGACCCAGGACGGCGTCCTTGAGGGCGAAGAACACATCTTCGGCGTTGACCTCGTTCCCAAGACCGGAGCCTTCCTCGCCGACCCCGGCGTACATCATCGCCGCCACGGTGACCCCTACGTAGGTGATGAGTAGCAGCACGGTGGAGATCAGGGCGGCCCGGCCGGGAATGCGGCGGGCGTCGCGGGTTTCCTCGTTCAGAGCGAGGCAGGCGTCCCAGCCCCAGTAGATGAACAGGGCCAGCAGCACCGCCTCGGTAAACCCTTCAACGCTCTCGAAAGCGAACGGGTTGAACCAGTCCAGCGACGGGGCGGTAGCGTTCTCTGCGGTCCCGTTGGCGATGCCGACGATGGCGAACACCACGAACAGGGCCAGTGCGAGGTACTGGATGCCGAGCAGTACGTTTTGCAGTTTCGCGCCGATTTCCACGCCGCGGTAACTCACCAGGGTCATCAGGGCGATGAAGAAGACACCGGTACCCGTGACCAGCGTGGGGTTCTCGGCGAGTGACCCGTCGCCGATCAGCAGCCACAGATAGAGCCCGGCGATTTGGGCAAGGTTGGCGAGCACGATGATCCCGGCGACAGCCACCCCCCAGCCGGCCATCCACCCCACCCAGGGGCCAAACGCCTTGGTGGCCCAGGTGAAGGAGGTCCCGCAGTCGGGGATCTCCCGGTTGAGCTCACGGTACGCGTAGGCGACGAAGAGCATGGGGATGAACGCCAGGATGAAGGCGATGGGCGCTTGAGCTCCGACAGCGAGGACCACGAAGCCCAGCGACGCCGCCAGCGAGTAGACCGGCGCCGTCGAGGCCAGCCCAATGACGACCGACCCCCACACGCCGAGGGTCCCGGCGGCAAGACCCTTGCCCTGGCCCGGCGGCGTGCCGCGCGCATCTTTCCCAACAGCTGTGTGACTCATGGTGGGCCTCCGAGGTCCGGCGGGCCGGCGTTGTCGGCCGGAAATGACGTAACGGGGATCACTATACCGACTAGTCGGTTTCTTGAATAGGCCCTACACTCGTGCTCATGGGTCACGCTCCGAGCACTGTTCAACGACTGGTTGACGCTTACCAGGACATCCTGGTGTCCGACGGCGAACGCACCGCCACGCTCGACGCGATCGCTCTCAGGGCGGGAGTTTCCAAGGGCGGATTGACCTACCATTTCAAGTCGAAGGACGAACTGACGGCGGCCCTGTTTGACCGGCTTCGCGCCCTGGTGGACGAGGATCTGGCGGTGATGCGGGCCGAGCCGGCCCAGGCGGCCACCTATTACGTCAAGAGTTCACTCGACGTCGAAAGTCCGCTGGAGCGCTGCAACATGGCGGTGACGCGGCTGGCTCAGGGAGTGCATCCGGACGCCAACGAACTGCTGGCCGAGTGCCGCACCCAATGGTTCACCGTGCTGATGGACGCCGTGGGGAACGAGGACATGGTGCACCTGGTGATGCTGCTCGGCGACGGGATCTACTTCAACGCCTCCCTCACCGGCACCGGTGCCATGCCTGAGGAGACCGATCCGGCCACGATCGACCGGATCATCGGGCTGATCGGCACTATCGACTTCTGACCCAGCACCGGTCACGCACCCCCGGGTGGCTCCAGCGCTACGCTACTTTTACGGAGGGGAGCCGCGGGGGAGCCATTCCCTAACTGAGGGTGAAGATCCGCCGGACCACCCTGCCGTCGGCCAGATCGTCAAGGCTTTCGTTGAGGTCTGCCAGGTCCCTGGTATCCGTGTGCAGCAGCTCGACGGGCAGCTTTCCCTCCCGCCAGAGTGCCAGATAGGCGGGGATGTCACGGGCGGGGACCGAGTCGCCCATGTAGGAGCCGAGCAGGCGTTTACCCGCCCCGGCGAACTGCAGTGCCTGGGTGGTGATGGTCTGGTCGGGGTGCGGCAAACCGACTGAGACCAGGGCGCCGCCGCGGGTCAGCAGTCCCAGGCAGGCCTCCATCACCCGTGCGCTGCCGACCGCCTCGATGGCCACATCCACCCCGTCGCTGCCCAGTGCCTGGACCAGCACATCCGCCTGGTGGGGGGCGCCCACCGAGGTTGCGCCGCAGCGCAGGGCCAACTCGCGTTTCGCCGGGAGCGGGTCGATCGCGATCACCGTGGTGCCGGGCACCTGAGCGGCGGCCATCACGGCCATCAATCCCACCGCTCCGAGCCCGAACACAATCACCGATTGCCCTTCGGTCATCTGCGCCGTGTTCAGCACCGCCCCGATCCCGGTGAGCGCCGCGCAACCGAACATGGCGGCGATGTCAAAGGGGACGTCGTCGTCGATCACCACCACCGACTCCCGGGCCACCACCACATATTCGGAGAACGCAGAAACGCCCAGGTGGTGGTTGATCCGCTCACCGCCGCCGGTACGGAGCAGCGCGGGACCGTGCAGCAGGTCACCGCTGCCGTTCACCTCGGCAGCACGGTGGCAGAGGGCGGGCCGGCCGGCATCGCACGCACGGCAGGACTTACAGCTGGGCACAAACACCAGCACCACCCGGTCACCCACTGTGATATCGGCGACATCCGGGCCCACGACGTCGACGACGCCGGTCGCCTCATGTCCCAGCGCCATCGGCAGCGGACGCACCCGGGACCCGTCGATCACCGAGAGGTCCGAATGGCAGAGGCTGGCCCGCTCGATCCGCACCCGCAGTTCGCCTGAGCGCGGTGACGGGACGGAGAGTTCTTCAAGGACCAAGGGAGTGCTGGTGGCATAGGGGCGGGGAGCGCCGGCGTCGTGAAGGACTGCACTGCGCATCGTGGTGGGGTTCATGGGATCAATGTACGGCCTGCGGCTACCTTGCCGTCCACTCCCTCAGCAAACTACCGTGAGTAGTACGTCATCTTTACGAGGAGAACAAACCGCATGGAAATATCCCCCCTTGTCTGGGCACTAACGATCGCCGGAATTGTGGGGCTGCTGCTCTTCGACTTCTTCTTTCACGTCCGGAAGGCGCACACCCCCACCCTGAAAGAGGCAGCGGTGTGGTCCTCGATCTACGTGGGCCTCGCAATCCTCTTCGGCCTGGGCATCCTGGTTTTCGGTGGACCCACCATGGGCACCGAGTACTTCGCTGGATATGTGACCGAGAAGGCCCTCTCGGTGGACAACCTGTTTGTCTTCCTCATCATCATGGCCAGCTTCAAGGTGCCGCGCGCCGACCAGCAGAAGGTGCTCCTCTTTGGCATCGTGTTCGCCCTGATTGCCCGCACCGGGTTCATCTTCCTGGGCGCCGCACTGATCAACCAGTTCGCCTGGATCTTTTATCTCTTCGGCCTGGTCCTGCTGCTCACCGCGGGTAACCTGCTCAAGCCCACGAGCGATGACGATCACGGCGACACCATCGTGGTCCGCCTCGCCAAGCGGTTCCTTCCCGCCACCGAACATTACGACGGCGACAAACTGTTCACCATCGAGAACGGCAAACGCGTCCTCACCCCGATGCTGCTGGTCATGATCGCCATCGGCGCCACCGACATCCTGTTTGCGCTGGACTCCATTCCCGCGATCTTCGGCCTGACGCAGAACGTCTTCATCGTCTTCACCGCAACCGCCTTCTCCCTGATGGGGCTGCGCCAGCTCTACTTCCTGATCGACGGCCTCCTGGACCGCCTCATCTACCTGTCCTACGGTCTCGCGATCATCCTTGGCTTCATCGGCGTAAAGCTGATCCTCCACGCACTACACGAGAACAACCTGCCATTCATTAACGACGGTGAGCCGGTTCCGGTGGTGGAAATTTCCACCGGGTTGTCCCTCACGGTCATCCTCGGGGTACTTGCCATTACGGTCATCGCGTCGATCTTCAGCCCCAAGGGCAAGGCAAAGACCGCCGTCCGTGGAGCCAAGCGCCATGCCACCGAGTACCTGGATCTCGACTACGAGACGGACATCAACGAGCGCGAGAAGATCTTCGCCAGCATGGTCGAGGAAGAGAAAATGCTGCGCCAGCTGCCCGAGAAGTATAAGAAGCTCATCCGGAATGAGACCGAATTTATGGATCTCATCCGCAAGGCCCATGAGGCCCACGGTGCGGCAGTCGACCGGGAACCAACCCGCGAATCCGGCGTCACCGGTCCAACCAAGATCTGACCGGGCACGAACCAAGCCCCGCCAGACGGGCCCAACCGGGCTACGCCAACAGGGAGGCCCCGCAGTGATCAACTGCGGGGCCTCCCTTTTGGTTCTGGTACCCGAGGCTAGCTGCGGGTGGTAGGCGGTTTTCGGCTGTCACCTTGTCTCCGTCGCTGGGTGCGGGCCGCGCCCGGCAGCCTGGCTCGGTGCTATTCGGTGCTATTCGGTGCTATTCGGTGCTATTCGGCGCTGATCTGCCAGATGGAGTACTCGTCGGCGTGCAGGATGGCGCGACGGCCGTCGGAAAGATCGCGGATCCACACGATGCCCAGGCCGGGCGCGGTGTCTTCGACATAGCCGCTGTAGTGAACCTCGCGGTTACGGTGAGCCTCGATCTCGTCCCCCCGGTGAAGCATGCCGAGATCGTGGATGCGGGTGATGGCGGTTGCGGTAAGCAGGGACATGGTGACTCCTTGGATCTGAGGCCGGGGCGGGCACGTCCAGCCGGTCATTTGATTCTTCTCCTGCGGTGTTGCGGCGGTGTTTCCGCCGGGTGAATTTATAGTGCCCCGGCCCGTCCCGCCGGGAAATGTCAGGCAGTGTTACCCAATATTTCGCTGCGCACCCGACACGACGCCGAATAGTTGCCTAAGCTACCAAGATGACCGAACCAGCCCTGCCGGACCCGGCATACCTCATCCAGATTGATTCCGAGACCCAGCGGCGACTGCTCACCGCAGTGTCTCCCGAATCGCCCTTCGAGGGCGCGCCGGAAGACCTCCGCGCCGCCGTCGACACCAGCATCAAAGCCCTGCAGGACGATCTCCAACGGATTGTGCACACCCTGCACGCCCACCCGGAGACCGCATTCCAGGAGCACGACAGTGCCCGGCTGATCGCGGACATCCTCACCGAACACGGGATCGACGCCGAGCTCGGCGCCCACGGTGTGGAGACCGCCGTCCGCGCCGAAATCCGCGGCGCCGGCGACGGGCCAACCATCGCCGTGCTCAGCGAGTACGACGCGCTCCCGGGGATTGGGCACGCCTGTGGTCACAACGTCATCGCCGCCACCGGGGTGGGCGCCTTCCTGGCGCTCGCCGGGATCAGGGACCGGCTCAACGGCACCGTGGTCTTCCTCGGCACGCCCGCCGAGGAGGGTCACTCGGGCAAGGAATTGCTGGCCCGCAACGGCGCGTTCGACGGCGTCGACGCCGCCATCATGGTCCACCCCTATGGTTATGACCTCGCCGACCAGGTGTGGCTGGGGCGCCGGCTCCTCACCATCACCTTCACCGGGATCGCCGCGCACGCCTCCGCGCAGCCGTTCATGGGGCGCAACGCGCTCGACGCCGCCAGCCTCACTTATCAGGGGATCGGCCTGCTCCGCCAGCAGTTGCCGCCGTCGGACCGGGTCCACAGCAACATCACCGAGGGTGGGCGCAGCCCCAACATCATCCCGGACCAGGCGGTGATGAAGCTCTACGCCCGCTCCAAGTACCCTGACACGCTCAAGGACCTCAGCAAGCGTCTCGAGGACATCGCCCGCGGGGCGGCATTGATGACCGGCACCACCGTTGAGCTGGGCTGGGACGAGCACCCGCCGTCGCTCCCCATCCGCACCAACGATGCGCTCACGGGCCGGTGGGTGCAATCCCAGCAACGGCGCGGGCGTAACCCGCTGCCGGCCGGCGTCGTCTCGGACACCCTCGCGGCATCCACCGACTTCGGCAACGTCAGCTACCGGATCCCGGGCATCCACCCGCTGATCAAGATCGCTGACCAGAGCACAGCCCTGCACACCACCGACTTCGCTGCCGCGGCGGCCTCTGAGGCGGCAGTAGAGGGAGCGTACGACGGCGCCGCCGGGCTCGCGCTGACCGCGCTGGACTACCTGATGGATCCAGCCCTGCAGCGTCAGGTCCGCCAGGAGTTCGAGGACCAGGGCGGCGCCATTGACGTCCCCTCCTACTTCGACTGAGCACCGCTCCACCAGGCACAAACGAACCTCCTTTTAAAACCTGCGTGACCGATAGTCAAGGGAGCACCACCCATGTCCAGCATCGCCAGCGCCCCGCGCGGGGTCACCGACAAGTTCCTCAACGGGGTGGAACGGGTCGGCAACAAGCTCCCCGACCCGTTCATGCTTTTCCTGATCCTGTTCGGCATCACCGCTGTGGTGTCGACCGGGATGGCCTGGTCCAATGTCACGGTCCAGCTGCCCGGGAGCGACGAGATCACCCCGATCCGGGGACTCTTCACCGCCGAGGGTCTCACCTGGTTCACCACCAGCCTGGGCCCTAACTATCTGGGGTTCCCGCCGCTGGCCACCGTGTTGCCGATCCTCCTGGCTGTCGGGGTGGCCGAGAAATCAGGCCTGCTGGCCGCGATGATCCGCAAGGCCTTCGGCAGCGCACCGCGCTGGGCGCTGCCCTACGCTGTGGGCGTCGTGGGTGTGACCGGGTCGATCATGTCCGACGCGGCGTTTGTGGTGATCCCACCGCTCGCGGCGCTGGTGTTCAAGGCGGCGGGCCGGCACCCGGTCGCAGGACTGTTGGGTGGTTTCGCCGCAGCCGGAGCCGGGTACTCAACCAACGTCCTGGTCACCAGCCTCGACGCCCTTTTCGCCGGTATCACGACGGCGGTCACCGAGACGCTGCCGAACGCCGGGTCCACGGTCACCCCCGTGTCCAACTACTTCTTCAACGTGGTGTCCTCGATCGTCCTGATGGCGATCGCCGGGTTTGTCATCGACAAGATCCTCGAACCGCGCCTTAACCGGCAGGGCATCCCCCGCGAAGAGGTCCGGGATGAGGATGCCCCTGTCGCTCCCACCAGCGCTGAACTCAGCGCCGATCTGACACCCCGGGAAAGCAAGGGGCTGCGGTGGGCCCTGATCAGCGGGGCGATCCTCGCCGTCGTCCTGGTGGTGGCCTTCACGCTGCCGGCGTCGCCGTGGCGGAACGAGGAGGGCGGATTCCTGCCCACCTCGCCGTTGCTCGGCTCGATTGTGTTCGTCGTCTTCAGCATGTTCGTGGTGCCGGGCCTGGTGTACGGGAAAATTGTTGGCACCATCACCACCGGCCGGGACGTCCCTCGGGTGATGGGTGAGGCGATCAAGGACATGGCCGGCTTTCTGGTGCTGGCGTTTATCCTGGGCCAGTTCATTGCGCTTTTCAACTGGTCGGGGATTGGACAGTGGATCGCTGTCGCTGGCGCGGGCGGGCTGGAAGCGATCGGACTGACCGGATATCCGGCCATCCTGGCGTTCATCATGCTGGCATCGATCCTGAACCTGTTCATCATCTCCGGTTCGGCGATGTGGACGCTGATGGCTGCAGTGTTCGTGCCGCTGTTCGTGCTGCTGGGCTACGAGCCGGCCTTCATCCAGGCGGCGTTCCGGGTGGGCGACTCCGCGACGCAGGTCATCACCCCGCTGAACCCGTACATGATTGTGCTCCTGACCATGCTGAGGAAGTACGAGCCGCAGGCTGGCCTCGGCACGCTGATGGCCCGGATGCTGCCGTTCGTGGTGCCGTTCTGGCTCGCCTGGGTGGCAATCCTGAGCGTGTTTTTCTTCCTCGACCTGCCCCTCGGGCCGGGGAACGGCATTTTCCTGCCCGAGTAGATGGCGCCGTCGTCGGGCAGCGGAATAGGCCTGCTGCGGGCGCCGTTATGCCTGATGAACCCAAGCTGGAGGTACGTCGTGACCAAGATCTATGCCCTGCATGAAAACCCTGAATGGTTCCCGCCGTTCGCCAAGGCCTTCGAAGCGGAGGGCGTCGAGGTGGAGGAATGGCTGCTCACCGACGGCATTCTCGACCTCGACCAGGAGCCGCCCGAGGGCATCTTCTGGTCGCGGATCAGTGCATCGTCGCACACCAGGGATCATGGGCTGTCCAAGGATTACGCCCGGGCGGTGCTGTCCTGGCTGGAAGCGCACGGCCGTCGCACGGTCAACGGACGGCGGATCCTTGAGCTGGAGATGAGCAAGGTGGATCAGCTGACCGCGCTGAAGGCGGCAGGCATCGAGACGCCCCGCACCGTCGCGGCCATCGGCAAAGAACGGATCCTCGACGCCGCGGCTGGCTTCCCGACGCCGTTTATCACCAAGCACAACCAGGGCGGCAAGGGCCTGGGTGTGCGGAAGTTTGAAAGCCATGAGGAACTGGCCGACTACGTGGCGTCGCCCGAGTTCGAGGAACCCCAGGACGGTATCACGCTGATCCAGGAGTTCATCCAGGCAGCGGAACCCATCATCACGCGGGTCGAGATTGTGGGCGGCGAGTTCATCTACGCCATCCAGGCTGATACGGCGCGCGGCGGATTCCAACTCTGCCCGGCCGACGCGTGCGCGATCGACCCGGTGACCGGCAAACCCATCATGCCGCCCGGCGCCACCATCGAACCGGAGGAAGGACAGCAGCTGTTCAGCCTGCGGGAGGGCTTTGACCACCCGATCATCGAGAAATACCTTGAGTTTGCCCGCCGGAACAACATTGAGGTGTGTGGGATCGAGTTCATTGAAACCGCCGACGGCCGGGTGCTGACCTATGACGTCAATACCAACACCAACTACAACGCTGTGGTCGAGGCCCAGGCGCCGCGCTCCGCCCCGGGGGCGCTCGTGACGTATCTTTCGTCGCTGGCTGCCACTGCGCCGGAACCGGCTCTTCGCTAGGGTAGGGTCCACGCGGACGACGACGGCTCGGCCGGCGCTCATCGTCGGGGAGCACTAAGGGGGACTGGACGATGCTGGGTTTGGGAACGTGGATGGTGTGGATAGTCGTCGCGTGGGCTGCTTTGGCAGGTCTCGCTCTCGCGGCGATCGTCTCGATTGCGCGCGGCGCAGGGCTCCCCTCGACGGCCAAAGCGGTCTGGATAGCGCTCGTCGTCGTCGCGCCGCTGTTCGGGGCAGCCGCGTGGTTCATCTACCGAGCGATTGAACCCGGAACCCAGCAGGCTGTACAGCCCTAAGCGATTATCTATTACGCAACACAAACATTTCGTAATAGACGTAAGGGTAGGGTAACCTTACTTTCGTTGCGTCCGGACGGACGCGAGTCTCAGTTTCCCGAAAGTCGAGGAGCCCCATGGCCCCCACACGCATGCGCGGTCTGGCCGCTGCCGCCACCGCAGCCGCCGCAATCCTTGCCCTGTCCGCCTGCAGTACGGGCCCCGCTGATGGCGGCTCGAGTTCCGGGGCTCCCGAAGCTGCCGGAGCGGCGGATCAGTTTCCCGTGACGATCGAGCACGCCTTCGGCGAGACGGTCATCCCCGAGCTGCCCGAGCGGGTGGCCACAGTCGACTGGGTCAACGCTGATGTTGCCCTGGCGCTCGGCGTCGTCCCCGTGGGGATGCAGAGCGATGCGTACGGTGGAAACGAGAACGATTCGACGCCATGGAAGGACGCCAAGCTCGAGGAGCTCGGTGCGGCCATCGGCACCGAAAACGCACCGGTTCAGTACTCGGAAGTTGACGGGTACGCGTTCGACGAGGTTGCTGCAACCAACCCGGACATCATCCTGGCGGCATACTCGGGGCTGACGCAGGAAGACTATGACACCCTGAGCGAGATCGCACCAGTAGTTGCGTACCCCGAGGTTGCCTATGGCACCCCGTGGCAAGAGTCGACCCGCATCATCGGGGAGGCCCTTGGACTGGCCGAGGAAGCCGAAGAGCTGGTGACCGAAACCGAAGAGACGGTTGCCTCTGCAGCGGCTGAGTACCCGTCCGTCGTGGGCAAAACCTTCATCTACGGCAACCTTGAGCCCGCCAGTGCCGAAGGCGTGAGTATCTACACGGCGAACGACAACCGGCCACGGTTCCTTGAATCGATCGGGATGGTGCAGGCCGACGTCGTCACCGAGAACACCGAGGGCTCAGAGGAGTTCTTCATTCCCTGGTCCGCCGAGCGTGCCAACGAGCTGGAATCTGACATCTTCGTGACCTGGGTGCCGGACGAGTCGACCATCGAAGCCATCGCCGAAGACCCGCTGCTGGGTCAGATCCCGGCGGTGGAGTCCGGCGCCCTGGTGGCGGACCCGGACAACACCCTGACACTGTCCATTTCCGCAGCCAACCCGTTGAGCCTTCCCTGGGCCCTGGACACGTTCCTTCCCATGCTGGATGAGGCTGCACAACAGGCTGAGGGCTAAACGCGCTTCCCAGCGGGAAAAACGGCCCTCAGGGCGAGGCTCGCCGGTTGTAACCGGCGAGCCTGAGCCTGGGGGCCGTTTCTGTGGGCATCCCCGGCGGCTGAAGTTGCTCTCCGGGCGTGCGTGGGCTGGAATAGGATCAGCACACTTAGTTTCACCAAGGGATGGAGATGCACCATGGCACAGCTGGACATTCACGACCTGCAGGTAGCCACCGCCTGGGACGCCGACGGTGAGAAGCTGGGCGAGGTGTCACAGGTTCACCTGGATGCGCGCACCGGCGAGCCTACCTTCGTCACCGTGGCCCTCGGGCTGTTCAATACCCGGGAGCATTTCATCCCGTTCGGCGGCGCCCGGCTCGACGGCGGCGACCTGCACGTCGCATACACCAAGAACAAGATCACGGATGCGCCGGATCTGACAGCCGAGTCGGAGCTGACCGACGAGCAGGCTGCTGCCTTGCGGGAGTATTACAGCCTGTAGCACCCCTTAACCAGGAAACGCGCCCGTAGTGGATTACTACGGGCGCGTTGCTGTGCGGCGTGGATCAGAAGACGTCGACCAGACGGCCGACAACGAACAGCACGATGCAGGCCACGAAGACCACTCCAATGCCGACCAGCCACGGCAATGGGTTGTTCCCCTTGGAGGTTCCCTCATCGTGACCCTGTGGTCCGACTGTCGACGATTCGCCCGGTGGGGTCTCGCCCGGCGGAACTCCGCCGCCCGGCTCTAGCCCAGTGATCTTGTCGCCCTGGGGGTCGGGGTTTGGTGCTGTCATAGAGTTCCTCCTAGATTTCCCATTCAGACCTCTTGGGTGATGGATCCTTGGTTTCCTTGGGCGTCCAGGACATGGTGATGTCCGCGCCTTCTTCCGTCTCGCGGACGAACAGATGAAGGTCCTCTCCATAGAGGTTTTCGTGCTCCACCACGTCACCTGCCTCATGCGCCATTTCGACCAGACGGCTGATCGCCACTGCCATGGCCCGGCCCCAATCATGCGGATGCTTGCTCGACGACTCTTCGGTTACAGAAAACTTGCTGTCCATAGTTGCCATTGTGCTCCTTAAGTCTCTGCAGTGGGATAGCCAGCGGGAGGGTGGTTGCACACCCCGCGGCACATAATGGTAAGTCCACTGTGCAGTTTCGGAATGGTTCAACCCTAGCAGCACCGCGTTCACACTGGCTGGACAATTACAGGGGACCGAAGCAACCGTGGTAGTCCAGTAGGTATGTCTCCTCTGCCAGCTACCCCAGACACGCCGCCCGTTTCCGCTCCAGAGTCTGCCGCCGAGGAGCGGAGCGCCCGCCTGGCGGTGACCCTGTTCCCGCTACTGATTCTCGCTGGTGGCGCCGTCGCCGTCCTGACCCCCGGCACGTTCACGGGGATGGGGCCGTGGATCAACCCCCTGCTGGGCATCATTATGTTCGGGATGGGCCTCACTCTCACCGCACCGGACTTCGCGCTGATCGCCAAGCGTCCGGTGCCCGTCGTGATCGGAGTGGTGGCGCAGTTCATGATCATGCCGATCCTCGGCTGGCTGATTGCAGCGGCTCTGGGACTGCCTCCCGCGCTAGCCGCGGGCGTCATTCTGGTCGGGTGTTGCCCGGGCGGCACCGCGTCCAATGTGGTGGCGTACCTGGCCAAGGGCGACGTCGCCCTTTCGGTCGCCATGACATCGGTGTCCACCCTGCTTGCACCCCTCCTCACCCCGGTGCTGGCGCTCTGGCTCGCCGGACAGTACATGCCGGTGGACGCCGGGTCCATGGCATTCTCCATTGTTCAGATTGTCCTGCTCCCCGTCCTGCTCGGACTGGCGGTTCGCCGCTTCCTGCCGTCACTGGTTGCCCGGTGCCTTCCCGTGCTGCCCTGGCTGTCGGTCGGCGCAATCACGCTGGTGGTGGTGGCTGTAGTCTCCGGCAGCGCCGGGATCATCTTCTCGGCGGGGCTGCTGGTCCTGGTGGCCGTCATCCTCCACAACGGGCTCGGTTACGCGCTCGGCTACGGTGCGGCCCGGCTATTCCGGTTGCCAACGGCGTCGCGACGGACCACGGCGATCGAGGTGGGAATGCAGAATTCGGGTCTCGCCGCCGGCCTCGCCCGCCAGTATCTGACCCCCGAGGCTGCCTTGCCCGGCGCCATCTTCTCCATCTGGCACAACGTCTCCGGTGCCGTCCTTGCCGCGTACTGGCGACGTCGGGACGCGCGTTCGGCCACCGCCACCCCCGCATCCCCCGCGTCGAGTCAACACATATAACCAAAATCCGACGGGAAACTGGTCATTGGTGTTGACTCAATGAGGGGGACGCGGGGGCAGACGGGCGCTCCGAGTCCCCGGAGTCCCCAGGGTCCCCGGGCGGGCGACGGAGGGCTGCCCGGGCCGCCACCCCGATGATCGCCGTGTAGGTGGGGTAGGCGAATTTCACCCGGGCAAGGGTAGCGACGTCGGTCCCTGCGGCCATCGCCGCAGCGACCGCCTGGATCACTTCGACGGCGTTCTCGCCCACCGCGTGCGCGCCGAGGATCAGCTCACGATGCCGGTCTAGCACCAGTTTCAGGAACCCCTGTTCGCGGTCGTCAATGATGGGCCGCTCCACCTCGCCGTAGGGCACGACGACGACGGCCGCCTCCCGGTCACGCTGCCGTGCCGCCTCCTCGGTGAGGCCCACCCCGGCGTAGTCCGGATCGGTGAAACCGCCCGCCGGCAGCAGATGGTGAGGGGTGGTCCGGTGCGCCCCGAGGACAGCGTTTTCCGCGGCCGTTTCTCCCTCGAAGACCGCGGCTTGCACCAGCATGCTGGACCCGTTCGCGTCACCCGCCACAAAGACATGGGGGATATTTGAGCGCAGATAGTCGTCCACCGGGATGGCATTACGTTGGGCCTGGATCCCGGCCGCCGGCAGGTCCAGGGAGTCGATGTTCGCCGGCCACCCGGCAGCCATCACCACCGCGTCCATCACCTCGACGTGTTCTCCGGAGGCGTTGCGCCAGTGCAGGCGCAGCCCGTCGTCGTCCTTGGTTATGTGATCAATCCCGGCAATCCCTGTCTCGACGCGCACACCCCGGGTGCGGAATCCGTCGGTGACCGCGGCCGAGACATCGGCGTCTTCGGTGGTGAGGATCCGCGGCGCCAGGTCCAGCAGCAGCACCCGCGAGCCGAGCGCGTGGAAAATGGTGGCCAGTTGAGCCCCGGTGTGCCCGCCGCCGATCACTGCAATCGCGCCAGGGAGGTCCGGCAGGTCGAGGATGTCCGGGGGAAGCACCGCATGCTCGGCGCCAGGAATGGGTAGCCGCCGCGCGCTGCCGCCCACGCAGAGGATGACGGATCCGGCGGTCACCGGGCGGCCGCCCACGGTCAGGGTGTGTGAATCAGCGAACGACGCGTCGCCGGTGAGCAGGGTGATGCCCAACCGGGCGACGACGTCGTCGTACCCCTTGGCCGCAAGCACCCGGTCCACGGTGGACCTGACCCGGCGGACAATCTGGGGCCAGTCGACTGAGGGCTCGGCAACGACGATCCCG
This sequence comes from Arthrobacter sp. CAN_A1, assembly GCF_015751665.1. Taxonomy (NCBI): domain Bacteria; kingdom Bacillati; phylum Actinomycetota; class Actinomycetes; order Micrococcales; family Micrococcaceae; genus Arthrobacter; species Arthrobacter sp. CAN_A1. The sequence goes on along the minus strand of NZ_JADOUR010000002.1, from coordinate 275,694 downwards.
TAGTCGTAGGCGGTGCGGACCTCCCGGTACAGCCGGGCCGTCTTCGCGAGGACCCGCGTGGGCACGCACCCGGAGTTCACGCAGGTCCCGCCGAGCCGCGCCCGCTCCACCACGCCCACCCGGGCGCCCAGCTCTGCGGCGCGCACCGCGGCCGCCATGCCCGCCGGTCCGGCGCCAACAATGAGGACATCGAAGTCGTATTCCATGGTGCAGCTCCCGGTGGTGTGATGGCATTCCTGTTTCCTGTATAGCGCCAAATCCTCCGAAATTCCTCCATCTGCTCCTACCGACTCGGCCCCGACGGTAATCTCATGGGTATGACATCCGCACCGGACACCCTCCGGGAGACCCGCAAGAGCGCTGCGAACCTGGTTCCGGCGGTGCTCGTTGCCTCGTCGGGGTTTGTGATGTTCGGGCTGGATCAGCGGTGGTTGGGCTACCTGTTGCTCGCAGCGGCGCTGGCGTCATCATTCGTCATTGGCCGGCAGCTGTTCAAGGATCTGTCCTTACTTGCGCTGGGTTTGGTCATCATGAGTCTGGTGCCGATCACCACCGATATCAGCTTCAGCCACATGTTCATCATGGGTACGGCGATGGTCCTCGCGGTGGGGTTGCCGTATTCGATTTCCCGGTTTGTCTTCAGGGACCATGCGATTCGGTTTCCCGTTTTCACGGGCCAGAAGTGGACGAGGACCGAGCGCTGGTACCTGATGGCCGTCGTCGTGATGGGGTATCTCCTGCTTCCCGTCTATATGATTCCGACTGGCGTGTTTGAGAACTGGCCCGCGGCGTCCGATGGGAGCACGGTGGCGAGGCTGTTCCTTGGGACCAACGTGCTGGGTATCTGGGATGAGCTGTTCTTCATCTGCACCGCCTTCACCCTGCTGCGGCGGCATCTGCCGGACTGGCAGGCCAACATGCTGCAGGCGGTGCTGTTCACCTCGTTCCTCTGGGAACTGGGCTTCCACGCCTGGGGGCCTTTGTTGATCTACCCCTTTGCTCTGGTGCAGGGCTGGATCTTCAAGAAGACCAAATCGCTGAGCTACATTGTGGCGGTCCACCTGCTGTTCGACTTTGTGTTGTTCCTGGTGCTGATCCACGCACACAACCGCGAATGGTTCGACATTTTCCTCTACTAGCCAGGCCCTGATCCCGGCCTGAGGGGGAGATGAGAGTCTCCCCACAGTTCACCCTTCCGGCTGGACAGTCACCCACTGTCGTCTGAGACGGTGAAGTCATGGATGAACTCGTCAGTATGTTTGCACCGGTGGTCGCCGTCGCGGCGGCATTGATCTCAGCAGTACTTCTGGCGGCGATCCTGCGGCGGGTCGGTGCCCGATCGTTGCGGAAGGTGCCCGCCATCCAAGGCGCCTCCAGTCGGGCGCTCAATCCTGTCCGGTTAGTGCTTGCAATTGCTGGTGCACGGATAGCCCTCGGAGTGACCGCCGCTGACACTGACTGGTTTGCGCCGGTGGACTACGCATTGGTGCTGGGTCTGATTGGTGCTGTCGCGTGGCTGGTCGCGTCGCTCCTGCTCGTGTTTGAGGCGGTAGCGCTGCGGAAGTACGGGCGGGACACGGTTGACCATGGGCGCATGCGGCGTCTCAAGACGCAGATCATGCTGGCCCGCCGGGTGGGGGTGGCTTTGGTGATTACCCTCGCCCTGGCCAGCGTCCTCCTGACGATCCCCGAGGTGCGGGCCTTGGGCGCGGGCATTCTGGCATCGGCGGGCCTGATCTCGATCGTCGCTGGACTGGCAGTGCAGAGCTCTCTGGCCAACGTATTCGCCGGGGTGCAGCTGGCCTTCACCGACGCCCTCCGCATCGATGACACAGTATTCGTCGAAGAGCAGTTAGGGACGGTCGAGGAAATCACCATGACCTACGTGGTGGTCAAAGTCTGGGACGACCGCCGGCTGATCCTGCCGTCGACCTACTTCACCACCACGCCGTTTGAGAACTGGACCCGCAGCCGCTCCGAACTGCTGGGAACGGTCGATCTGGACCTCGACTGGCGGGTACCGATCGAGTCCATGAGGGCTCACCTGCTCATGGTGCTCAGCGACACCCCGCTCTGGGACGGACGCACCAGCACCCTGCAAATTACCCAGGCCACCGACGGGATGGTGCGTGCCCGGGTACTGGTCAGCGCAGCAGACAACGACGCCCTGTGGGACCTGCAGTGCCTGATCCGCGAATCCATGGTCATTTTCCTGCAGACGAATCATCGTGAGGCGCTGCCCCGCCAGCGTTGGGAGGCAGTTCACCCTCCGCACACCCCGCAGGACGCCCTCGAGGGCTAGGCGAAGCCCCCGAGAGCGGTCACGATCGGGACCGCCGACGCCGCTGCCCACGCCTGCGGGCGGCAGGACGCAGGGTAGGGGACCGGCGGCCAGACGTCGTCGGACGCGTGGCCCGAGAACAGTTCCGGGAGGCGCCAGTCAAAGCCCTCGGCGGCGCGGAGGAGCCCTGAGGCGAGGGTGCGGGCGTCGTCGGCGAAGCCATCCTTGGTGAGACCGCTGATGATCATGCCCGTGTCATGGCTCCACACTGATCCGGCGTGGTACCGGGTAGGCCAGAACCCGCCGTTGGTGGTGGAGACGGTCCTGATGCCGTAGCCGGAGAACATGGTGGGGTCCATCAACCGCCGGACCACCGCAGCCTGCTCCTCGAGGTTGAGGATGCCCGTCCCGAGGAGATGACCCATGTTGCTGGTGACTCCGTCGACCGGGCGCTTCGCGGCGTCCAGCGCGATCGCCGGGTATGCCCCGAGTTCATCGCTGCACCAGAAGGATTCCCGGAACCGGATCTCCAGCTTGTTGGCGTAATCCCGCCAGTCGCCCGAGCCCGGTCGGCCAAACGCGTCCAGCAGGGCCGCCCCGCCCATCGCGGCTTCGTAGGCGTAGGCCTGGACCTCTGCGAGAGCGATCGGGCCGTCGGCGAGTGCGCCGTCGTGCCAGCGGATTGAATCCCCTGAATCTTTCCACCCCTGGTTGGCCAGCCCGTGGCCGCTGGTATCGAGGTATTCGAGGAAGCCGTCGCCGTCGGAATCGCCGTGATCGCGCAGCCACACCAGTGCTGCTTCCAGATGATCCAGCAGCGCCTCCACCTCGGCGGTAGGCAGACCGGCCCGCCACGCATCGTGGAGCAGGGAGATCCACAGCGGAGTGGCGTCGATGGTGCCGAAGTAGACCGGGGGGAGGGAAATCCCGTTCCCGCCCTCTTCGAACTGCAGCGTGCCACGGCGGACCTCGTGCAGGATCTTGCCCGGCTGCTCAGCGGTCAGTGGATCAGTGCTGTCACCCTGACGTGAGGCCAGAGCGCGCAGGGTGCTGCCCGCGAGAGCCGTATCTAGCGGAAGGAGCATTCGTGCAGCGATCAGAGAGTCCCGCCCGAACATGGTGAAGAACCAGGGCGCCCCGGCGGCCAGGAAAGTGTCCTCCGGCCGGTCCGCCGTGGCCATCCGCAACCCGTTGAGGTCTGAAACCGACTGACTGAGCAGGCTCTGCAGCCGGGGTTCGGCCAGTCGAGGGGCCTCCAGGACGGGAGTGCTCGGTGCCACCATCGGGGCGGCGCTGTCCGTGAGGGAAACCCGCCACGGCAGGACAACGGTACCGCCGGGCTCCACCTCGGTCATCCAGATGAGCCGGATGTGATTGCCCTCGTACTCGGTACGGGCGCTGCCGGTGTCCAGCGTCACCGAGGTGTCCGGGCCACGCCAGTTCCAGCGGGGGCCGGTGACATCGATGTCGACATGCGGCGCGGCGCCCGACTTGACCTTCTCCATCGGAGTGCTGTCCGCCACCAGGCGGCACTGCACCTCAAGATGGGCCAGGAAACTGTGGGCCGACTGGATTTTGATCTCCTCACTGATACCTTCGGCATCCGCGATGCGGGTCCGGGTGAGGTAGAGCAGTGGGTCAGCGACGGGGGCCTGGACCCTTACGAAGTAGAGGTAATCCACCCGGTTGGCCGACCGGACCTGAGTGGAAACCCACTCGGCCTCCTCGCCGTTGACCGTCAGGATGACCTCCTTGAGGACCCTGTCGTCACCGCAGTGGATGCCTTGCGCACCATGGCCGCGAATCTGGCCGTGATCGTCCGCCCAGGCCTGGACCGGCGCGCTGAAAACGCCGGAGAGGTTGTGCAGATACGGCTGGCGGTAGGCCACATGAACTCCTGGGTGGTGGGTGTTGTCGCCTTGACACTATCGCCAAAACGTTATTTGATCGTTCAACTTAGTGATTGACATCATATTTGAACGTTCATATTGTTGTAAACAGGCAGTCCATCAGAAACTGCCGTGATTGGGAAACGAGGGAGTTCGATGGCGAAGGCAACCTTGGTCAGCCTGGCCGAATCCCTCGGCGTGTCCCGGCAGACCATTTCCAACGTTATCAACGCCCCCCATCGGGTCAAGCCAGAGACCCGGCTGCGGGTGGAGCACGCCATCGCCGAGAGCGGATACCGGCCCAGCTCCGCCGCCCGGCAACTGCGAACCCGCCGCTCCATGAACCTGGGCATCCGGATGATGCCGGTGGTGGATGGTATCAACGGCTCCATCCTCGACCGGTTCCTCCATGCCCTCACTGAGGCCGCCCAGGGGGACGGCTACCGTCTGACCCTGTTCAGCGCAGCCACCGATGACGACGAAGTCCGGCAGTACGAAGACCTCCTCAACGTCGCCGACCTGGATGGCTTTGTCCTCACCGGCACCCATCACGGCGACCAGCGCACGGCCTGGCTGCTTGAGCATGAGATCCCGTTCGCTTCCTTCGGCCGACCGTGGAGCGACACTGAAGATCCGTTCAGCTCACTGCACCCCTGGGTTGACGTCGACGGCGGCGCCGGCACCGAGCAGGCCACCCGCCTGCTGCTCGACCAGGGACACACGGCGATCGGGTTCATCGGCTGGCCAACCGGCTCCGGCGCCGGCGATGACCGCCGGACCGGGTGGCGGCGCGCGCTGCAAGCGGCCGGCGTGTTTGCAGACCAGCTGGACGTCGAGGTGCACGACGGCGTCCCTGCTGGCGCGCGCGCCGCCGAGCAGCTCATCGCCGCCGGAGCCACCGCCGTCGTCTGCGCGAGCGACAGCCTCGCACTCGGTGCGCTCGCGACCTTCAGGGGCCACCACCCCGCCCCCGCGACCCCCGACGTCATCGGCTTCGACGACACCCCGGTGGCCACCGCCGTCGGGCTCTCCAGCGTTGCCCAGCCGATCGAGGACGCCGCCCGGCAGATCATCAGAGTGCTCACCCATACCCTGTCCGGTGACGCGGAGAGCGGCCGCCCCGACAAACACCTCCTGCTGCGGCCCACCCTGGCGCAACGGTTCCCGCACCCGCTCGCTGGCGACGGCTGGCTGGCATGACCCACACACTTCAATCCCCCCTAGATAGTTCGAAGTAAACAAAAGAATGAGGAAACAGACAATGAAGACTGGAAACTTCCGCACCCGCAGGAAGACGCTCGCCGTCGCTGTTACAGCTGCAGCGGCCCTGGCGTTGAGCGCCTGTGGCGGATCGGGATTCTCGGGGTCAGAAGGTGAGTCCACCGAGTCGGAGGGCGCCACTGACGCCCCGATCTCCGTGCTGATCGGGTCCTCCGGCGAGGCAGAGACCACCGCCGTCACCGACGCCGTCGATGCCTGGGCTTCCGAGTCAGGCATGGACGCGAGCGTCAGCGTCGCCTCCGACCTGCCGCAGCAGCTCAGCCAGGGTTTCGCCTCGGGCGAGCCAGCCGACGTGTTCTACGTATCCACCGACCTGTTCGCCGGGTACGCGGCGAACGGTTCGCTGGAGCCCTATGGCGACGACCTGGAAAACAAGGACGACTTCTACCCTGCCCTCCAGGAGGCTTTCACCTACGAAGACCAGCTCTACTGTGCACCCAAGGACTTCTCCACCCTGGGCCTGATCATCAACAACACCCTCTGGGAAGAGGCCGGCCTCACCGAAGACGACGTTCCCACCACCTGGGAAGAGCTCAGCACCGTTGCCCAGGAACTCACCACCGACGACGTGGTTGGCCTCGGATTCGGTCCTGAATTCCAGCGCCTCGGCGTCTTCACCGCGCAGGCCGGCGGCGGGCTGGTCACCGATGGTGAAGCAACCGTCAACAGCCCCGAAAACGTCGAGGGTCTGACCTACGTGCAGGAAATGATGAACGACGGCGTTGCCTCCTACTCGTCGGATCTCGGCGCAGGCTGGGGTGGCGAAGCATTCGGCAAGGGTCAGGCTGCCATGGTTATCGAAGGCAACTGGATTGCCGGTGCCATGACCAACGACTTCCCCGACGTCGACTATCAGGTAGCCGAACTTCCCGCCGGTCCCGCTGGGCCGGGAACCCTGCAGTTCACCAACTGCTGGGGCATCGCCGCTGACAGCGACAACATCGAGGGCGCCAAGGAACTGGTCGCTCACCTGACCACGGTCGAGAGCCAGCTCGGTTTCGCTGAAGCGTTCGGCGTCATGCCGTCGCTGCAGTCTGCCGCCGAGGAGTGGGCCACCACGTACCCGGACCTCGCAGCGTTCATCGCCGGTGGCGATTACGCGCAGAACCTGCCAGCCCAGCCCGGTGCCTCGGATGTGCTCGCGGAACTGAACGCTCAGCTTGAGACCATCAAAACCGCTGATCTTCAGCAGGTGCTCGACACCCTCCAGACAGACATGGAAGCTGTCGTAGCCGACGCCGGATAACAGCAGCACCACCGCCGCAGGAGCGCCCTGACCGTCCGATCTATCGGGCGCTCCTGCGGTCACCACCATCTAATGACCCTGGGGTAATAGAACGAGGACACAGTGGCACGTAGTACAGCGGCAAAGAAGCCGTCCGGCAGCACGGAATCACCGCCGGCTTTCAGGAAACGCACGGGCATTCAGGGTCGCACCGGCCTGACCGGGTGGCTCTTCATTTCCCCAGTGGTACTGATCCTCGGCCTGTTCCTGGTGATCCCTGTCCTGATGGCTATCTGGGTCAGCGTGTCGGACTGGACCGGACGCGGCAGCCCCTTCGGCGGCGACGTCAATTTTGTCGGCGGCGAAAACTTCTCCAGCATCCTCGGCGGGGAAGGCCTCGCTGCACGGGACTTCGGTACCGCCATCCGGAACAACTTTTACTACGTGCTGCTGGTAGTGCCCCTGCAGACCGCACTAGCCATGTTCCTGGCGGTCATGGTGAACAAGCAGGTACTCAAGGGCCGCGGCCTATTCCGCACCGCCTTCTACTTTCCCTCGGTGACCAGCTCCGTGGCGATCACCGTGCTGTGGTTGTTCCTCTTCAGCGCAAACGGCGTCGTCAATAAGGTGCTCTCTTTCATTGCCATCGACGGCCCCAACTGGTTCCAGGACCCGCGCGGTGTCTTCCACATTGTGTTCTCAGTCTTCGGTCTGAACCAGGCTCCGGCCGGACTGCAGGACCCAGGTTTCCTGGGAATCCCCGGCTGGGAATGGCTGGCCGGACCGTCAGTAGCGATGAGCGCGTTCGTGCTGATGGCCATCTTCACCACCTCGGGCACGTTCATGCTGCTTTTCATTGCCGCCCTGCAGAACATCAGCGGGGAAGTGCAGGAGGCAGCGATGGTCGACGGCGCCTCGGGTTGGCAACGGTTCTGGCAGGTCACCCTCCCCATGCTTCGGCCCACCCTGTTTACTGTGCTCACCCTCGGGCTGATCGGTACCTGGCAGGTCTTTGACCAAATCTACGTCGGCACGCAGGGCGGCCCGGCGAAGACCACGCTGACCCCGGCCTACCTGTCCTTCAACTCCGCCTTCAACAACCAGCGTTGGGGCGAAGGTGCAGCCATCGCATTCGTCCTCTTCGGCATCATCGTGGTGCTTACCCTGCTGCAACGGTACGCGCTGCGGGAACGGGACATCCCCAAACGGCGCCGGATGGTTCCGGTGGGCGCAGATCCGAAAACCATGGCAGCGGCGCAGTCGACCGTCCGGCATTCTGACCGCGCAACCGGCACAGGCCCTGGCGACACCACCACGACTGGCACCACCGAAGGAGACCGGCGATGAGCATCACCACTGCTCCAGCATCAGAGCCGGCCCCGGCAGCTGAGGTCCCGCAGCGGGTCAAGAACCGGCGGCGGAAGGTCACTCGTGGCGCCTGGATCACCTACCTCGTGCTGGTCACGCTGGCCATCATCTATATCTTCCCGTTCATCATCCAGGTGGCCACGTCCTTCAAGACCGAGCCCGACGCCGCCCAGGACCCGCTGGGACTCATCCCACCGCACTGGACCTTTGCGGCATACGAAACCCTGTTCGCCAACTCGGATTTCCCCAAATGGGCCCAGAATTCCTTCATCGTCACCATCTTTGTGACAGCGGGGCGGGTGTTCTTCAACTGCCTCGCCGGCTACGCCCTGGCCCGCATCAACTTCCGTGGCCGCGGCCTGGTGTTCGCATTGCTGGTCGCTGTCATGGCGGTGCCCGGCGTCGTGCTCCTGATCCCCAAGTTCCTGGTGATCAACCAACTGGGGATCTACGACTCCTATGCTGGCATGATCCTGCCGCTACTCGCTGATGCCGCGGGTGTCTTCATCATGAAGAACTTCTTCGAATCCATCCCGCCGAGCGTGGAGGAGCAGGCCCGCGTGGACGGGGCCGGCACCTTCCGTACGTTCTGGTCCATCGTCCTACCGATGGCCCGGCCTGCGGTGATGACCATTGTCATCCTGTCTTTCCAGGGGTCCTGGAACGAACTCAACCACTTCATCATCTCCACCCAGGACCCGGCCCTGACTACCCTGACCAAGGGCGTCGCCCAGCTGGCGTCAGGTCAGCTCAGCCAGGGAACGCAATACCCCCTGAAGCTGGCAGCTGCTGCGCTGATGACCATTCCGGTGGCAATCGTCTTCTTCGTCTTCCAGAAGAAGATCATGAACGCTTCCGCCGGGGCCGTTAAGGAGTAGCCGGCTCATCGATGTCAATGAGCTGCGCCAGGACTTCTGAGGCGCGATCTGCCAGTCCGGTGTCGGCAAAACGTTTTGCCGCCGAGAGGAAATGCGTTCGTGCCTCCGCCGGGTGGTCGAGCTGCCGATGCATTTGGCCGAGAAGCAGGGCAACCTCGGCCTGTTGTGAAGACGAAAGTATCTCCTGATATGTGTGGACGTCCTTCAGGAGAGAAAGCGCTCGCTCGGGGGCGTCAGTGAGGGCGTACCAGCGGGCACGGATAAGCTGCAGCTTGACCTCGTCGTCGTGTGCGTTGAGCAATGTCGCAGCTACTTCCGCTCGATTGATGAGATCTTCGGTAGCAGCATCGGCTATGCCGGCCCTGAGTCGTGCGGACGCGGCGGCTTGCAGGAAATGTGTCCACAGTTCGAGGCTGTCGCCCGGCTGGAGCAACTCGGCAGCCCGATGGTGGCAGACCTGGCCGGTAGCGATGTCCCGTCTGGCGTAAGCGGTGTTGCCGATCGCCCAGGCCGCCTTTCCCCGGGTTTGCCGTGGAAGGTCAGTATTCTCCAATGAGCCTCTGAGGGCCGCGGCCGTTTCCCAGGCTTGATCCAGCTGGCCCAGTTCGGTTGCTGCGGCGATCAGAGCCATTGACGCCTGGACGGCATCTACCGCGCAGAGGGTCGGGTCGGAGGCAGCCAGGGCATCCTCGGCCAGTTTTATAGCCGATGGGAAGTTGCCTTGAAGGCGGTGAACTGAGGAAAGGAAAGTGGCCGCTTTGGCCCTCAATGGGTCGGACCGGGCCGCCAGTGGACTGCCGAGCAGTTCTTCCATGATGGTCCGTGCTGGCGGATAGTCACTCAGGGCGTAATGGCATTCTGCCGCGACAAACGACGTATTCCACCACAGCGCAGTGTCCCCGATATCGGCGGCGACCCGCGCCGCATAGGCGGCCGCTTCCAGCGATGCGGTGAAGTCACGCAGATTGAACATCATGTTCGCACTGTGTGCTGCCGCGGCGAGCGCTGTGTCCTCGGGTCGAACCGGGCTGGTCCAGGACCTAAGTACTGATTCGCTTAGGCCCAGGCTCATAGCGAAGTCGACCAGCACTGGCGGGGTTGGCTCCCGCTTGCCGCTTTCAAGCAGCGAGACGTAGCTGGTCGAGTACCGCCCGTTGCCAAGCTTGCGTTGGGTGAGTCCGGCTCGGCGCCGTGCTTCCCTGAGCTGCTCACCGAATTCGATCGTCATAAAACCTCGAGAGTTGTCAGGTGGGAAAAGTGCTTTACAAGTTCTGTAAACCAAGATATCACTATTCATGTCATAGTCACATCATCAGCGGAACACGCGGGGGAATTCATGGTCTCTACAATTTTGGCATTGGTTCTATTCGTCTCCAGTCCGGCAGGCGTCGTCGAAATCGGCGCATCTGTCCCAACCGGGGCCACCTCGGCGTCCCTGTCCAGTCTGGCCACGCCGCTCTCCGGGGGTGACGACTGGCCCGTATGAGGGATTACTTGATCGCCGGGGCCTGACGGGGACTGCCGGCCCCGAAGGTGGGCCGGCAGTCCTCGTCGTTTCACAGTAAACAAAACCGTGTAAACTCATTGACTTAATCTGTAAACGGCATTTGGATTGGACTTGATCGATCGTCGATCAAGGTGTCTGCAGATCACATAGGCGCCTTAGCTCCAACAACACCTTGGGAAAGGCGCACCATGTCCACTATTGCTGAATACACGTTAGGAAAGCAGCTCGGGTTGCAAAACCATCTGATCCGCACCATCGAAACCACACGGGAAGCAACAACTGGCTTCCGGTGGGTTTGGCTGGTGCTGATTGGCATCTTGGTCGTAGCCGCGGCCATTGCCTTCGTCTACTGCCGGAACGCCGGATACGGAGGATTCAACGGGAGAATCGAGGCCATCCGCGGGCCATGGGGAATCAAGATCGGCATCAAGCTTGGCTGCTACTAGCCCCTCGGTAACTCCCTGCATACTCTAACGAAGGAAGAAAATGGTGGACTTACCTGACCCGCTACATGTAGCCGGCCTGACTAAAATGTATGGATCCCGGATAGGCGTCCAGGACGTCTCCTTTGACGTTCGTCAAGGGGAAGTCACCGGTCTCCTGGGACCTAATGGGTCAGGTAAGTCCACCACTATTCACTCTATTACGGGATTCATCGAACCGACAGAGGGCCAGATCCTCATTGGCGGGGAGGAGCATTCAACCTTGCCGGCTAAGGACTTCTTTGGGTTCTTTCCAGATGACCTGCCAATCCCTGAATCCCTAACGGGTACTGAGACCGTCGGATTCTACCGGCGGCTCCGCCCGGTATTCGACGATCACCTCTCACAGCGCTTGCTTGAGCTGCTCGGGCTCGACGAGCACCTAGACAAATACGTCGGGGCGTACTCCCACGGAATGAAACGCAAACTTCAGCTCGTGCTCGCGCTCGCGCATCATCCTCAACTGCTTGTGTTGGATGAGCCAATGCGCGGCCTCGATCCCGAGGCGGGAATGCTGATGAATGTCATTCTGAAGACCTTCGTACAGGACGGCGGTGCTGCCTTGGTCGCCACCCACGACCTGCTTGCCGCCCAACACTATTGCGACTCGGTGGTTATTCTCGCGGGCGGCAAAGTGGTCAGCTCCGGCACACCTGCCCGTTTGATGGAGCAGTCCGGAACTGGATCCCTGGAAGAGCTGTTCATTCAGGCAACCGGCCTCAAAGCCACAATGAAGGGCAAGGAAGAACAGCTACGGAACCTGCTCGTTTCTCCCTGACCATCCGCACCAGAGAGAAAAATCCTCTGGAGCTCCATTGAAGACCAGTAAGGAATAGTTATGAACTTCGGTAAAGCGTTGGGAATCGGAACCGTAATTTCAGTAGTCGTGTTGGTGGCAATATTCGTCGCCACGTTCGTCACCGGCGGCGACGTCTCGGTTCCGGTGGTGTTGGAAGTCAGCTCCGGCAGAAACCAGGCCGGTGGGCCTGAGACCAGTATGTATTTCAACCCGCTGGGCCCAATAGTTCTCGCGCTAGTGCTTGGAACACTGCTCTGGCTCGGGTCAAAAGCTGCCTCGCGTCATCAGGAGGACAAGGCCCTCCCATGAGTGCGCTCAGCCACTATCCGTCCGCCGGCACAGTAACCCGTGCCATTCACTGGATTACCTGGCGGATCTGGTTCAACGACATTTCCCGCTCCCTCGGCTCGCGCACGAGGGCGCGGCTAGTCCTCTGGGTGCTGGGAGTAGCGATGGTTGCCTGGACGGTCTATTCGGGGCTGGCGCTGGGCCGTCAGTTGGGGCTCGACACCGACACGGCACGGGAAATAAGCACACCGGTCGCTGGTGTTGTCTTTACTCTTCCCGGGCTGGCAACACTCATGGCATGCCTCTACGCCCCCAACAGGACGGTATTGACGGAAATGCTCTCGGTGTTGCCAGTGCACCCGGCTCATGTGAAATCCTCCTTGCGTTGGTTGACCGTGATCGTCGGTACGGTTGCCGGGGTGCTGATGGGGGCTCCTCTCATTCTTCAGTTCATCGTCTCTGGAGATCCGCTTACAGCAGTTGCGGGTACAGGGTTTGCCTTCTATCTAGCCGTTCTGGGAGCGCTCTTCGTTCACATATTGCTCAGCACCTTCCGAACCGCAATCAGCTGGTCGGTGCGCAGTGACGGAGTTATGGTGCAGGGGATTGCAGGGCTCCTGGTGGCAGCGCTCATGGTTTACTCATTCTTCAGGGCACTTCCCTTCAACTACCAGGAGCCTGCCGGTCCGTTGGCAATCCTCGGCAATGTCCTGGCGTGGCTGTTAGGAGGCCCACGGCCGTCCGCCATGGTCCTTGTGCTCGTTGCGGCGGCCCCCGGTGTGCTCCTCCTGCTGTCCCATATGCTGGATCGAGTCCCAGAACCCCGCGAAAACAATCGTGCCCAAAGTCGCACCTTCGCCACAGCGAGCGGCATGCTGGGAAACTCCTTGCTGGCGCTGGAGATCAAACAGCATCTGCGCTTTCCGGCAAACGCCGTCCTGCTCCTGTTCATCAACGGCCTCGCAATCGCAGCCATCGTAGTTACCTGGATTGCTGGAGGAGACGAATATGGAGCCACCTATCTGGTGCTGACCATCGTGAGTGCGTTTGGTATTGGAGCCTACGGCCCCACCCGACGGCATCACTGGGTTTACCGGGTGACTGGAGCGCCCCACGCGTGGATCCTCCCTAAATTCCTCAGCGTCACAGTTATCTGGGCGGTCATGATTCTGATCTACGGCACCGCGCTGGTGCTGTGGAGCGGCTGGTATTTCATCGACCTGGTTGCCGCCCTTCCTGTCCTTTTTATCGAAATGGCCGCTGGGTGCCTGATCGGTCTGCTGCTACCCGTGTCTCGCGAACAATCAATTGGCGGGGCTGTCTCCGAGGCGGTGGCACTGGTCGGCCTCATCGGGCTGACCTTTGCTGTCCAAACCCTGATCGCAGTCGCCGGCGATGTACTCCTCGGCCTGGCTCTCCAACTGGCAATCGCAGCACTTCTCGTGGCTGCCTATCTGCTGACTGCCCGGTGGCTATCCGGTAACCAGGACGTCACGGGGTGAGCAGCGGGCATGCCCGCCGATTGATCACTAGGTCGCGGAGACAAGCAAATATCGGCCGTGGCATGGGTGGCGCTATCGTCACCGTGCTGTGCGGGGCCCGCTACCCCCTTGCTGCCATGGCTGGGATGTTCCTGGCTGCCGGTGTTATTACTGGCGTACTTGCCGATGACTTCGCTACCCCCTTGTCCATCTCCGCGATTGGCTTCGTCGCAGCATCCAGTTCGTTGGTTGTTCACGAGTCCGCGCATCTAGGGGTGTTAAGGCGCTTCACCAGCGATCCGGCTGCAGGACAGGTCCATTGCTCAGCCACCGAGGTTTGGGTCGCCGGCCAAACGCCTGACGGATTGGGTACCGCAGTAACGGCTGTCGTGGGGCCAGCGGCTGGCGCAGCCTACCTCCTAATCCTTTCCCTGGCCGGGGTGCCCCAGTGGATTGCCGTGTCCCTAGCCGTCATCCATGTCATCAATCTCCTGCCCTGGTTTCCCGACGGGAAGCAGCTCAAGCTCGGATTGGCTCAACTTCTGTTGGAACGGGTACAACCCCAGCGGGGGAGGGGCTAGCGGCGGGGCTTCAGGCTCCGGGAGCCGACGACGCCGTCGCCGGCGGCGAGCCCGGTCAGGACAGCCCGCATGGCGTCGAGCGAGGAATGCTCCGGCTCCCGCCCAGTAGGGTGTGGGCACGATCCGTGTCCATTAAGGGCGCCTGCGCTGCCATGTCGATCCACCCCGGATCGGTGCGCTGTAGACCCAGCGCCCAGGCCAGCCCGACGACGGCCCGTAGTACCTTCACCGGGAGGTTCACCATACGCCGGGCGCCCAGTTGTCCGGCGACTTTTGCCGGGGTAAGGACAGGTTCGGCGGCGATGGTGAACGCCCCTCCAATGCGTCGGCTGACCGCCCGCCACTAGGCGTCGGCGACGTCGTCGGCGTGGACCGCCTGAAAGATCAGCCGATTCGGGATGGGGAGCAGTGGGAACCGCAGCCGGTCCCGCACGAACCTCGGGACCAGCGGTCCCAGGAAGAACCGGCCAATTTCGCTGCCCGCATCCTGCTGGAAAACCAGGCCGGGACGCAATCGGGTAAGAGGGATTTCCGGGTACCGCCGGTCGAAGCCGTCCAGAAGAGCCTCCTGCTCCGCCTTGTGCCGGCCGTAATGCGAGGTACTGATCCCGCCGTGCGGCCAACTCTCATCCACCCGCTGCCCCTTGGTGGCCGGGCTCTAAGCACCGACTAAGGACGCGCAGACAAAATGGCGGACGGACGCGTCGGCGGTCGCCTGCAGCGCGTTGGCAGTACCGGTGACATTGGTGCGGTGCATCGCCCCTTCGTTCCGGTTCGGCTGAATGGCCCAGGCCAGGTGCACAACGGCGTCGACCCCCTCGAGCGCTGCGGTGAGTGCAGCGCGGCCCTCGTCGGTCCCGATATCCAGTGCGTGCCACTCACAACCCGCGTAGGGTGCCTGGGTGGTGTCGGGTAGCCGGCGGGCAAATCCCACCACCTCAACGCTGCCTGGATGGTCACCTGCTGCCTGCTGCAATCGGCGCAGCACCACGGTTCCGACGTTGAAGTGGAACCAATGACCGCGATCCGAAGCGGGCTGATCGATAGAGTCGGTGTGGGTGCCATCATCCAACGGCAATCCTTCGGTAGGCTTAGGCACTAGTAAGCGTCCTTAGGATCAGGTGGGGCCCTGGCGAATCAAGTGGAGGTATCAGTGGCACGAAGCGGCACGGCGGCGGATTCGCCCGAAGCACAAACCCAGGACAAGGCACAGAACGCACCCCATCCTGATGATGACCGGAAACCGGATAGCCCCACCGAGCTGAAGAAGCCAGCCTGGGGGTACGTCCTCAAGCGCACGATTCGCGAATTCGGCAAAGACCAGTGCACCGACCTTGCCGCCGCGCTCACCTATTACGCAGTGCTGGCCATCTTCCCCGCTCTGCTGGCCCTGGTGTCGATGCTCGGGGTGTTCGGACAAGCCGAAGCCACCACGGCGACGGTGCTCGACGTCCTTGGTGGCGTGGCACCCGACATTGCTGAGAATGAGACGCTGACCGACACTATTGCGGGTCTCGCGTCCTCGTCCGGTGCCGGCCTCACCTTGGTGATCGGCATCCTCGGTGCTGTTTGGTCGGCGTCAGCCTATGTGGGCGCTTTCAGCCGGGCGATGAACCGGATCTACGAGGTGGACGAAGGCCGGCCGTTCTGGAAACTGCGCCCCGTGATGCTCAGCATCACCGTCGCCGTCCTCCTGCTGGTGGTCATGATGGCGCTGCTGCTCGTCCTCTCGGGTCCGGTTGCCGAGTCGGTAGGCAACGTCATTGGCCTGGGTGATACCGCCCTGCTGGTCTGGAACATCGCCAAATGGCCAGTCATGCTGGGCTTCGCTGTCCTGATGATTGGCCTGTTGTACTACGGTGCGCCGAATGTGAAGCAGCCCAAGTTCCGCTGGATGAGCATGGGTGCGTTCGTTGCATTGCTGGTTCTTGCCATTACGACGGCGGGCTTCTCTTTCTACGTCGGCAATTTCGGCAGCTATGACGAGACGTACGGTGCCATTGCCGGCGTCATCGTGCTGCTGCTGTGGCTCTGGTTGGCCAACCTCTCGTTGCTCTTCGGCGCCGAGTTCGACGCCGAACTGGAGCGGGGTCGTCAGCTCCAGGCCGGGATCGAAGCGGAAAAGACCCTGCAGCTTCCTCCCCGCGACGACAAGATGAGCCGCAAGAAGCTGGATAAGGAGCTCGAGGATATTGACCGGGGGCGGGAGCTGCGCCGGAAGTACGAGCGCGAATCCGGCCAGCACAATAACGGCTGATCCTCGCGTCAGGGGAATGCTGGTCCGCTGACAATCACCGCCATTGAGGCGGTGAACGTCGGCAACGCCGTCAGCAGTACCGCCAGCAGGGCTGTCCTGCCCACCCAAGTCACCATCCGGTGGGACAGCCAGCGAGGGGGTATTTTGGCTGCCGGAACGAACCGTGCACACATTAGGACTACCGCCGCGCCCAGCCCGAGCAGCAGGCCCGCTGGAAGAATCACCGCTCCGGCGAGCAACGGCAGGTAGTCCAGCCGGCCGCGGTCGGCGTACTGGGGGAGACGCGAGCTGTACCAATTGGCGGCGGCAGCGACCAGCATCCCGTGGAGGACCATCAGCGCGCTGAACAGCGCCGCCGCCAGCCACCCCGGTCCGACAAACCGGAAGTCGATATTGTCGGTGCGGAGCGGATCGAAGGTGGTGGCGAACAGGACGAGCAACACCAGGCCGAAGGTCAGCCCTGCCCACCGGCCCGGGGGCAACAAGCGGTGAACTGCAACATAGATGACTGCTGACAGGACCCCCATCAGACCGCCAATAAGAAACAGGGTGAAGGTGCCGGGCAGGGTGATGTCGCCCACAGTCGCCAATGCCTCGGTGATCCGGCCCTCGGACAGGGGTGAGGTGAGGGCAAGTACCCGCATCACCAGCCGTCCCCCAGCACCGGCCATCAGCACACCTGACGTCACGCCGGCGGTCATCACCACCGTGGCCCACCAGGCGTAACGGCGCAAAGCCCGGTTCTGCGCCGCCACACGGAACGGATCGGCCTCGCGATGCGTCACCGGCTCCGGTTCGGGTGGGGTCAGACGGCCACCGCTCCACCGAAAAATCACTGACAGTCCTGCCACAACCAGGACTCCGCAGACTGCGATAATCACCATGGCGAACGCGCCTCTCACCCGATACAGGCCATTGTCCGCCGGGTCCGGGCCGCCGTCCAGCACCTCAGTAAGCCGGCCCAGGATGGACCTCCTCCGGTCTGCGCCTAAGCTTGAGCCATGACCGAAAACGAACCCAGCACCCGCGGCGCCTACGTCAATACGGGCAAGGAATTCAGCCGCGACACCACCTACATCGAAACCCGGATCACCCGGGATGGTGCTGACGGGTACCCGGTCGAGGCCGGTCGGTACCGGCTCATTGCCGCCCGTGCGTGCCCGTGGGCCAACCGTGCCATCATCGTGCGCCGGCTGCTCGGACTCGAAGACGCCATTTCGCTGGGCACCCCGGGCCCCACCCACGACAAACGGTCCTGGACCTTTGACCTGGACCCCGACGGACGCGACCCAGTGCTCGGAATCGAACGGCTCCAGGAGGCGTTCTTCAAGCGGGACCCCGAATACCCTCGTGGCATTACTGTGCCGGCGATGGTCGATGTGCCGTCCGGCGCCGTGGTCACCAACAATTTCCCGCAGATCACCCTGGATTTCTCTACCGAGTGGAAAGATTTCCACCGTGAGGGCGCCCCCGATCTGTACCCGGAAGCACTCCGCGCCGAAATCGACGAGGTCAGCAAACGGGTGTTCACCGAGGTGAACAACGGTGTCTACCGGTGCGGATTCGCCGGCTCACAGGAGGCCTACAACGACGCCTACGACCGGCTGTTCACTGCCCTTGACTGGCTGGAAGAGCGCCTGCGGCATCAGCGGTTCCTGGTGGGGGACACGATCACCGAGGCCGACGTCAGGCTGTTCACCACCCTGGTGCGCTTCGACGCCGTCTACCACGGGCACTTCAAGTGCAACCGGAACAAGCTCACCGAAATGCCAGCCCTGTGGGGCTACGCCCGGGACCTGTTCCAGACCCCCGGCTTCGGGGACACCGTGGACTTCGACCAGATCAAGGACCACTACTACATCGTGCACGAGGACATTAACCCCACCGGGATTGTGCCCAAGGGGCCGGACCTGGCGAACTGGCACACCGAACATGGCCGTGAAGGCCTGGGCGGCAAGCCCTTCGGCAAGGGAACCCCTCCCGCAGCAGCCTAGCCACGCAGTCAATTAGGGAACAGAACCGTTTCCTAATGAAGGTAACCATAGGCTAGCCTTACTTCTGACCGAGAGTTGACGGGAAGGAGGCGTGCCATGGCAGTGCAGACTGCACCAGCCCCTCCGGAGAGCACGCCGACACCGGCCCGGCCGCAACCCCGCGGTCAGCGCCGGGTCCTTAAATTCGGTGCGGCACTAGTGGTTCTCGCGCTGATCTGCGCGGCATCGCTGGCCTTTGGTTCCCGGCCCATCAGCTTCGACGTGCTGGTCGCCGCGCTGACCGATTTCGACCCGACGAACGGCGATCACGCTGTGGTCCACTCCCGGATTCCCCGCACGGTGACCGGCCTCATGGTCGGTGCCGCGCTGGGCCTCGCGGGCGCCGCCATGCAGGGGGTGGCCCGCAACCCCCTGGCCGATCCGGGCATCCTCGGCGTCAACGCCGGCGCGGCGCTGGCCATCGTCACCGGCATCTACGTCTTCGGGGTGGCCGACGTGACCGGGTACATCTGGTTTGCCTTCGCCGGCGCCGCCCTGGCCGCCGTCGTGGTCTACGCCATCGCGAGCCTGGGCCGGGACGGCGCCACCCCCATCAAACTGGCCCTCGCCGGAGCCGCGCTGTCCGCAGGACTCGGCAGCCTGATGAATGCCGTCCTGGTCTCCAGCCAGGAAACCCTCGACCGGTTCAGGTTCTGGCAGGTGGGAACCGTCTCCGGCCGGGGCTGGGACGTCCTCCTGCCGGTCCTGCCGTTCCTCATCGTCGGGATCCTGCTGACCCTCGCCACCGGCAAAGCCCTCAACAGCCTGTCCCTGGGCGACGACATCGCCAAAGGCCTCGGCCAGAACGTGGCGGTCGCCCGCGGTATTGCGGCGCTCGGCGTCGTCATCCTCTGTGGCGCCGCTACCGCCGCCGCCGGGCCGATCGCCTTCGTCGGCCTGGTGATCCCCCACATGGTGCGGGTGCTCACCGGCCCGGATTACCGCTGGATCCTGCCGTTCTCCGTGGTGCTTGCGCCGGTCCTGCTGATCGGCGCGGACATCATCGGCCGGCTGATCCTCCCACCGGGCGAGGTGCAGGTAGGTATTATGACCGCCGTCATCGGCGCTCCGGTGTTCATCTGGCTGGTCCGACGGCGGAAGCTGGCCCAGCTGTGACCCTCCACACCGCGCCGCCCGTGGACACCGCAGGCCCGACGTCGTACGCCACCATCAGTGGCGCCCGGCACCGCCAGGCGGCGCAGCGCCGCCGGGTGATCATCATCCTCGGGGGACTCACCGCCGCCCTGTTCTCCGTCACAGTCCTCCTCGGCACCTACACCGTGACCATTCCCGACTTCTTCAGGATCCTCGGCGGCGCCGACATTCCTGGCGCCACCTTCATCGTGATGGAAAACAAGCTGCCCCGCGCGGTGATCGGCGTCCTCATCGGCGTGGCCTTCGGTTTGGCGGGCACCATCTTCCAGACCATGCTGCGCAACCCGCTCGCCAGCCCGGACATCATCGGGATCACGTACGGCGCCAGTGCCTCGGCGGTGGCGGCGATCGTGCTCTTCGGTGCAGCCGGTGTCACAGTCTCCCTCTCCGCCCTGGTCGGGGCGCTCGCCGTCGCGGCGGCCATCTACCTGCTGTCCCGGCGCGGATCAGTGGCCGGGTACCGGCTGATCCTGGTGGGAATCGGCTTCGCCGCCGTCATGCACGCCCTGGTCAGCTTCCTCCTGACCCGGACCGACATCCGCACGGCGTCCGATGCGCTCGTCTGGCTGAACGGCTCACTGAACTCCAGCAACTGGGACCGCGCCACCATCCTGCTCCTCGCCATGGCGGTGCTGGTCCCCATCGCGGCGGTCCTGTCGCGGGGGCTGCGCGGCCTGGAACTGGGTGACGACACCGCGGCGAGCCTCGGCATCCGGGTGGAGCCGTCCCGGCTGGCCCTGATCACCGTCGGAGTTGCCCTCGCCGCCGTCGCCACCGCAGCGGCCGGGCCCGTGGCCTTCGTCGCGTTCCTCGCCGGCCCGATCGCCCGGCGCCTCGTCAAGGGCGCAGTATCGCTGACCGCAGCCGGCCTGGTGGGCGCCGTGATCGTCCTCGGCGCCGATTTTGTTGCCGCCAACATGATTCCCGGTGTGTCGCTGCCGGTCGGCGTGGTGACGGGCGTCCTCGGCGCACCGTTCCTGCTCTGGCTGCTCGTGACCGCCAACCGCACAGGCCAGGGAGGCTGATATGGCGCTGACCGCCAGCGAGCTGACACTCGCGTACGACGACCGCACAGTAGTCCAGAACCTCACCGTCGAACTGCCGGCCGGCAAGGTCACCGTCATCGTCGGCGCCAACGCGTGCGGCAAATCCACCCTGCTGCGCGGCCTGGCCCGGCTGCTCAAGCCTACGGCCGGCGTCGTCAGCCTGGACGGCAAGGACATCCACTCGCTGTCCACCCGCGCGGTTGCCCGCACCCTCGGATTGCTCCCGCAGACCCCGGTCGCCCCGGACGGCATCACCGTCGCCGATTTGGTGGGGCGCGGCCGTTACCCACACCAGGGCTGGTTCAGGCAGTGGACTGACGACGACGACGCCGCCGTCGCGGCGGCCCTCGAAGCGACCGACACCCTCGAACTCGCCGATCGTTTTGTTGACGAGCTGTCCGGCGGGCAACGGCAACGCGTCTGGATTGCTATGGCCCTGGCACAGCAGACCGACATTCTCCTGCTGGATGAGCCCACCACCTTCCTCGACGTCACCCACCAGGTGGAAGTGCTTGACCTGATCACCGACCTGAACCGGCGAGACGGCATCACCGTTGCCATCGTCCTCCACGATCTCAACCTCGCCGCGCGCTACGCCGACCACCTGATCGCCATGAAGGACGGCCGCATCGCCGCCGAGGGCAACCCGTCCGACGTCGTGACCGAGGAGACAGTCACCTCGGTATTCGGCCTGGAGTGCCGCGTTATCCCGGACCCCGTCTCCGGCACCCCCATGGTGGTGCCGGTGGGCCGCCACCATTCCGACGCCGGGCCCACCACGGCCCCATCCGACTCGACCACCGGGCAGGGGTATCTGCCTAACCCGCAGGACACGCTGCCTGCGCACCACCTGGAGGCAGCATCATGACCGAAGTCAGCAACCGTACCGCCCGCCAGGCCCAGCGCGCCGAAGCGGCAGTCTCGGCAGTGACAGCGTTCGACGTCGTCGTGACCCGGGTGCAGCGCCTGAGCGACAACTTCCAGCGCATCACCTTTGGTGGGGCCTGCCTGAAGGATTTCGGCGTCCAGGGCCCCAGCCTCGATCTGCGCATCAAGGTGATGATCCCGGCCAGCCGGGACGACGACGCCCCCCGCCTGAACCTGCGGGCGCTGCTCGAGGCGCCCACCGGGGGGCCTGGCTGGTACCAGCAGTGGCTGGCACTGGACCCGGCCGTCCGGGGGTCGATGCGCACCTATACGGTGAGGGAAGCCCGGTGCGGCGATGATCAACCCGAGATCGACGTCGACTTCGTCATGCACTTCGACGCCGAAGGCAACGGGGGCCCGGCGTCGCTCTGGGCCGCCGCAGCGACGCCGGGCGACCGGATCTGGCTGATCGGCCCGAACGTCCACGCCGCCACCTGCACCACCGCCGGTTCCTACGGGGGGATCGAATGGCGCCCGGGGCTGGCCCAGCACATTCTGCTGGCTGGTGACGAGACAGCGGTGCCCGCCATCAGCGCCATCCTTGAGTCGCTGCCGACCGATGTCGGCGGGCACGCGTTCCTTGAGGTGCCGGACCCGGCCGACTTTCAGGACGTTCTCACCGGGTCGTCGGTCCGGATCACCTGGCTGGCCCGGGGGCAGCGCCCCCACGGGGAACTCCTGGACGCGGCGGTTCGTGACGCGGTCCGTGTGCCCGGGTGGGTGTCGCTGGCAGTGCCCTTCGCCGTCGGGGTGGATCCCACCTCGCGGGCCGGGCTGACGCTCGCCGCCGCCGCTGCCGTGGCGGCCGGCCCGGAGCCCGAAGAGGTGAACATCGACGAGACGATCCTGTGGGAAACCCCCCAGCGGTTGAACGCCTCGACGCTCACCAGCTCGCTCAACCCCGACCGACCGTCCGGCGCGCTCCCGTTCTACGCGTGGATCGCCGGCGAAGCTGCAGTGGTTCGAGGGCTGCGGCGATACCTGGTGCGCGACGTCGGCATCGACCGTAAGCAGGTTGCTTTCATGGGGTACTGGCGCAGGGGACGATCGGAGCTGAGCTAGTCGCCACGCCGTGAGTTGTGTAACGGAATTGTAACTTTTCCGTTAGGTGGCCTATCCTTGTAGGGAGCCATCTGCATCATTGTGGCTCCCGGCCTGCACGCCTAACCCTGTCAGCAGCCGGCCCCCAATTCACCGTGGCAGGGGTGGAGGACCCATCTTTTGGCAGTTTTCCTGCCTTCGGGGTGCAGCCCTTCGCACATCGCTTTCCCGCTCTCGTGCCGGAAAGCAGCAGTGGGCCGAGTCAACTCTTGCTCGAATCCGACAGCTAACTTCACCGGCGTTGCAGAGAGGCTCTTGTTTTGCCCAAGCCGGTCACTTCCGGGCGCCGCCGCGCGCCCGTTCAGCCCACGCCCATCCGCCGATCAGCCCTGCTCGCCACGGGTGCACTTGCCGCAGCGGCGGGCCTTACCCTGACGGCCTTCTTCCCGTCGGCCGAGATGTCACCGTCGCCCGTCGCCCATGAGCCGGCGGGCCCGACGGCGCCCGTCACCGCCGACGCCGATGCCACGATCGACTTCGGTAAGGAATCACCGCTCGCCATGGCCTCCACCCCGGCGGCCAAAACCACTGTGCTGTCCAGCGATGCCGCAACCTTCGCCGCCCCGATCAAGGGCGCGCCAATCGCCTCATCGTTTGGCTACCGGGTGAACCCGATGGGCGGGTTCGGTGACGAACTGCACACCGGGACCGACTACGCCGGCGCCTGCGGCACCCCGGTTCTGGCCTCCCGCGCCGGCACCGTGGTGGAGTCCGGGTGGCATGCCTACGGCGGCGGCCAGCGGATCGTGGTGGACCACGGTGGCGGACTCGAAACCTCGTACAACCACCTCAGCGTGCTTGGCGTGACCGTCGGGCAAAAGGTGAACAAGGCCCAGGGCCTGGGCGCCGTCGGCAGCACCGGCAATTCAACCGGCTGCCACCTCCATTTTGAACTCCTGGTTGACGGGGAAAAGATCGACCCCCAAACCAGGCTCTAACTCACGGAAAACTCAGGAATCCCGCCGTCGTTCCCGGTGTTCACGCCCCGTGGAGGGGATTGTCCAGACAATCCCCTCCACGGGGCCCGTCCGGTGGGAAACCGGAGCGGCTCAGGGCTCCGGGTTGGTGACGACTGCCGGATCCTTCTTGCCGTACGGCATCCGCAACCGCAAAGAGTTGGCATCCACCTTCAGCGACATGTGTGTGCCCTTGCCCAACGGGTCGCCGTCAAGCTGGATTTCCTGCGGCTCGTCGAGCTGAATCTCGGCTTCCCTGCACTGGAAGTACTCCAGCGACGGGTCCTTGCCCTTCCCGCGGGCAAACAGTTTCCCGACCACACCGAACCAGCCCAGCCGGCCGGTCGGTGCCACGGTCATGATGTCCAGCAGCCCGTCGTCGATCTTCGCGCCCGGGAAAATCTCGAGACCACCCATGATCTTGCCGCAGTTTCCGCCCATCACGCTGCGCAACCGGCGCTCAATGACCTCGCCGCCATCCAGGGTGATGCGCGTGCGGGTGGGCTTGCCGCTCAGGTTCCTGATGCCGGCATCGACGTAGGCGAGCCAGCCCACCTTGTCCTTCAGGTCGTCGCGGGTATCCGCCATGATTGACGCGTCAAAGCCCAGTCCCGCCATCACCAGGAACACGTGGGAGTCCTGGGCGCGGTCCACGGTGACGTGCACAACGTCGACGTTGCGTTCGGTGCCGAACAGGGCGGCCTTGGCGGCCTCCTGCGGATTGTCGACGGCGATATCCAGGTTGCGGGCCAGCAGGTTGCCGGTGCCCAAGGGGATCAGGCCCAGCGCCACACCGGTGCCATTGACCACCTCTGCCACGCAGCGGACCGTCCCGTCACCGCCCGCGGCGATCACCACGTCCACTCCGGCGTGAACGGCTTCCTGCGCCTGGCCGCGGCCCGGATCATCCACTGACGTCTCCAGGTAGAGCACCTCGTCCCATCCCTCGGCAGCGCAGAGCTCCGAAACGATCGCGCGAATGTCAGCGCCGGTATTCTTGACCGGGTTGATGATCAACGCGGCGCGCTTGGTCCGGGTGTCGGAGGGCTGGGTCATGGTGTCCTTCTCGATGGTTGACGGGGAGCGTGCGGGTGCATCGGCAAAAAGTTATCAGCAGGCTTGCCAACGTCAGCTTATCCCGCAGCAAGAACGGGTAGCCTCGTCTAGTGGAATTCTCTCAGCGATATGTGGCTCTTGGCGATTCGTTTACTGAAGGCGTCGGCGACTGGCATCAGGCCAGCCCCAACGGTGTGCGGGGGTGGGCGGACCGGGTGGCCGAGCAGCTGATCCTCGCCGACAGCTCCTGGGGCTACGCGAATCTCGCCGTTCGTGGGAAAAAGGTACGCCAGGTCCTTGACGAACAGGTTGACAGGGCGCTGGCCCTGCAGCCCACGTTGATCACCATCTACGCGGGCGGCAACGACATTCTGCGGCCGCGCATCGACATTGACGCGATGATGGCCGCCTATGACGACGGCGTGGCCCGGCTGGCGAGCTCGGGTGCCGCCGTCGTGCTGTTCACCGGGTTTGATTCGGTGGGGTCGGCCGTGTTTGGCAAAACCCGCGGCCGGACCGCCATCTACAACGAGCTGGTCCGCGAGATTGCCGACCGGCACCACGCCGATGTGGTGGATTACTGGCGGTTCAGGGAGTTCCAGAACTGGGGTTATTGGGACACCGACCGGATGCACATGTCGTCAGCCGGTCACACCCTGATGGCTAAGCGGGTGCTCGAAGTGCTGAGGGCCTCCCACGAGATTGACCTTCCTGAGCTGGAGGCCGTGCCGGCGTCCTCGCGGATCGATCAGCTGCGTGCCGACGCCCAGTGGGCGCGGGATTACCTGTCGCCGTGGGTGGGCCGGCGCCTGCGGGGCGTGTCTTCGGGGGATGTGTTGACGGCGAAGTACCCGGAGCTCACCCGGCCCGTGTGGGACTAGGTTGGGCCCCACTCCCAGTACCCGCAGAGGGGTTCTGTGCCAGACTTGATTGATGACTGGTGTCCGATGGCTCAACCCCGATGAACGGCAGGCGTGGCTGGCACTTTATGCGGTCACCACCATTTTGCCCGGCACCCTCGATGCCCACCTGTTCCGGCAGGCGAAGATCACCCTGTTTGACTACCACGTCCTGGCGATGCTCTCCGAAACCGAGGAATTCACGCTCGCGATGAGCGACCTGGCGGCGAGATCGAACGCCTCCCTGTCCCGTCTGAGTCATGTGGTGAAGAAGCTTGAGCAGCGCGGCTGGGTGGTCCGGTGCCCCAGCGCCAGCGACGGCCGGGTGACCACAGCCCGGATCACCGAAGAGGGGCTGAACAACGTCCAGCTCCTGGCCAGAGCGCATGTTGAACACGTTCGGCAGACGGTCTTCGACGCCCTGACCGAGGATGACGTGCATGATCTGGAACGGATCGGCAAGAAAATCCTGGCCCGACTCGACGAAAGCCATTGGATCCTCGACCAGCCCTCACCCGGAGCGCGGTCATGAAGCAGCCCAAAGTCCTCGCCATCGTCCTGGCGGGAGGCGCCGGCGGACGGCTGGGTACCTTGACCGACCGGCGCGCCAAGCCGGCCCTGCCCGTCGCGGGCACTTACCGCCTGATCGACATCCCCCTCTCAAACCTGCACCACAGTGGTTTCTCGGATGTCTGGATGGTGCAGCAGTACCAGCCCAAGTCGCTGAACGACCACCTCGCCAACGGGCGGCCGTGGGACCTGGACCGCACCAACGGCGGGTTGCATGTCCTGCCGCCCTTCGAAGGCCGCCAGGGAGAGGGGTTCGCCGATGGCAATGCTGACAGCCTGTTCCGGCAGTCGGCATTCATCAGGGAGTTCAACCCGGACCTGGTGCTCCTGCTCAGCGCCGACCACCTGTACCAGCTGGACTACCGCGACGTCGTGCAGACCCACCTGGACGCTCAGGCGACCGCCACCATCGTGACGACGTGTTTCGACGGCGACGCCTCAGCCCACGGTGTGGTGGAGGTCGCCGATGGTGCAGTGACCGGGTTCGAATACAAGCCTGAACAGCCCAAAACCAATCTGGTGGCCACCGAGGTCTTCCTCTTCAACGCCATGCACCTCCTCGACACGCTGGAGCTGCTCGAGAAGGAAGAGTGCGGGCTCGACGACTACGGCGACCAGTTGCTGCCCCACCTCGTGAAGCACTCGACGGTGGTCGAACACCGCCTCGACGGGTACTGGCTGGACCTTGGCACCCCGGAAAACTATCACCGGGCACACCGTGACCTGCTCGCCGGCAAGGGGCTGCGGTTTGACGACCCGGAGTGGCCCATCATCACGGGCAGCCCCCGCCGGTTGCCGGCGTTTATCGGGACGGGCGCCGTCGTCGCTGATTCGCTGCTGTCACCGGGGAGCCGCGTCCACGGTGAGGTGACCCGCAGCGTGATCGGGCCCGACACGGTGGTGGACGCCGGCGCCGTCGTCGTCGATTCGATCCTGCTGGACGGGGTCTCTGTGCCAGCGGGAGCGCGGGTTGTCCGCGCCATCGTGGATTCCGGGGCGGTGCTGGCGGCCGGTGCGCAGGTGGGCGGCGATGACGCCGTGACGGTGGTCGACCGTGACGGGGACAGTACCAGCGATTAGCCTTAACCCGCGCCAGCTCCTAGAATAGGAGGGCATCAGGTGGCGGAGCGTGCGCAATTGCTCCGATTTCCGGGAAGGTTCGTTCCTGGACGTCGGTAGTTAGGGGCTCAGGTTGCGCGAAAACCGCTAGTCATCCCAACAGTTTTGGCTGTTGTTTGGGGCGCCCCTGATCGCGTTTCCAGCAGACAAGACTGCTGATTCTAGGTATTTTCATTTACTCTTTGGAGGATCGTCATGGCAGCTCACTGCCAAGTGACTGGAGCCGAGCCGGGCTTTGGGCACAGCATTTCCCACTCACACCGCCGCACCAAGCGCAGGTTTGACCCGAACATCCAGAAGAAGCGCTACTGGGTTCCGTCCCTGCGCCGCAACGTCACGCTGCAGGTTTCGGCCCGCGGCATCAAGACCATCGATGTGCGTGGAATTGACGCCGTCGTCGCGTCGATCCTGGCTCGGGGAGTGAAGCTCTAATGGCAAAAGATAAAGACGTACGCCCGATCATCAAGCTGAAGTCGACGGCTGGCACCGGGTACACCTACGTAACCCGTAAGAACCGTCGTAACGACCCGGACCGCATGGTCCTGATGAAGTACGATCCCAAGATCCGTAAGCACGTCGAATTCCGAGAGGAGCGCTAAACACATGGCTAAGAAGTCTAAAATTGCCCGCAACGAACAGCGCAAGGTAATTGTTGAGCGCTACGCTGAGAAGCGCCTCGAGCTGAAGAAGACCCTGGTTGACGCCAACGCGTCGGATGAGGCCCGCGAAGCTGCACGCCTGGGCCTGCAGAAGCTTCCCCGCAACGCCTCCCCAGTGCGCCTGCGTAACCGCGACCAGATCGATGGTCGCCCCCGTGGCACGCTCCAGAAGTTCGGTATCTCCCGTGTCCGCTTCCGCGACATGGCTCACCGCGGCGAGCTGCCCGGTGTAACCAAGTCCAGCTGGTAACACCCGCTGGCTGGTACTGACCAGTTTGGAAGAGGACGGCGACCCTGGGTCGCCGTCCTCTTGCGTTAAGCGCTGGCCCTGATGACCCCCACCCCGTCCTGAAGGAAAACCCCTGTGCGGTAGCAGAAATTACTCCGACCTCCCATGCTGCTGCTGTCGGTCGGCGGGTTCCTGGCGGTCGCCACCGAGGTCCTCCCGATCGGTCTGCTGCCGCTGATGGCGGCGGACCTGGGCGTGAACGAATCATCGATTGGGTTGCTGGTGTCCGCGTACGCCGCCGTGGTGGTGTTCGCCTCAATTCCCTTGAACGCGTGGACCAGTGCGCTGCCCCGCAAATCACTGCTGGTGGGGTTGCTGGCCGGCTATGGTGCCAGCAACATTGTGCTGTGCCTCGCCCAGGACTACCCGACAGCCCTGACCGGGCGGATCCTGGCCGGTGCCTGCCACGCCTTGTTCTTCGCCGTGGTCTTCGGATACGCGAGCCGTTTGGCGCCGCGGGGCAGGCTGGGTGCCGCGATGGCGCTGGTCAACGCGGGCAACGCCGTCGCGATCGCGGTCGGGGTGCCATTGAGCACCTGGCTCGGGGCGACGGTGGGTTGGCGCTGGTCGTTCGGCTGCGCGGCGATCATCGCGCTGATCCTGTCGGTGGGCGCCTCCGTCGTGATGCCGGCGATTGGTGGTTCAGCGGTATCGGGCGGAACCCAACTGCGTGAGGCGCTGGCCGAACCGGCGTTGCGGCGGGTGATTCTCGCCGTCGTCGTGATGATGACCGCCCAGTTTGCGCTGTATACGTTCATCACACCGGTGCTGCTGCAATCGGGGTTCACGGCCGGCAATGTGGGATTCGCGCTGCTCGCCTACGGGGGAGCCGGGATCCTGGGGCTGGCATTGTGCAGCCGGTTCACCGATTCGGCGTTGCGTCCGGCCCTGCTGGTGTCACTGCTGGCGATGAGTGTGTCCTTCCTGGGGATCGCGTTGCTGGGCGGGGCGCCCGGCTGGACGCTGGCGGTGGTGATCCTGTGGGGCCTGCTGTACGGGCCGGTACCCGCCTATGTGCAGACCGCCGCGATGAGCGCCTTCCGGGACCACCCGGATACGGTGGCTGCGGTCCACAACTCGACGTTCAACCTGGGGATCAGCGCCGGGGCGCTGGTGGGTGCGGAGCTGCTGCTGGTGACCGAACCGTCGGGGATAGGCTACGCGGCCGCGGCGCTGGCCCTGATCGCGCTGGCGGTGGTCTATATGGGTGCCAGGCAGGGGTTTCCCCGAGCGAGCGCCTGAAATAGTGCCCTTTGGCACCCAAAAACCCCCAGAATTGGCGTAAACGACCGGGGTTTGGTGCTCAAGCTGGTAAGTTTTCGCACAGAGGCTTTCAGAACCGTGAAGGCTTTACAAATAACGGACAAGTCCAGGAGGACGTAAATTGGCTACGAAAGAAACCAAGAACCGCAGCGAACTGGTAGCAGAAGTTGCAGCGAAGGCTGATACCAGCCAGACCGCCGTTAACGGCGTTCTTGACGCACTGTTCGATGTACTGGCAACCTCAGCTGCCAACAACGTCAAGGTCACCATCCCCGGGTGGCTCGCTGTCGAGCGCACCGAGCGTGCAGCCCGCACCGGCCGCAACCCTCAGACCGGCGAGACCATCCAGATTGCAGCAGGCAGCAGCGTCAAGCTGACCGCCGGCTCCAAGCTGAAGGCTGCTGTCAAGTAGTCAGCCACCCGGTCCGCTAAGGACTCTAGGCCGCCACCCTTTCCGGTGGCGGCCTTTCCTTTTAAGGTGACCCGCCGTGGGGGAAAGAGCAAGGACCGGCGACGCCGAATTGTTACCGCTTCTACAGAGGGTAGACAATAGGAAGCGTGGCTACAACAACTAAGGTGCCCCGGCAGACCGACCGCCCGGGCACGCAGACCCCCGGGGTGAAGGTTGGCTGGCTCATCGCAGGCGGAGCCGCCGTCGTGATGGCCCTGATCCTCGCCCTGCTGTTCACCGGTGCTGCTGGCCCACGCCAGCTCGGCGACCCGGGAGCGCTGACCCGCTGGGGTCTGCCCGTCGCCAAGGCCCTCAACAACGTCTCGGCCGCGGCGGTGATCGGGTCGCTGGTCTTCGCGGTGATGATCCTCCCGCGCCGGGTTGCCGGCGCCCGCCGCCACTCCAGTGAGACTGAGGCCCCCGGCGAGGAGCATCCGGCGTTCAGTGCGGTGATGACCCTCGCCTCGGTTGCTGCGGTGTCCTGGACCCTCGCCGCCGTCGGGGTGCTGCTGTTCACCTACTCCGACGCCGCGGGCCTGCCCCTGAGTAGCGATCCGGGCTACACGGAGGGCCTGGCCTCCTACCTGACCGACTTCGACACCGGCCGTGCCTGGTTGTCCACCGTGATGATCGCCGCCGTCGTCGCCACCATGACCTTCGGCGCGCGGTCCAGCGGCTGGCTGGCACTGACCGGCGTCCTGTCCCTCCTCGGACTGATGCCGATGGCCCTGATCGGCCACTCGGCCAGCGGCGACGACCACTACGCGGCCATCAACTCCATTGCCCTGCACCTGGTGGGCGTCTGCCTGTGGATCGGCGGCATCATTGTCCTCGCGGTCATCAGCGGGCGGCTCGGGTCACTGACCACCAGCGTGCTGCGCCGGTTCTCGGCACTCGCCGGGTTCGCTTTTGTCCTGGTGGTGCTCTCTGGAGTCATCAACGCCAGCCTGCGGATCAACGATCTGGGTCAGCTCGGCTCGGAGTGGGGACTATTGGTGACCTTCAAAACCGTCGCCACCCTGCTGCTGGGCGGGATCGGCCTGATGCACCGGCAGTGGATCATCCCCCAGCTCGGCGACGGCAGCGGTTCGCTCACCGGCGGCCAGTTCTCCGCCCGGAGGGTCCTGTGGCAGCTGATCGCCGTGGAACTGCTCATCATGGGCGCTGTCTCCGGCGTCGCCGTCGCGCTGGGACGCACCGCGCCCCCGGTCAGCGACGAGATCGCCCCCGACGCCTCACCGGCGCGCATCCTCTCCGGCTATGACCTGCCGCCCGAGCTGACCCCCGAACGATGGTTCACCGAATGGCGCTTCGACTGGCTCTGGGTGGCCTTCGTGGCGGTGGTCGGCATCGCCTACCTGCGCGGCGTCATCAAGGTCCGCAAGCGCGGCGACCAGTGGTCGCTCCTGCGCCTCGCGAGCTGGCTGGTGGGGTTGGCGCTGCTGACCTACATCACCTCCGGCGCCCCAGCCGTCTACGGCATGGTGCTGTTCAGCACCCACATGGTGGGCCACATGGCCCTGACCATGGTGGTCCCGCTGTTCCTGGTCCTCGGCGCGCCGATCACCCTGGCGTTGAAGGCCCTCACCCCACGCGGGGACGGCTCCCGGGGCCTCCGCGAATGGATCCTCGTGCTGGTGCATTCGCGCTTCTCGGCGCTCGTCACCCACCCCCTGTTCGCTGCAGCCAACTTCGCCGGCTCGATTGTGATCTTCTACTACTCTCCGCTGTTCGGGTTCGCGATGCGGGAGCACGTGGGCCACGAGCTCATGTATGTGCACTTCCTGATCACCGGTTACATCTTTGTGTTGTCCATGCTGGGCTCCGATCCGGTACCGCGCCGGGCCCCGTACCCACTCCGGATCCTGCTTCTGTTCGCCACGATGGCCTTCCACGCCTTCTTCGGCGTCGCGCTGATGGGGTCGACGTCCCTGCTCCAGGCGTCCTGGTTCGGCAACATGGGCCGCGACTGGGGGCCCTCAGCGCTGGAGGACCAGCAGCTCGGTGGCGCCCTCACCTGGGGGATCGGCGAAATCCCCACCCTGCTGGTGGCGATCGGCGTCGCGATCATGTGGTCGCGCGACGACGCCCGGGAGTCCAAACGGACCGACCGCGCAGCGGACAGGAATAACGACGCCGATCTCACTGCTTACAACAACATGTTCGCGTCGCTGGCGGAACGCGACAACCGCCGCGGGCCCGGCACGCCCGGCCCCGGCAAGCCGGCACCAACCAACAAGCCTGACCGACCAGGAGAGCGTGAATGACTGAAACATCGATGACTTCGATCCGCACCGACTACCGGGTCCGTGCCTCCGAACTGGTGGGCCGCAATTGGCTCAACACCGGAGGGCGTCAGCTCACCCTCGAGGACCTGCGCGGGAAGATCGTCATCCTCGATTTCTGGACCTTCTGCTGCATCAACTGCCTGCACGTCCTGGACGAGCTGCGTCCGCTGGAACAGAAGTTCAGCGACGTCGTCGTCACGGTGGGTGTCCACTCGCCCAAGTTCGAACACGAAGCGGACCCGGACGCCCTGGCCGCCGCCGTGGAACGCTACGACATCCAGCACCCGGTACTGGACGACCCCGAGCTGACCACCTGGCAGGCGTACACCGCCCGTGCCTGGCCCACCCTGGTGGTCGTGGACCCCGAGGGTTACATCGTGGCCCACCTGTCCGGGGAGGGCCACGCTGCCGGTCTCGAATCGCTGGTCCAGGAACTCGTCGAGGAGCACACCGCCAAGGGCACCCTGCACCGTGGCGACGGGCCGTATGTGCCCGCCGAAAGCACCGCCGGTGACCTTCGGTTCCCCGGCAAGGCCGTTTCCCTGGACAACGGGTCCCTCCTCATCGGCGACACCGGCCACCACCGGCTGGTGGAGCTCGACGCCGATCTGGTCACCGTCCGCCGCACCATCGGCTCGGGGGAGAAGGGCTTCGCCGACGGCGCCGCCGCCGTAGCCCAGTTCAACGAACCGCAGGGCCTCGCGGTCCTCCCGTCCCACATTGCACGGGAGGTGGGGTACGACGTCGTCGTCGCCGACTCGGTCAACCACCGGCTCCGCGGCGTCACCCTGGCCGATGGCACGGTCAGCACCATCGCGGGCAATGGTATCCAGCGTCTGCTGGACGCTGGGAACCACGTGAAGGCCCGCCCGGCCGAGCTGCAGGAGAACGCTGACGGGGACGGGTACGACGTCGGGACCCCCGAGGATGCGACCCCGCGCCTCACTGACACTCATCTGGGCACCCGGCCGCTGGAGGTCTCGCTGTCCTCGCCATGGGACGTCCTCTGGTCCACGGTGCTCGAACGGGTGATCATCGCCATGGCAGGCACCCACCAGCTGTTCACCTTTGACCCCCGCTCCGGCGCCGTCGACATCCTCGCCGGTACCGGGCTGGAGGGATTGCTCGACGGCGACGCCGCCGAAGCCTGGTTCGCCCAGTCCTCGGGGCTGGCCGAAGACGCCAGCGGCAACATCTGGGTTGCCGATTCGGAGACCTCGGCAATCCGGACCCTGTCCTTCCCCAAGGTGAACGGCCACCAGCGGATCCAGGTGCGGACTGTTGTCGGCACCGGACTCTTCGACTTCGGGTTCCGCGACGGCCCGGCCGACCAGGCCCGGCTTCAGCATCCTCTGGGTATCACCGCTCTCCCCGACGGGTCGGTAGCGATCGCCGACACCTACAACGGGGCGGTCCGCCGCTTCGATCCTGCCACCGGGCAGGTATCGACGCTGGCTCGTGGCCTCTCAGAGCCCTGCGACGTCCTGCTGGACCTCACCCCCACTGGGACCGGCAGCGAACCGCTCCTGATCGTCGTGGAAGCCAACCGGCATCAGCTGGTCCGGGTGCCCATCCCCAAGGAGGCGCTCGCCGTCGACGAAGGCGCCTCCCAGACGCAACGGCCGCAGACCGCCGTCGTGCCCGGGGTGCACGCCCTGACCATCAGGTTCTCGGCACCGAAGGGCCAGAAACTCGACGACCGGTGGGGTGATCCCACGCAGCTGAAGATTTCGTCGTCGCCGGAGGAGCTGCTGGTGTCCGGCGGAGGGACGTCGGTGGGGCTGACCCGGGAGCTGGTGCTGTCCGACGCCGTCAGTGAGGGGGTCCTGCACATCACCGCGCGCGCTGCGGCGTGCGACGGCGAGCCAGGCGGCGAGATCCCCGATCACGCGGCCTGCCACCTGTACCAGCAGGACTGGGGCATCCCGGTGCGGCTGAGCGCCGACGGCGAAACCGAACTGACCCTGGACCTGCGCGGCCTGGACTAGTCCTGGCCCGCTAGTACTGGACCACCGGGGTGACGGTGATGGCGTCGTCGCTCACCGACAGTCGCGCGGTGAAGCCAAACTCCCGGGGGACCGTGACCGCTTCGATGGTGCCGGTGAACAGGTCCTGCAGTGAGGTGGACAGCTCGGCGGTACCCGAGAGGGGCGCCATCACCCAGTTGCCGTTGAACGGTTCGATGACGACGGTCGGGTACTCGGTGATGGCCCACCGGATGTCACCGGCCACCCGGTTCTCGGTCTGGAAATTGAACGGGCAATTGGCCGGCTGAAACACGGTCTGCGCCGCGCACTCGTCAAGGAAGCGCCTGACCTGACCATCGACGGTCTCCACCAGCGCATCGGTCGCTTCGGTGGCCAGCGCAATCCGCTTGCCGCCGGCCGTCCGGTCGGTGACGGCCACCGTCTGGGCCGCCGCGGCGAAGTACTCGCTGGTGTAGTGCGCTTCGAAATCGCCGGGATAGAACACAGCGAACTGGTTCCTGCCCTCCGGCATACCGACTCGGGTGCCGTTGAGCGTCGCCTCCATCTGGTTGATCACCGAGAGCTCAAGCGTGGGCAGCACCGAGGGCACAAACTCCCAGGTGTTGAAGAACAACCACTCAGTGCCGGTGCGTTCCAGCGGGAACGTGGAGGTGTGCTCGGTGCCGCGGACTGTGTAGGTGATCGCGATGTCCACCCGCCCGTCACCGACCTCAACGGGTTCTCCCACCGTGACGTTCTCAACGGCAGCCATGGACTGTTGCAGGGGAGCGCCGTCGAGCATCGCCGCGTTGGCTGCGGGCACCGAGCCGTTGAGCAGGCCCAGGGCACGTTCGCCGTCGCCGTCGGAGAGGGCTTCGAGGTAGTCGTGGACCTGTTCCTCGGGGCCGAAAATATGTGCGTTGACCAGCACCACGGTGGTGATGGCACCGGCAACCACGACCATGAGCCCCAGCAGCCAGGCTGCGAGGACTTTGATCACCGAGGACGTTTGCACGTTATTACGTTACCTGTTGAGCGGTTGAGGTTTACCAACGACGACGGCTGCGCCTTCGCTGGGTGCCGAACAATCCGCGGGCGATTTCGGCCCCGATGGTCCCTGCGGCCTTGACCGCGATGTCCATCAGGTCATCCGCCTGGTCCCGCTGCCCGCGCAGTTCCGGTGCCGGGCGGCTCGGTGACCGGCGGTCCGGTGTGGGGGCTGTGGTGGGCGGGGGTTGGCGCGGCGTACCCAGGATGGAGTCTTCGATCCGCTGGGCCTCGGCGTCCGGTCCTGGCGCCGCCGGCGGCTGATCAGGCGACGGGCTGGCGGTCAGTTTCTCGAAGGCCGAGTGGCTGTCGACGGCGGACCCGTAACGGGCACTCAGCGCGGAGAGGCCAACGATACGCTCGACCACTCCCGGGGCGGACGGTCCCATGGTTGATTCGGGGGAGGTCATCCGGGTCCACGCCACCGGGGTAGGTGCGCCCCGGTCGTTCATGACGGTCACCACCGCCTCCCCCGTCCCTGCGGAGGTGAGTACCTTCGACAGATCGTAGCTGCTGGTGGGAAATGTTGACACGGTGGCTTTGAGTGCTTTCGCGTCGTCCGGGGTGAAGGCCCGCAGCGCATGCTGGACCCGGTTGGCCAGCTGCCCCAGCACCTCGGCGGGAACATCCTTGGGAGTCTGGGTGACAAAGAAGATGCCGATTCCCTTTGACCGGATGAGACGCACCGTCGTCTGAATGGACTGGAGGAACTCTTTGGAGGCGCCGGTGAAGAGCAGATGCGCTTCGTCGAGGAAAAAGACCAGCTTCGGCTTCTCCTGATCGCCCACCTCGGGCAGGTCAGAGAACAGGTCTGCGACCAGCCACATCAGAAACGTGGAGAACAGCTGGGGTGTCTGCAGCAGGGTGGGCAGTTCCAGGCAGCTGATCATCCCCCGGCCGTCGTCCGCCAGGCGCAGCAGATCGGCGGTGTCGAACTCGGGTTCGCCAAAGAACACGTCCATGCCCTGGGCCTGGAGGGTGATCAGCTCCCGCAGGATGACCCCGGCGGTCGCCTTGGACAGCCCACCGAGATCCTTGAGGGCGGGTTTGCCCTCATCGGAGGTCAGGAAGGAGATGACTGCCCGCAGATCGGCGAGGTTGAACAGTTCCAGGCCGGACTGGTCCGCGTAGTGGAAGACCAGGGTCAGACTGGACGCCTGGGTCTCGTTCAGGTCCATCACCCGGGAGAGCAGCAGCGGGCCGAACGCCGAGATGGTGGCACGCACCGGGATGCCCACCCCGTGGCCGCCCAGGGAAAAGTATTCAACGGGGAAACTTTTGGCCGCCCATTGCTGTCCCACACTCTGGGTGCGGGACAGCAATTTCTCGGTGCCGGTGCCCGGGGTGGAGAGCCCGGTCAGGTCGCCCTTGATGTCAGCCAGGAACACCGGGACACCCTGCGCGGACAGCTGCTCAGCCATCACCTGCAGCGTGATGGTCTTGCCGGTGCCGGTGGCGCCGGCCACCAGACCATGGCGGTTCATCATTGCCAGCGGCAGCCGGACCGGCGCCTCGGGATGAACCTCACCGTCGACCAGCGCAGCACCGAGGTGAACCGATGGTCCGGCGAAGGTATAGCCTGCCATGATCTCGGCAACCTGCGCCGAACCGTCAGCGGCTGTCATGGTTCACCGACCGCATAGCGTGATGTCCCCTTGGCATGATGCCTCCAACAACGCAGGTCACAGGTCACCGTTGAGCGGCGGGTCAGCTGGCGGCCGCGTGCTTGCCGCCACCATTCTGACCGGTGTCGTTGGAGCCGTTGCCCTGCTGGTTGCCGTGGCCGTTGACGCGGTCCGCTTCCTGTGCGGTCGCGATCTCCTCGGCGCGCTCCTCGCCCGCTTCAGCGGTCAGCGCTGCGCCAGCCTCGGCGTCGCGGGTCAGGTTCTCCCCGGACTCGGGATCGAACAGGTGCAGCTTGCGGGTGTCGAGCCAGATTTCGGCTTCCCGGCCGCCACGGATCCGGCTGGCGGCGTCGAGGGTGACGACGATCTGCGGCCGGAGTTCGTCGGCGTCCATCTCGCGGGCCAGGTTGTTCAGCAGCTCGCGCATTTCGGGGTCCGGGTTGAAGTTGATGTAACCGTACTGTTCGTTGCCGAGCCATTCGGTGTGGGTGAGGGTGGCGGTGAAGATCGAGCCGTGGGGCAGCTTTGACTCCTCGACCAGTTTCGCGTCTTCGAAGAACTCCGGCCGCACGCCCACCAGGACCACCTTCTTGCCTTCGACCTTCGCCAGCTTGTCGGCGGGGACGTCGAGCTCACCGAGGACGGTTTGCAGTTTGCCGTTCTCGATGGTCGCGGGGATGAAGTTCATCGACGGGGAGCCGATGAAGCCGGCCACGAAGAGGTTCCGGGGCTGTTCGTAGAGCTCCCGCGGGGAGGCGATCTGCTGCAGTTCGCCCATTTTCAGCACGGCCACCCGGTCGCCCAGGGTCATGGCTTCGGTCTGGTCGTGGGTGACGTACACGCTGGTCACTCCGAGCCGGCGCTGCATCTGGGAGATTTCCGACCGCATCTGGCCGCGTAGCTTCGCATCCAGGTTGGACAGCGGCTCGTCGAAGAGGAACGCGTCGGCCTGGCGCACGATGGCCCGCCCCATAGCGACGCGCTGGCGCTGGCCACCGGAGAGGTTCGCCGGCTTCCGCTGCAGGTGGTCGGTCAGTTCAAGGGTGGCCGCCGCTTCGGTGACCAGCTTGTTCACCTGTTCCTCGCTGTGCTTGCCTTTCGCGAGGCGCAAGGGGAAGGCGATGTTCTCGTACACCGTCAGGTGTGGATAGAGCGCGTAGTTCTGGAACACCATGGCCAGGTTACGGTCGCGGGGCGCTTTGTCGTTGACGCGCTTGCCATCGATCAGGAGTTCGCCGTCGGTGATGTCCTCCAGCCCCACGATCATGCGGAGGAGAGTTGACTTGCCACAGCCGGACGGTCCCACCAGGATGATGAATTCGCCGTCAGCAATATCGATGCTGATGTCATTGACGGCGGGAAATCCGTCGCCATATTTCTTGACCAGGTTGTTGAGGGTAATTGAAGCCATTTTCTGGTGATCCTTTTCTATGTAACTGGCGCAAGCGGCGGGGACTGAGCTGTTAGCCCTTGACGGCGCCGGAGGTCAGGCCTGAAACGATTTGGCGTTGGAACAGCAGCACCAACAGAACGATCGGGATGGTGACGATGATCGCCGCGGCTGAGATGGCGCCGGTGGGTGACTCGAACTGCGACGCGCCGGTGAAGAACGCGAGCGCTGCGGGCACCGGCCGCGCTGCTTCGGTGGATGTCAGCGAAATGCCGTAGACGAAGTCGTTCCATGCGATGAAGAACGCGATAATTGCCGTCGTGAATACCCCCGGTGCTGCCAACGGGACGATGGCTTTGCGGAAGGCCTGCCAGGTGGTCGCACCGTCCACCTGCGCCGCCTGCTCCAGTTCCCACGGGATCTGGCGGAAAAATGCCGCCAGTGTCCAGATGGAGATCGGCAGGGTCAGGGACAGGTAGGGGATGATCAGGCCCAGCCAGGTGTCATACAGCCCGATGTTGCGCCACAGGTTGAACAGGGGGGTGACGATCGAGATCACCGGGAAGATGGAGACCGCCAGGGCGGTGGTCAGGACCAGCTTCTTGCCGGGGAAGTCCAGCCGGGCAATCGCGTAGGCGCACAGGGTGGCCAAAATGACCGCGATGGCCGTGGCGATGAGCGAGATACCGATGGAATTGCGCAGCGACGTCAGGA
Source organism: Arthrobacter sp. CAN_A1 (assembly GCF_015751665.1). Lineage (NCBI taxonomy): Bacteria > Bacillati > Actinomycetota > Actinomycetes > Micrococcales > Micrococcaceae > Arthrobacter > Arthrobacter sp. CAN_A1. The sequence goes on along the minus strand of NZ_JADOUR010000002.1, from coordinate 236,822 downwards.
ACAGTTCCTGCGCATCGCCGACCAGAATCTGCTCGTAGTTGGAGATGGTGGCAGCTCCCGGCGACGGCAGGAAGCTTCCATTGGTCAGATCGCTGGGGGACTTGAAGGAGGTGGCCAGAATGGAGGCCACCGGGAACAGTGCGTAAACCAGCACCAGGACCGAGATGACCGCCCACCAGATCTTTTCGCGACGGGAAGACATTATTTTTCTCCTCTCGTGCCGGCAAGATCCACTTTGAAGATCTTGATGGCAGCGAAACTGATCAAGATGACGCAGAGGAACAGCAGGACCGACACGGCCGAGCCGAGGCCGATCTCGAGGCGGCTAATCGACGTCCGGTAGGCGAGGAGCGAGAGCACTTCGGTGTTGTTCTCGCCATTGGTCATGATGAACACGTTGTCGAATATTCGGAACGCATCGAGGGCCCTGAAGAGCACGGCGACCATGATCGCCGCCTTCATGTTCGGGATGACCACCTTGCGCATCTGCTCCCACCAGGTGGCGCCGTCGACCTTGGCTGCGTCGGTCAGCTCATCGGGGACCTGCGACAGACCGGCCAGCAGAAGCAGGGAGATGAACGGGGTGGTCTTCCAGATCTCGGAAGCCATAATGACGAACAGTGAGGTGCCGGTCTGGGCGAACCAGTTGAGATCCGAATCGATGCCGGGCACCCAGTCGAACCAGGCGTTGACGTACCCGGAGTTGATATCGAAGGCGTAGAACCAGGCATAGGCCGACACCACGGTGATGATGCCGTAGGGCACCAGGATCGCTGTGCGGAGAATGCCCTTGAGTGATTTCAGGGCCTTGCTCATGACCAGGGCCAGGGCGAACCCGAGCACCAGTTCGACGGCGACGGTCACCACCGTGATGAAGACCGTCACCAGGAGGCCCTGCCACCACACCTGGTCGGAGAGGATGGTGATGTAGTTGGCGAACCAGATGAACTCCCGCTCATCAGGGGCAGTGAGCCTGAACGCGAACAGCGATTCGAAGAACGCCTGCAGGATCGGGTACAGGGTGACCAGCAGCATGACGACGAACGCTGGACCGGCGAGGTACCAGCCCATCCGCCGTTCGGCTCTGACCCGGTCGCTGTGCTGCTTCTTTGCTGACTTGCCGTTCCGTTTGTCGTCGGCGTTAGGCTTGTTGATCGTTGAGCTACTCACAGTAGCCTCTCCCCTCTGAGCACTGCGGTGATGAACTCCTGGGATTGTGCGGGGGTCCGGTCAGGGTCCACCTCATTGGGTGGTGACCATTCCTGCTGCAGTCCGGTGGAGATCTCGTTATAGAACGGTGTCTGGGGGCGGGGAGCCGCAAGTTCGAGGGAATCCCGGATGGTGGTTGCCATCGGGAAGTCCTCCTCGATCGTTGGATCGTCGTACGCCTCCGAGTTGGACGGCGGGTTGCCGTTGGTGATGAAGTACTCGGTCTGGTTCTCCGGCTTGACGATGCATTCGATCGCCTCGTAGGCCAGTTCGGGGTTGTCGCTGGCTGCTCCAACGCCCAGGTTGATCCCGCCCAGTGGTGGCGCGGTGTCCTCGCCCTCGGTGACCGCCGGGAACAGCGCCCACCCAATGTCGTCGACTACCGACTGGTCAATGGAGCCAGCCTCGACGGCACCCAGGGTGGCGGGCCAGACGAACGGGTAGTTGACCATGAAGGAACCCTCGTCACCCTGGAAGAGAGTGAGGGAGGTGTTCTCTGTGGAGGTGGGAAGCCCGGGGCCGCCGAGCCCCTCGTCGCCGATGGTGCCGATGATCCGGGCCGCTTCCTGCCCGGCGTCGGACTCGAGCCCGAGCTCCAGTTCGTCGGCCGGGGCCTCCGGGTTCTCGAGGATCTGACCGCCGGCTGATTCCACCAGGGCGTTGATCCACACGGTCATTGATTCGGCGGGGGAGCCCTGCACGCCCAGGAGCTTGTCCTGATCGGCGGCCGCGTCAATCAGCTGATCCCAGGTCACCGGCTGGGACATGTCCAGCCCCGCAGCCTCGGCCACCGACTCGCGGTACCAAAGAATCTGGGTGTTTGCCCAGAACGGCACCGTCACCAGTTCGTCTTTCCAGGTGGCGCCGGCAAGGGCGCCTTCAAGAACGTTCTCGGAGAAGACATCGACCGAGTCCTCGGGGAGGGGCGCCAGGAAGCCCGGTTCCGCAAGTTCGGGGATGAACGGCGGGTCAATGCTCATGATGTCCATTGAGGTGTCACCGGCGGCGAGCCTACGCGCCAGTTGCTCGCGCTGTGCTGCCGCGTCAGTGGGCAGGAGCGACGTCTCAATCCGGTAGGCGCCGTCGGCCTCTTCGGTGCAGCTGGCAGCAATCGCGGCCTGACCACCGGCGTCGGGATTGATGTACCAGGTGAGCGTCGTTTCGCTTTCCGCCGGACCGCAACCGGTCAGCAGCATGGTCCCCATGACCAGAGTCGCCACAGCCGCGGACTTTGGCCGGCTCCGGACTGGATCGAGTTTCCTTCGCCTTTTGGGCATTCCCACCGTGCCTCCACCTCGTTGTAGAAAGCTCGGTCGCCCTAGGTACAGCAGGCGATCCGAAGCAACCTTGTCTTTGAGACCCTATGCCCTGAGCCGGGAATTCGCCAGAATATCCGGTTTCAATCTGGGCAAGGTCAAGGGAGGAAGACAGTGCGAATGTAAGCGCTTACTAAAGCAGGGCTGAATTATTGAGGGCGTGCGGCGGTCGTTCCAGGCCTTCGACGACGCTTTCTGCGGGATCGTTGCCGAGGTCCACCATGCGGTTCTGCCCGTCGACGTGGACCACGGTGGGCAGGAAGTGCTGCGCCTCGGCGTCGGAGAGCTGCGCGTAGGTGATCAGGATGACCGTGTCGCCGCGGTGGACCAGATGGGCGGCCGGTCCGTTGATGCCCAGCACCCCGGAACCGCGCTCGCCGGCGATGGTGTAGGTCTCCAGCCGGGCACCGTTGGTGACATCTACAATGGACACCATCTCGCCGGGCAGGATGTCGGCGGCCTCGAGCAGATCAAGATCCACGGTGACGGAACCCACGTAGTGGAGATCAGCGTGGGTTACCGTGGCGCGGTGGATTTTGGACTTGAACATTGTGCGATTCATCAGCATCAAGTCTACCGCCGCCGCGGACTGCCCGGCTATGTGGTGTTGCCCACGCCCACGCCCACGCCCACACCCACACCCACACCCACGAACTTCGCCGAACAGTGAGCTCTGGTGGGTCGGAATGGCTTCAGCCCACTGTGGAGTCTCATGAGTTAATGGACAGTTCTGTCTCAGGACATCGTGGACACTCCCGGGGTGTTGGCTCGCGGCATGAGCATATTTGATCCGGATATCAAGATCCGGCACTTAGTAGCGACGTGGCCTGAGGACGCCCCACGTGGTGCTGTGACGCAGTTCTGTCGACGCCATGATGTTCTTCGCCGGCATCGGCTGCCTGTGGTTCATCACCGGGGCCAACCAGCTGGTGCGGATATCGTCCAACCTGGCCATCCGGGGGCGGGTGATGGCGTTGTACATGATGGTCCTCCTCAGCGGCCAGGCAAATGGCGGGCCCATGATCGGCTGGCTGGCCGAGAACATTGGGCCCCACCCCACGGTGCTGATCGCCGGAGGGGTGCCCCTGCTCGCGTCGGGGGTGCTCGCCGTCGTCCTGGCGCGGAAGGGTCAGTTGACGCTTCGGTTCCGCTATACGAACACGCCGCGACAACGACTGCGGCTGCTGGCGATTGTCCCCAAATCACCGGACGCGCGAAGCCGCGCAGCCGTCTACACCAGGTACCGGCATTCCGGCCCGCCTTGGCCGGGGCATTGGTGCAGTTGTGGCGGGTCCGGGAGGCCGCCACCCACCACAACTGCACGAATGATTGGGGCCACCCGCCACAGCTGCACAAAAGCCAGTACCGACGTCGGGCGGATAATGCAGTATGACTATTGCCCTCGTTGTGGTGCTCTTCCTGTTCGCTGCCGTTGCGGAGATCGGCGGGGCCTGGCTGGTATGGCAGAGCATCAGAGAGGGTAGGCCTTGGTGGTGGGCAGGGCTGGGTGTCATGGCGCTCGCTGCTTACGGATTCATTGCTACCCTGCAACCGGATGCGAACTTCGGCCGCATCCTCGCCGCGTATGGCGGGGTTTTCGTCGCGGGATCACTGGCCTGGGGCATGGCCTTCGACGGATTCCGGCCCGATCGCTGGGACATCGCAGGATCGGCGTTATGCCTGGTGGGGGTCGCAGTGATGATGTTCGCGCCGCGGCCGGTGGCCTGAAACAACGCAGCGAGGGAACCGGGAAAAGTGGAGCGGGCGACGGGAATCGAACCCGCGTATCGAGCTTGGGAAGCTAGCGCTCTACCATTGAGCTACGCCCGCCTGAAGACCAGCCACAAGAGCGGCGTGTATCTCGGCAAAACAACGAGATTCAGCCTACCTCACCCGTGCGCTCCCGAAAACACCGCTCCCGAAAACACCGCTCCCGAAAACACCGCTCCCGAAAACACCGACTCCGGGAGAGTCAGGCGCCTGGCGGACGGTATTTCACCTGTCCTGCGACCCGCAGGGCATCAAGGGTCTCCTCCACGCTCATGAGAACAGTGGTTTCGTGAGCGCTCAGAGCACCGCCCTGGGTGATGGCCAGGACCACCGCAGCCATCGACACGTTGTCGGGCGCCTCCCAGAGGGTGTACCCATCGTGGGTGCCGAATGCATACCAGAAACCGTGCAGCGTCCCGCCGACCGATTCGATGTAGGTCCGAGCCGCCGCTCCCCGGTCCTCGGGGTTGGCGATGAGCCGGCCCCACGTCTCAGGGGTATAGCTGAACTTCGATAGATAGAGTGGCATTGCCTTCCCTTTCCTCGGGCGCCGGGCAGGCCGGCTAGGTCCAGTTTAGAATCCGCCAGTATTAAAGGACCCGCGGATCGGCAGGAAATCGCGGCACCGAAGGTGGGTACCCTAAGACGATGAGCGTCGAGAAGAACACCCGGGACCTTGAAGCGGGCATCGAAAAGGATTTCACCGCCAAAATGAGCTACGGCTCATACCTGTCGCTGGACGAGCTGCTCTCAGCCCAGCACCCGGTCAGCCGCCCTGAGCACCACGACGAGATGCTGTTCATCATCCAGCACCAGACCTCGGAGCTGTGGCTGAAGCTCGTCCTCCACGAGCTCCGCGCGGTCCGCAACAAACTGCAGGTCGATGACCTGCGGTCCGCGATGAAGGGGATTGCGCGGATCAAGCACATCCAGCGCTCCCTGACCGAGCAGTGGTCCGTCCTGGCCACCCTCACCCCCTCCGAGTATGCCGAGTTCCGCGGGGACCTCGGTGCCGCCAGCGGCTTCCAGTCCTACCAGTACCGCGCCGTCGAGTTCCTGCTCGGCAACAAGAACGCCGGGATGCTTGAGGTTTTCGCGAATGACCCCGAGGCGCGGGAGCTGCTCGCTACCCTGCTGGATCAGACGAGTATCTACGACGAGTTCATCAGGTTCCTCTCCCGCCGTGGACACGACATCCCCGCTGAACTGTTGGATCGCGACCTCCGCACCGCCCACGTTTTCAACCCGGAACTGGTCCAGGTGTACAAGGCGGTGTACGAGAACGCCGAGGACAACTGGGACCTTTACGAGGCCTGCGAGGAACTGGTGGATCTCGAAGACAATTTCCAGCTCTGGCGGTTCCGGCACCTGAAAACCGTCGAGCGCACCATCGGATTCAAGCGCGGCACCGGGGGGTCCTCAGGTGTAGGTTTTCTGCAGAAGGCACTCGAACTCACCTTCTTCCCCGAGCTCTACGCGGTACGCACCGAGATTGGCCGATAACCACTAACGCAGGTGACTGCGGTATTTTTGAACCGTGCTGATCTCCGACCGCGACATCCGAACCGAAATTGACCACCAGCGAATCGTGCTGGATCCCTACGATGAGGCGATGGTCCAGCCCTCCAGCGTGGACGTTCGGATAGACCGCTACTTCAGGTTGTTCGACAATCACAAGTACGCCCACATCGACCCGGCCGAGGACCAGCCTGACCTGACCCGGCTGGTGGAGGTTGCCCCGGATGAGCCATTCATCCTGCACCCGGGCGAGTTCGTTCTCGGGTCGACCTACGAGACGGTGACCCTGCCCGACGACATCGCCGCCCGGCTGGAAGGCAAGTCCTCCCTTGGCCGGCTCGGTCTGCTGACGCACTCAACGGCCGGCTTCATCGATCCAGGCTTCTCCGGCCACGTCACCCTTGAGCTCTCCAACATGGCCACCCTGCCCATCAAGCTGTGGCCGGGTTCGAAAATTGGCCAGCTCTGCTTCTTCAGGCTCACCTCGCCGTCGGAACACCCTTACGGATCCGGCCCCTACGGCAACCGGTACCAGGGCCAGCGCGGCCCGACGGCGTCGCGTAGCCACCAGAATTTCCACCGCACCGCCATCTGACTGTCCGCCCGCTAGCTCACGGTCCGACAGCTAGTGGGACGGCACGACGGCGATAGCAACCCGGGCGGGCGGCTTCACTGGGAGCAGCACCAGCAAGCCGGCCAGTAGGACCACCAGAATGCCGATAATCCCGTACCGTTGTTCACCGAAAATGGTGATCGACGTCGCAAACAGGGCAGGGGCCAGGAAGCTGACCGCCCGACCGGTTGTCGCGTAAAGGCCAAACAGTTCGCCCTCCTCCCCGGCCGGTGCGAGCCGGGCCAGGTAGGCCCGGGATGAGGCCTGGGCCGGACCGACGAAGAGGGTGAGCATCAGCCCGAACACCCAGAATGTCACGTCACCGGTCCAGGTGTAACCGAAGACATCATGGGTGTCGGGGCCAAGGATCAGCACGGCCGAGCCGGCGATCAGCAGGCCGATCAACGAGATGATGATGACCCGTTTGGGCCCCACCCGATCGTCGAGGAAACCCCCGATGATCGCCCCCACAGCGGCGATCAGGTTGCCGGCGATCGCGAAGACGATTACCTCGCTCAGGGTGAACCCGAAGGTGCCCGCCGCGATGATGCCGCCGAAGGTGAAGACTGCAGCAAGGCCGTCCCGGAAAATTGCGCTGGCCAGCAAGAAGAAAATGGTGTGGGGGCTGGTGCGGTAGATGGCCTTCACCCGCCGAAACAGCAAGCCGTAGGACGCGAGGAAACCCAGCTGGGCTGCCTTTTCCTTCCGGGGCACCTCCGGAACAGCGAGCATCACTGGCAGTGCAAACGCGAGGAACCAGAGGGCCGAGAACACTGCCACCAGCCGGATGTTCAGACTGTCGGCCGTGTCTGAACCGAACCAGGTGAAGATCGGTTCGACGAAGGCCACCAGCACCAGCACCAGGGCGACGATGCCGCCGACGTAGCCCATCGCCCATCCGAATCCGCTGATCCGGCCGATGGTGCCCGGGGTGGAGATCTGGGTCAGCATTGCGTTGTAGTTGACGCCGGCGAACTCGAAGAAGACGTTGGCCAGTGCGATTAGCGCAACGCCCAGAAGCAGAAACTCGGGCTGGGGGTAGACGAAGAAGCAGAGGCCTGTCAGCAGGGCGACGACCAGGCTGTTGACCCCGAGCCAAAGCTTGCGGCGGCCACCGTTGTCCGACCGCTGCCCGGTCACGGGTGCCAGCAAGGCAATCAGCACGCCAGCAGTGGCGAGCCCCCACCCCAACACGACGGAGGCCCTGTCCTCGCCGCCAAACGCATCGCTGGTGAGGTACACGGTGAAGACGAAGGTTGTCATGACCGCGTTGAAGGCGGCCGATCCCCAGTCCCATGAAGCCCAGGCGAGAACCGGCCGCGAGAGCAACCGGCCGGCACCGGCCGGGGCGCCGGGTGAGGGACCCTCCGGCTGCGCGGGGAGGGATGGGGATGGCACCGGCTGGGGGGAATCCACGCTCATACGGTGAATGCTATCCCGGCGGTCCCGCAAAAGAGGTGACCCACGTCTCGTCAACCACCTAACACCCGGGGACCGGCAGGTATTCCGCCCATCCCCGTACAACCGCCAACGGCGTAACGCGGCCAACCGGCCTGTATTCCGCGGGTAGAATAGATCGAAGCCCCTGACCGTCCGTGCTGGCAACAGCTGACCGTCTCATCTGAGAGATCAGGAGATCATCGTGCTAATCGTGCTCATCGCGTTGTTCGCGATAGCCCTCATAGCGCCCTTGATCTTCCGCCGGCTTGGCCGCTCCGCTTTCTACGTCCTTGCCGCTGTCCCCGCCGCCGCGTTCGTCTGGCTGGTTATCACCTTCGACCAGTACACGGGGGAAGGCCAAAGCCTCCTCGAAGGTCAGCCCAACGCACCGCCGTCGACAGTTTTCCAGTGGATCCCCGAACTTGGCCTGGAACTCGCGTTCCGGATGGACACGCTGTCAGCGGTGCTGTCGCTGCTCATCCTGGGCATCGGTGCCCTCGTGCTGTTCTACTGCGCACGGTATTTCAAACAGGACGAAGCCAATATTGGTCCGTTCGGCGCCCAGCTCCTCGCGTTTGCCGGCGCCATGTTCGGTCTGGTCACCGCCGACGACATGATCCTGCTGTTCATCTTCTGGGAATTGACCACTGTGCTGTCCTACCTGCTGATCGGCTATTCGCGGCACCGCCTGGCGGCCCGACGCGCAGCACTGCAGGCCCTGATCGTGACCACCTTCGGCGGCCTGACCATGCTGGTGGGCATGATCATGCTCGGCCAGACCGCCGGGACTTACCGCATCTCGGAGATCATGGCCCTGTCCGGATCGCTGCTCTCCGCCGGGATGGTGGTCGACGTCGCCATCGGCCTGATCCTCGTGGGTGCGCTCACCAAGTCCGCCCTGATCCCTTTCCACTTCTGGCTCCCCGGCGCGATGGCGGCGCCCACCCCGGTAAGCGCATACCTGCACGCCGCTGCCATGGTCAAGGCTGGCATCTATCTGGTGGCCCGGTTCGCGCCAGGCTTCGCCGACGCCGCATCCTGGACGCCGATGGTGATGGCCCTGGGTCTGGCCACCATGCTGATCGGCGGCTGGCGGGCGCTGCGCCAGCACGACCTCAAGCTGATCCTCGCCTACGGGACGGTCAGCCAGCTCGGCTTCCTCACCATGGTGGTGGGGTTGGGTGGGCCGGGCGGCGCGCTGGCCGGGTTGGGCCTGCTGGTGGCCCACGGGTTGTTCAAGGCGACCCTGTTCCTCGTCGTCGGCATTATCGACCACCAGTCGGGCACCCGCGACATCCGCAAGCTCGCAGGCATCCGCCGGACCGCCCCGGCCCTGGCCGTCATCGCCACAATCGCTGCCGCATCCATGGCAGGACTTCCGCCGCTGCTGGGGTTCGTTGCCAAGGAATCGGTTTTCGAAGCGTTCGTCCATCAGGCCGAGATCGACCCCACCCCGCTCGGGACCCTCCTTCTCGCCGGCATCGTCGCAGGCTCGGCCCTGACCTTCGCCTACAGTGCGCGGTTCGTCTGGGGCGGTTTTGCCCTCAAGGGGAAGGACGCCACCCCGTTCAAGCGGGTCGAGAAGTCCTTCCTCTTCGCCCCGGCGCTGCTCACCGTCTTCACCGTGGGCCTCGGGTTCTGGCCCGCACCGCTGGACTCCATCATCCAGCCGTACGTCACCCTCTTTGAGCCCGACGGCGAAGACAGTTACCTCGCCCTCTGGCATGGATTCAGCCCCGCGCTGCTGCTCTCCGCAGTGACCATCGCCGTCGGGCTGCTGCTGTTCTGGTTCCGCGCCCAAGTGGAACGCGTGCAGGCCAAGGTCCCGTCGGTGGTTGACGCCGAACGCGGCTATAAATACACCATCGGCACCCTCGACGACGTTGCGGTCTGGGTCACCGGGCGGACCCAGCGTGGTTCGCTGGCGTTCTACCTGTTCGTCATCCTGACCATGGCCATCCTGACCCCGCTGACGGCGATCGTGTTCTACGACGCCCCGCTGCCGGACCGGTGGCACCTCGCTGACTCTCCTGCGCAGGTGGTCGCCGGCGTCGTCATCATCCTCGGCGCCCTCGCAGCGCTCCGCGCCACCAAACGGTTCATGGCAGTGCTGATGGTGGGAGTGACCGGCTACGGGATGGCGCTTATTTTCGCCCTGCAGGGCGCACCCGACCTGGCACTGACGCAGATGCTCGTCGAGACCATTGTGCTGGTGGCGTTTGTGCTGGCGCTGCGTTCCCTGCCCGCCCGGCTGTGGCAGCGGGAACCTGGCCGTTACCGGCTGCTGCGCGCAGTCCTGGGCATCTCCTTCGGCCTGGTGATGGCGGCGATCGCCATGTCCTCGATGGCGTCCCGCGTGGCCGTGCCGGTGTCGCTGGAGTATCCTGCGTTGGCCTATAACGACGGCGGCGGCGAGAACATTGTCAACGTCACCCTCGTGGACATCCGGGCGTGGGACACCTACGGCGAAATTTCGGTCCTGGCCATTGCCGCCACGGGCATCGCCAGCCTGATCTTCATCCGGGGCCGCGGTGACACTCGTCAGCGTGCCGAGAGCGTCAAGTCAGGAACGGTCGACCGCGGGCAGGAGCCTCTCGACGAGTTCGGCAGGGAGGCCGCCGCCCTGGAACTGGCGCGGAAGTTCTCGTCAGTGTCGCGTGACGCGTGGCTGGTGGCCGGCCGCACGCTCGCCCCCGAACGCCGCTCCATCATTTTCGAAGTGGTGACCCGGCTGCTCTTCCATTCGATCATCATTTTCTCCATCTATCTGCTGCTCGCCGGCCACAATCTTCCCGGCGGCGGTTTCGCGGGTGGGCTGATGGCTGGGCTGGCCCTGACTGTGCGGTACCTCGCCGGCGGCCGGTTCGAACTCGCCGAGGCGAGTCCCGTGAGTGCCGGCTTCCTCCTCGGAACCGGCATGGCCACCGCGTCGCTGACCGCCGTCGTTCCGGTTCTGATGGGCGGGCAGATTCTGCAAACCGCCATCCTCGAATTCGCCTTGCCGGTGTTCGGGGACGTCAAGTTCGTCACCTCCACCATCTTCGACATCGGCGTCTACCTGGTGGTGGTGGGGCTGGTCCTCGACGTGCTGAGGAGCCTCGGCTCGGAGATCGATGAGCGGAGTGAAGGCCTCTCTGCGACCGATGACCCCGAGGATATGCAGGCCCAACAGCAAGAACACACCGAGTCCGGCGAGGGAGTGGTCCGATGAGCGTGAACATCACCCTGCTGGTGGTCATGGCCGCCCTGTTCGCGGCGGGCATCTACCTGCTGCTCGAACGCAGCCTGACCCGGGTGCTCCTGGGCCTGATTCTCCTCGCCAATGGCGCCAACATCCTGCTCCTGTCCACGGGCGGACGCGCCGGCGTCGCCCCCCTGTATTCGGCTGACATCCCCGCCGAGGACTACTCCGATCCGCTGCCCCAGGCGCTGATCCTCACATCCATTGTGATTTCCTTCGCGGTGACGGCTTTCATGCTGGGCATCATCTACCGGTCCTGGGTGTTGGGCCGCCGTGACGAGGTCCAGGACGATATGGAGGACCGCAGGGTGGCGAGCCAGGGCAGCTTCGACGCCGAGGACGACGCCGACGTGCCGGTGGAAACCACAGAATTCACTCCGCTGGAGGAAGCCGAGGAAGCCCCCGGTTCCCAGAACGCAGGAGTCCTCGACCTTCCCGCCGACCCGAAGGAGCCACGGTGAACATCGCAAGCCTCGCACCGCTGGCAGTAGTCCTGCCGTTTCTCGGCGCGGCGATCGCCTTCCTGCTGATCCGTCATTCGCGGTCCCAGCGTGCCGTCAGCATTTCCACGCTCAGTATCACCCTGGTGCTCGAACTGTTCCTGTTGCAGAACGCTGCCACCCACGGGGCGACGGCGGTCTTCATCGGCGGGTGGATGCCGCCGTTTGGGATCACCCTGGTGGTCGACCAGTTCTCGGCTCTGATGCTGGTCGTCTCCACAGCCGTCAGCCTCGCCGTGCTGATTTACGCCACCGGGCAGGGCATGACGGACGGCGACGAAGACGGCCCGATTTCGATCTTCCATCCCACCTATCTGATCCTGGTGGCCGGCGTCTCCAACGCGTTCATGTCCGGTGATCTGTTCAACCTGTATGTGGGCTTCGAGATCCTCCTGACGGCGAGTTACGTCCTCATGACCCTGGGCGGGACCACACCCCGGATCCGGGCCGGCGTCACCTATGTGGTGGTCAGCGTGGTCTCCTCCCTGCTCTTCCTGATCGCGATCGGGATGATCTATGCCGCCACCGGCACCATCAACCTGGCAGATCTCGCCATCAAGCTGGGCGAAATTGACCCCGCCACCCAGATGATGCTCCATCTGATGCTGCTGGTCGCCTTCGGGATCAAGGCGGCCGTCTTCCCGCTATCCTTCTGGCTCCCCGACTCCTACCCGACGGCGCCGGCGCCCGTCACCGCCGTGTTCGCCGGGCTGCTCACCAAGGTGGGCGTGTACGCCATGGTGCGCACTGAGACCCTGCTCTTCCCCGGGGACCGGATCAACACACTGCTGATGGTGGTGGCCATCCTCACGATGGTGGTCGGGATCCTGGGTGCCCTGGCGCAGTCGGACATCAAACGAATGTTGTCTTTCACCCTGGTCAGCCATATCGGGTTCATGATCTTCGGGTTGGCGATCTCCACCGTCGTCGGGTTGGGCGCCGCGATCTTCTACGTGGCCCACCACATCACGGTGCAGACCAGCCTGTTCCTGGTCACGGGGCTGATCGAACGCCGCGGGGGGACTGCCAACATGGACCGCCTCGGCGGACTCGCCAAACTTTCCCCCCTGCTGGGCGTGCTGTTCTTCATTCCGGCGATGAACCTGGCCGGTATCCCGCCGTTCTCGGGATTCCTGGGCAAGCTCGGCATCCTGCAGGCCGGTGTGGAGCTGGGGTCCCCGATCGCCTACGTTGCCGTCGCCGCCAGCGTGCTCACCAGCCTGCTGACCCTCCTGGCGATCGCGCGGGTTTGGAACCGGGCGTTCTGGCGCCGTCCCGAAGACGCCCTGCACCCGGATCCGATCCTGCTGGCCACCAAGGCCGATGGGTCCTCGGTGCGCACCTCGCAGCGTGTCAACGGCGAAACCACGGGCCGGTTCTCCGGGCGTAACCCGGTGAACCTGCTGCCACGCACCATGGTCGGTCCAACCATGGGACTGGTGGGGCTGGGAGTACTGCTGACCCTGCTGGCCGGACCCATCTTCGAAATCAGTGACAACGCCGCCCGGAACATGCTCGAACGCACCGATTACATCGATGCCGTTCTGGGCGAGGGGAGCACCCCATGAGCCGGCAGCGGATCCCGTTCATCACCGAACTGCCCCTGATTATCTGGCTGGTGATCGTCTGGGGCGCCCTGTGGCAGGATTTCAGCCCGGGCAACCTGATCTTTGGTGGCCTGATCGCCTACGCGGTGGCCAACCTCCTGTACCTGCCTCCCGTTGAGCTCAGCGGCCGGTTCAACGTGCTGTACGCGGTGCCGTTCATTGGGCGGTTCATCTATAAACTCGTGGTCGCGAGCTTCGAGGTGTTCTGGCTCGCCCTCTCCCGCGGTCCCCGTCTCATCAACGCGGTGGTCGCCGTGCAGCTGCGCAGCCAGTCCGACCTGCTGGTGACCGCCACCGGGCACGCGTTGTCCCTGATCCCGGGATCACTGATCGTGGAGGTCGACCGGTCAACGTCCACCCTCTACCTGCACTGCCTCAACGTGGTCACCCCCGAGGACGCGGCGAAAATCAGGGCCGATGTACGTGCTACCGAGGCCTGGCTGATCCGGATTATGGGAACCCGGGATGACCTGGCGTTGTTGCAGACCGAAATGCGCTTTGATGCGGAAAACGTTAACCGTCGGGAAGGGGCAGGCACATGATGATCGCAGCCATCACTGTCGCCGCGGGACTCCTGATCCTGGCGTCCCTGTGTGCCCTGTACCGGATTGCGCGCGGCCCGTCGATCCTGGACCGGGTCCTTGCGATCGACGTACTGCTGGCCATCATCGGCGGGGCGCTGGCCATGGACATGACCATCAACCGGCACCTCGACAATGTGGTGCTGCTGGTCGCCATCTCGGTGATCGGCTTCATCGGTTCGGTCACGGTGGCCCGTTTTGTCACGGACAGGAAATAGGACATGAATGACACTGTGATTGATGCCCTGACCGCCGTGCTGTTGATCGGCGGGGCCCTGATGTCCCTGGCAGCGGGGATCGGCCTGCTCCGGTTCCCCGACCTCCTGACGCGGATGCACGCGGCCACCAAACCCCAGGTGCTGGGGTTGCTTCTGTTCCTGCTGGCGATGGGGCTGCAACTGCGGACCTGGGTGCTGGTTCCGGTCCTGGTGGTGTGCTGGATTTTCATGCTGCTCACGGTTCCGGTGTCAGCTCACATGGTGGGCCGGGCCGGCTACCGGACCAAGCACATGCGGCGTGACCTGCTCAGCATGGACGAACTGGACGAGGTAGTGGAGAAGGCAGCCAACAAAAAGGCGCCCGGCCAGCAAACGGCCGAGCGCCCCGACGAGGCGTAAGACTTTTACGTCAGATCGCGGGTCTTCGCGAACCGCAGGGCTGCTTTCTGGGTGGTGCGGTTGGTCAGCACCTGCAGGACGGCACGCACGGCGCCCGAAATCAGAGCGAACGCGATGGCGGAACGCAGGCTGTTCTCCAGCGCATCCTCCTCCTTCGGTGTCGCTTTGCCGGTGGCTTTGTGCCAGATGAAATCCACTAGCTTGGCGCCAACAATGCCAGCGCCAAGGCTCATCGCGACGCCGAGCAGTTTCATAAGCTGATTCATGGGTTTCTCCTTCAGTGGTGGCTTTTTCCTAGCCTAGCGTTTCCGTCAGACTACGACGACGGCGCGCCCCTCGGCGTCGAACCCTGCAGCGCCCTTGGCAGCAGGGAAGGCCTCAGGTGTACAGTTGGGATTGCTAAAACATACGACAGGGGAGCGCCGTCCACCCAAGTGGACGGGCGCTGAGAGTGCGGACTACCGCAGACCCTCGAACCTGATCCGGCTAGTACCGGCGAAGGGAGTCGAGTATCTCAGGGTGCCCGGCCAGTGGCATTGCTGCGGGCCTTAGGCGCCCTCCCCTCCTGTACCTCAGGAGGATTCTTAATGGCTTCATCAACAGCACAAACACACAACACCCCCACTTTTCGTGCCCGCTACCAGTGGCGGGTGGTCGACATTGTGGTTGCCTCGGTAGTGGCGGTCGCCGTCGGGGTGGTGTTCTTTGCCTGGTCCGCCGGCTACACGGGTATCTCAGCGCTCACGAGCGCCTTCCCGCCCCTGGCCGGCCTGTACACCGGAGGCTGGCTGATCGCCGGCGTACTGGGCGGGCTCATCATCAGGAAACCCGGCGCCGCCATCTACTGCGAGGTGCTTGCAGCAGCCGTGTCGGCGATGTTGGGCACCCAGTTTGGCCTGGCCACCCTGCTCTCCGGCGCTATCCAGGGGCTCGGGGCTGAGCTCATCTTCCTCCTGTTCCTCTACCGCAAGTGGAACCTCGGGGTCGCTCTGTTCGCCGGGCTGGGCGCCGGCCTTGCCCTCGCACTCAGCGAGAACATCCTCTACAACGCCCTGTGGGCGTTCGAGTGGCAGCTGCTGTACGTGGTGTTCGCCGCCATCTCGGGAGTGGTGATTGCCGGGTTTGTTTCCTGGCTGGCGGTCCGAGCCCTGGCCAAAACCGGGGTGCTCTCAGCCTTCGCTTCCGGACGAACGGCTGATGTCTAACCGGTATGGGTGAATATGGTGGACCGTCGGCCGTCAGCATCAGCGCGCAGGGCTGGAGTTGGCGCCATGCCGGGCGCAAGACTCCCGCCGTCCGTGACCTTGACCTGGCGGTGGCGCCCGGCGAGCGGGTGTTGCTGCTGGGCGCTTCCGGGTCGGGTAAATCCACCCTGCTGCATGGGCTTGCCGGGGTCCTCGGGGACGATGGGCAGGGCGAACAGCACGGGTCCCTCGCCCTCGACGGCCGGGCCCCCGGGGCGGCGCGCGGACGTGCCGGCCTGGTCCTTCAGGACCCTGACACACAGATTGTGCTGGCCAGGGTGGGCGACGAGGTGGCCTTCGGTGCCGAGAACCAGGCCGTCCCCCGGGACGAGATTTGGGAACGGGTCCGCCGTGCGCTCGACGACGTCGGGCTGGCCGTCCCCCTGAACCATCCGACGACGGCGCTCTCCGGCGGGCAGAAGCAACGCCTGGCACTGGCTGCGGTGCTGGCGATGCAGCCCGGGCTGCTGCTGCTCGACGAACCCACGGCCAACCTCGACCCGGCCGGTGTGCTGGAGGTGCGCGACGCCGTCGTACGTGTCCTGGACCGCACCGGAGCAACGTTCGTGGTGGTGGAACACCGGGTGGCCGTGTGGGCCGACGTGGTGGATCGGGTGGTGGTGCTGGCGTCCGACGGCGGCATCCTCGCCGACGGGCCGCCGGAGCGGGTGCTCTCTGACCCGGCGACCCGTGCCCGGCTGGCCGACGCCGGGGTCTGGATCCCCGGCCAGCAGCCGACGCTCCCCGCGCTCAGCCCCTCACCGGGGGAAGCCCTGCTCACGGCCCGCGGGCTCGCGGTGGCGCGGACCAAGCGCGGACCGGCCGTGCTCGACGGCGTGGACGTCACCCTGGCCGCCGGATCCTCCTTGGGGATTGTTGGCCCCAACGGGGGTGGGAAATCGACGCTCGCGCTGACCCTCGCTGGCCTGCTCCCCGCGCGCGGCGGACGGCTGGAAGCGGCGCCTTCGCTGAACCGCGGCGCCGGGAGCAACCCGCACGCCTGGAAGTCCGCACAACTGGTGACCCGCATCGGGACGGTCTTCCAGGAACCCGAGCACCAGTTCCTGACCCACCGGGTGATCGACGAGCTGGAGTTCGGCCCCCGGCGGCTGGACGGCAGCGACGACGCAGCGGTCCGGCGGCGGGTGGATCCCATCGCCGAACGGCTCAGACTGACCGCACTGCTGCAGGCCAACCCGTTCACCCTGTCCGGTGGCGAAAAGCGGAGGCTCTCGGTGGCCACCATGCTGGCGACCGATCCGGACATCCTGGTCCTGGATGAGCCCACGTTCGGGCAGGACGCCAATACCTGGGCGGAACTGGTGGCCCTGCTGGCGGAATGGATCAACGACGGCGGCAGCCTCCTCGCCGTCACCCATGATCAGGAGTTCACCGCAGCGCTGGGCAGTCGGGTGCTGCGGGTCGCGCACCGTGGGGCCGTGCTGGAGCCAACGCCGTGAGCGTCGACGTCCTGACCCCCCAGCTCACGGGACGGCTGCTGCCGCGGGCCAACCCGCTGTCGAAGTTGTTCGCTGCTGTGCTGGTCACCCTCGTGGTGATGCTCAGCATCGATTGGGTGAGCGCCGCCGTCGTCCTCGGAAGTGAGCTGCTGCTGCTGCCGCTCCTCGGCATCAGCGCCTGGCAACTGCTGAAGCGGACCTGGCCGCTGGTGGTGGCGGCGGTGGTCGCTGCCTACGGCACGGCGCTGCTGGCCGAGAAGACCGGGGCGGTGCTGCTGGAGGTTGGACCAATCCTCTTTACCCAGGACTCGGTGAACTCCGGGATCGCCATTGGGCTGCGCGGGCTCGCCATCGCCCTCCCGGGGATTTTCCTGCTGACCACCACCGACCCCACTGACCTGGCCGACGCGCTGGCGCAACGCATGCGGTTGCCGCACCGGTTTGTGCTGGGCGCGCTGGCGGGGCTGAGGCTTGTGGGGCTACTGGTCGATGAGTGGCGGACCCTCGGGTTGGCGCGGCACGCGCGGGGGGTCGGGTTTGAAGGGAACCCGGTGGCGCGGTTGAAGAACTTTCTTGGGCAGGGGTTTGGGCTGATCGTGCAGGCGATCCGCCGGGCCACCCGGCTGGCCGTAGCCATGGAGGCGCGCGGTTTCGGGGCCGGAAATCGCACCTGGGCCAGGGAAAGCACCTTCAGCCGGCTCGACCTCTGGGTCTGCCTCACCGGGATTCTCATCGCCGGGGCAGCGGTGACGGCGGCGGTGCTCGCCGGGACCTGGAACTTCCTTCTCGGCGCCTCCTAGGGGTGCCGGAGCTGCCCGGCCACCTCGGCGGCGCGACGGCGGAGATGGTCACGTTCGGCCTCGTTGCCGCACAGTGCGATGGCGACGGCGAAGGCCGCGACCGCCTCAGCCGGCCGTCCGGCGCGCACCAGGAGTTCGCCCCGCACCGCCGGAAGCCGGTGATGGTGGGGGAGCCGCTCATCGAGCCCGTCGAGCAGCAGCAGCCCGGCGTCCGGCCCCTTGGCTTCCATCACCGCGACGGCCCGCGCCAGGCGGACCACCGGCGAACCGGTCAGCGCTTCCAACTCGGCGTACAGGTCAGCGATACGACGCCAGTTGGTGGCCCCCGCGGACGGGGCAACGGCGTGCTCGGCAGCAATCCTGGCCTGAAGCGCATAGTCCCGGGCCGGCCCTGAGCTGGAGCCGGGGACCCGTCCCAGTAGCTCCAGCCCGGCGTCGATCTCCCCAATGTGCCACCGGCCGCGATCCTGATCGGGAAGGAGGACCAGGGTGCCGTCAGGTGAGACCCGCGCGTCCCGGCGGGAGTGTTGCAGGGTCATCAGGCTCAGCAGGGCCAACACCACCGGCTGGTCCGGAAGCAGGGCGTCGAGCACCCGGGCCAGCCGGATGGCCTCGGCCGCTGACGACGTCCGTACCGGACCGTCGCCGGTGGCCGGCGCGTAGCCGGACGTGAACACCAGGTAGATGACGGCGGCGACGACGTCCAGCCGTTCGGTCATCCGCGCCGGCGCCGGCACCGTGAACGGGATCCCCGCGGCAGCCACCTTCTTCTTCGCACGGGTCAGCCGGGCCGCCATCGTCGACTCCTGTACCAGGAACAGCCGGGCGATCTCGCCGACACTCAACCCGTTCACGAACCGCAGGGACAACGCCGCCCGGGCGTCGGGGGACAGTGCTGGGTGGCAGCAGGTGAACAGCATCCTCAGCCGCTCGTCCGGGATGTGCCCACCGTCGTCGACGGCGCTGGCCGCGGCTTCCCGCGCCTCGACGTCCACCACCATCAGCGGTTCCCGGCGTTGCGCAATAGCCTCCGAACGCACCTGATCGAGTGCACGACGGCGGGCGGCAGTCAGGAGCCACGCCGCGGGAGACTCAGGGGCACCGTCGCGCGGCCAGGTACTCACCGCCGCGGCAAAAGCATCAGCCAGCGCGTCCTCGGCCAGGTCGAGGCGACGGAAGCGGCCCACCAGGAGAGCCAGCAGCCGTGCCCAGTGCTCCTGCCAGGCCTGCTCCAGCGCAGCCGTTGCTGCGTCGGGCAGGCCGGGCATCGGCGTCGGCCCTAATACTCGACGATTGGCCGCAGCTCAACCGTGTACTCGGGCAGCAGCTTCACCAGATCCACCGCCACATCAAGGTCGGGCACGTCCAGCACGTAGAAGCCGCCCAACTGTTCGGCGGTTTCAGCGAACGGCCCGTCTGTGAGTCCCACCTGGTCCCCGCGGCGGCGTACTGTCGTCGCGGTGGACACGGGGCCCAGGGCTTCCCCGGCGACGATCTTCCCCCGCTGGCGCGCGGCCTCCGAGAAGGCATCATGTTCGGCCATGTACTGCGCCTGCTCGGCCTCCGTGGCGGTGGCCCAGACCGACTCATCCTGGTAGAGAAACACTGCGACTTTCATCTAGCTGCCCTCACCTGGTCGGATCGTTGCCCGGATCTCCGCCGGTCCGGTGGTATCAGCCAACAACTCATTCACGAGTTTGGCCAGCGTTTCGAGGTTCTCCGTTTCCACAAGATAAAACCCACCGAGCTGTTCGGCGGTCTCGGTGTAGGGGCCGTCGGTGATGCCCATGGCGCTGCCCCGGAGGATTTTCGCGGTGGAGGACGGCTGCAGTTCGGCGCCGCCGGTCATGGTGTGTCCGTCCTCGGCGCAGCGCCGGGCGAACTCGGTGTGCCGGCCGTACGTCGCAGCCCGTTGCTCGGGCGTCGCCTGCTGCCAGGCTGCCTCGTTGTCGTGCAGCAGGATGATGTATTCGGTACTCATCGCGCAACTCCTATCGTGTCCTTGTGAGGACGCCCTCTGCGTCGCTCACTTTCATGACGGTCGACGGGGGCCAGAATCGACAACCGGCGTCAGGAAATTTTTGCCACCAGCTCCGTCAGTTCAGCGGTGAGCCCGGCGGCAGGCGCGATCTGCCGTCCGGCGAGCGAATTCACCGGGGCGAGGAGGCGGATGCTGGAGATCAGCCACACCCCGTCGGCGTCGAACAGGTCTGCGGGGACCAGCGGGCCGTACCCCAAGTCCCAGCCTGCTGCTTTCGCCACACTGAACAAGGCGCTTTGCGAGGTCCCCGGTAGGATCCCGCTTTCCAGCTGCGGAGTCAGAAGCGTTTTCACGCCGTCCCGGACGCGGGCCAGCAGGACGGTTGACGTTGGACCCTCGAGGACCTTGCCATCCGAGGAGGTGAAGATGACGTCGTCGGCACCGTGGGCCTGCGCGTACCGGACGGCCGCCATGTTGACCGCGTAGGACAGGCTTTTCGCTCCCATCAGCAGCCACGGTGCGCGTTGCGCCACGGTGCTGTCGTAGCCTCTATCCAGCAGCAGCACGGACAGCCCCTCGCGTCGCTGACGCTGCGTCCTGGCGGGAACCGGAGCCACCTGTACCCAGGCGGTGGGCGCATCTGCGCCTTCAACACCGCGCGTGACCAGGAGCTTCACCGCAAGTTCGGCGTCGGCCGGCCCCGCTGTCGTCGCCGCATACGCGTCGAGCGCGGTGGCAATGGCCCGACGCCACGCATCCTGGGACGGCAGGGCCAGGTTCAGCGCCAGTGCGGACGAACCGAGCCGGTCCAGGTGAGCCTGCACCTTCCTGGCCTCCCCGTTGAGTGCCAGCAGGGACTCAAAGATGCCGTCCCCACGGGTGGCGCCGAGGTCGGTAGCCATCAGCTGCGGGACCGAGGCATCGGCGATGCGGCCATCGTCGTAGGCAGGATCAAGGAACACGAGAACAGTCATGGCATCAGCATAGTTGTGCGCCGGCAGACGACGACGGCGCACCCGGTCCACTTTTCCGCCGCGACCGGGACCGGATAGAATTGATCAGTAGTGTTACCAGATGGCACACCTCCCCGTCGCCACGGGAAACCCCTCTAGGAACGGACAGTTATTGTGATCGGATTTATCGTCGCGGGACTCATCATCGGCGCCCTGGCGCGCCTGATCAAGCCCGGCAAGCAGAACCTCGGGTTGCTGGCGACGCTGCTTCTAGGTTTGGCCGGCTCGGTGATCGGCGGCGTCATCGCCAGCCTCCTTGGGACCGGGCAGATCTTCGAACTGAACGTCATCGGATTCGTCGTGGCAGTCATCGCCTCAGTACTGCTGATCGGCGTCGCCGAGGGCATCAGCGGACGCCGGAAGGTCCGCCGCTAGACGGCCAACCCGGCTGCACGCTATTCGGCAGCGGCCAATGCGTGGTGGTAAGGGCCGGCATCACCGTCAACGGCTGACCGGATGCGTCGGAGAGCGCCAACGCGGCGACGCGCAGCAGCTATACGAGCCCTGCCGCGTGATCGGCGATCACCTCGTTGACAACCCGGAGGGCTGCCGCCTCCTCACCGGAGCCTGACCCAACGTGTTGCACCAGGGTGATGGCCGCTTTCCACAGGGCCCAGCCGCGGGCCCGGGCCCACGTCCCATCCGTCAGCGTCAGCCGGTCCCGGAAGGTCTCACGGCTCGGCCCAGCGAAGACCGTCCACGCAATGGTCAGGTCGCAGGCCGGATCTCCTACCGCGCAGCACCCGAAGTCGATCACCGCAGCGAGCCGCCCTTCACGGAGCAGCAGGTTTCCGGCGGCCACATCCCCGTGTACCCAGACGGGCGGGCCGGTCCACTGGGCGGCGAGGGCGGCGTCCCAGATGTCAAGGGCGGCGGGGCCAGCGATGGCAGTTCCCAACCCGGTGATCGACGCTCTGGTTTCCGCGTCATAGGTGGCGAGCGGCCCGCCCCGGCCAAAGTTGTGTTCGCCCGGAGGGGGGCCGCCGTCGGGGTCCACCCGGTGCAGCGCTGACAGGAAGTCCGCCAACGCCGTAGCGCAGGCGGATGCTCCGGCGTCCGGCAGGCCGTCGTTGCTGATCGTCGTGCCATCGATCCAGCGGTACACCGACCACGCATAGCTGAAGCCGTCTGCCGGCGCTCCCAACGCCACCGGAACCGGAATTGGAAGTGGCACCGCGGGACCAAGGACCGGAAGCCACCGGTGTTCCTTTTCCACCTGCGCTGCGTACCCGGCGGCGCTCGGCAAACGGACCAGCAGGTCATCACCGAGCCGGAACGTTCGGTTGTCGTTGCCGCCCGGCAGCACCTCCACCACGGCACGATGCGCCCACTGGGGGAATTGGGTGGCCACCAGCTGGGAGACCATTTCCACTCCGAGGCGCTGGCCGTGCGGCAGTTGCGTCATCGACCTGTCCTAGCTGTCCGGGAACTCGGCGCCCAGGCCGGACAGCACTCCGAAGGCCTTCGCCCGGACCTCATCCCACTCGTCCTCCGGGTCCGAATCGGCAGTAATCGCACCACCGACGCCCAGGGTCAGCCGGGTGTCGCCGTCGTCGTCCTCAAGGACGAGCGTGCGGATGACGACGGCGAGATCTGCCGCGCCGTTCAGCGAAAAGTAGCCGACCGCGCCCGAGTACAGGCCGCGAGGGGCCCCCTCCAGCCGGTCGAGGATGGCCATCGTGCTGATCTTGGGTGCGCCGGTCATCGACCCTGCGGGGAAGGCTGCTGCCACCGCCTCGGTCCGGGACGTCCCGGGCCGCAGCCGGGCCTCGATAGTGCTCACCATTTGGTACACGGTGGCGTAACGTTCAATGTCGCATAACCGGCTGACGGTCACACTGCCCGGGACGGCAACGTGGGACAGATCGTTGCGCAGCAGGTCAACGATCATGATGTTCTCGGCGCGGTCCTTGCGCGATGTCAGGAGGTCCTCCCGCAGGGCGCGGTCCAGCTCCGGATCGGGCGACCGACGGCGGGTGCCCTTGATGGGTTCGGCCCGCAGGGCGCCGCCGGCGCTGAGCTGCAGGAACCGTTCGGGGGAGGTACTGGCCGCGGCGAAACCCGGAAACCTGAGAAAATGGGCGAAGGGCGCAGGACTGGCTCGCCGCAGGGACCTGTACACGTCGAGCGGCGGCAGGGTCCCGGCCGTGCGGGCCTGCAGGGAGGTGGTCAGGCACACCTCATAGGTGTTGCCCTCCCGGATTTCCGCCTGCGCCGCACGGACCTTGTCCAGGTAGCCGTCACGGGAGTCGCGGGAGGTGAAGACCGGCGAGGCTCCGGCAGCGGGGGCCGGGTCTATTGGGCGGGCGTCGGTGACGGCCGCGCGTGCCGTGGTGAGCCACTCCTGAGCCTCATCATCGAAACCGGGACCGGGTCCGGCCAGTGTCAGCAGATAGGTGGCCTGCTGCTCATGGTCCAGGACTGCGGCACGGCCGGCGAAGATGAGCGCCGCGTCGGGCAGCGGGCCAGCGGGACCGGCGCTGCCTCCGGTCTCCCGCTTCAGTTCATAGCCGAGGTAGCCGAGCCAGCCCAGGGTGAAGCCGCATTGATAGTCATCGGGGGTGGGCACGGTCCGGCGCCCCCAGGTGAGGTCGAGCCAGCGGAAGAACGGCCCGGGGATCCGCGCGTTGACCGCGCCCGAGACAATCTCGGTGCTGCCGGCCGAATGCCGGGCCAGCTGGCCGAAGTGCCCGCCGTCGTCGGCCATGATGGTGAACCGGCTCCGCCCGCCCACTCCCGGCTCGGCATCCGAACTGTCCAGCCAGACCGCGGCCGTGGACGCGCCGTAGAGGGCGGTGAACAGGGCGGCACTATCGGGACAGCCTGCCAGCCGCTCGACCTGGACGGTAGCGGAACGGCGCTGTGCACGCTCCACCGCCAGCAGCACACCGCACTGGGGCAGCCCGGTGAGGGCCACCCGGACCCGCTCCGGCGCCGCAGTGTCCTGGTGTCCGTTGACCACAATGTCGGCGGTGAGCTGGGGCTGGTCGCGGTCGAGCCACGCTTGCTCCTGCCGGGCCCAGCGGTCCCAGAAGGGCGCGTAGGTGTCGCCGTCGCGGGTCAGGGCGCTGGAACGCCGGACCTCGTCGGGGGCGTCCACCCAGATGCTCACGTCAAGGAAATCAAGTGCGGCCCGGCAGGCCGAGCCCACCCCTTCAACGATGACGACGTCGGCGGGTGGGGTGCGGTGCTCCGGCCCGTCGTCGTCGGCGGCCCAGTCCCAGGCCCGCCAGCTGGCGGTGCCGCCGGCGGCAAGCGGAGTGAGCACCCTCGAGACGTAGCGGTCCATGCCTGACTGCAGGCCATCCCAGCCCGGGTAAATGTCTTCCAGATGAAACAGGCTCACGGTGTGGTGCTCGCGGAGCAGTGCGGCCAGCTCGACGGCCAGCCGGGTCTTGCCAGCCCCCGACCGACCATCAACAGCGATGATCAACGGTGCGACGGCGTTCCCCGCTGTTGGTGCCATGGCTGTGGATCCTTCGAGGGTGTCGTTAGGCGACGGCGAGCAGGACGCCCACGGCTACAAACAGTAGGCCAAAGACCCGGTTAAGGACGATCTGCCCGCGCGGATTCTGGGTAAACCGTCTGAACGATTTGGCCGCCGCCGCATAAAAGAACCACATCACCAGCACGTCGATCGCCACCACGGTGCCCGCCAGGATGCCGTACTGGCCCAGCAGCGGCTCGGACGGCCTGATGAACTGCGGGACGAAGGCGAGGAAGAAGACGATGGCCTTCGGATTCAGGAGGTTCACCCAGAGGCCCCGGCGGAACAGGGAAAAGGCTCCCTCCACCCGGCGGACGGCCGCCTGCTCCTCAAGGTCTGGAGCCTGCAGGAGTTTCCTGATGCCCAGATACACCAGGTACGCGGCGCCGCCGAAACGGATCACGTTGAACGCCACCGGCGAACTCGCCACCAGCAGTCCGACGCCGGCAGCCACCACCGCAATATGGACCAGGAGGGCAACCTGCTGTCCCAAGATGCCCCACATGGACCGGCGGAAACCCACGGTCAGGGAGTTGCTCATGGTGTTCACGGCACCTGCACCGGGGCTGAAACTGATGAGGGCCTGCGCTCCGAGTAAAGCCAGCCAGACGGAAAATGTCACCAACTGATCCTAGCCGGGGCGCGGACGCCACGGTGCGGAGGATCACGGCGGTGAAATGTATCGTCATAGGGTGACTAGGCCAGGTATACGGAGGGCAGCCCTACTGGTGACCGGCCTGACCGCCGTGTCCACCCTGTTCGGGTTTGTCCGCGACGTCGTCATCGCCGCCGTCTTCGGTGCTGGCGCCGAACTCGACGCCTACCTGGTGGCCCAGGGCCTGATGAACATTGTGCTGGGCCTGGTCGCCTACGCGATGGCCCGGTCGGCGATCCCTGTCACGTCCCGGGAAGCCGCCGAGGAGCAGGACGGATGCAGGGGCCACCCCGGATTCGATACCGCCCTTACCGTCACGATGATCGTGCTCGGCGTGGGCGGGGTGGTGATGAGCATCTTCGCCGGTCCCGTCACCGCTATTATCGCCCCGGGGTTCGATGGAGCCCAGGCGGAGACCACCGAAGCCCTTACCCGGATTGTGCTGATCGCGACGGTCCTGATCGCCGGAACAGATCTGTTGGCGTCCCTGTCCCAGTCCCACGGGCGGGTCGCCTGGTCGGCGCTGCAGGGGGTGCCGTTCAACATCATCATGATCGGCGCGGCGGGCCTGTTCGGTCCCACCTATGGGATTGCCGCGCTCGCCGTCGGCTTCGTCGTCGGATCGGCGGCGAGGCTCCTCCTGCAACTCCCGCCCTTGTTTTCGCTGGGAACCCGGGTACGCCCCCGGCTGAACCTGAGAGATCCGGGGTTCCGGGAAATGTCCCGGCTGATGCCGCCCATGCTGGTGGGCAGCGCCATCGGAAACATCAATACCCTGGTGGATCGGGCGGTGGGCTCGACCCTCGATGAAGGCGCCATCACCGCCCTGTCCTATGGCTGGCGGCTGGTGAATCTTCCCGAGACGCTGATCATTGCGTCCCTCCTGGTTCCCCTCTATCCGGCGCTGAGCGCTTCCTCCACCCACCTCGCTGAAGTGCGGAGACTGGTAGGGCGGGGACTGGCGGTGGCGGTGACCGTGCTGACGCCACTGTGCGTGGTGATGATTATCGCCGCCGAACCGCTCGCCGAGGTGGCCTTCGGCCGCGGTGCCTTCAGCGGAGACGACATCACTGCGACAGCAACTGCCCTGGCCTGGTACGCGCCAGCCCTGCTGGCACTCGGCTGCCGGCAGGTGGTGGTCAGCACCTCCTATGCCCTGGGTGATGCGAGGGCACCGGTGGTCGTCGCGGTGATCGCCATGGTCATCAACGTGGCCGGTGACATCCTGCTCGCGCCGATCATGGGAATCGCCGGCATTGCGCTGGCCACCACTGCCTCCCTCGGCTTCGCCGCCCTGGTCAACAGTTGGCTGCTGCACCGCCGCCATCAGGGTTTGGACCTTCGGGCGGCATCAGCGCTCCTGGGACGCGCCCTGGGACTCGCGGCGGTCGCAGGTGCCGCCGGCGTCGCCGTTCTCTCGGCGGTGGCGGAGCAGCCCGCCCTGGTGGTCGGCGGTGCTGTGGCGCTGGCGGTGTGCGGGGTGTATCTGGCGGGGCTGATGCTGCTGCGGGCGCCGGAGCGGCTCCTCGCCCTCGACATGGTCAAGGGTGTTGCGCGGCGGGGAAAGCGGGGTTAGCCGGTGAGGATCAGGTGACGGCTGCGGCCGGTGCCGGTTTCCGGTCCACCCGTCGCAACCGTGCCGAGGCAAGGTGCAGGGTGGGCCCCAGATCCTTGACATCCCACACGCTGTGACGGGACTGGCCCGCCCACCGCAGGGTGTCCACCACATCGGCGATCCGCCCGCCGCGTCGTTCGACGCTGGCCCGCCGCAGGTCACCGGCGGTCCACGCGTAGCGCATCCCCGGGATGGCATCGGGTAGCCGTTCAACGCTCTTCCCGAGCACCAGACGACCCCACAGATCGGTCAGGCCCGGGCGTGAGGCGTTGGTCAGAGCCATGGAGCCGAAGAACCGGCCGTTGAGATCGATCAGGTGGTGGACGCCGTCGTTGTCGATCAGGAACTGCAACTCCACCAGCCCCCACCAGCCGAGATCCCGCAGCAGGGCCTCCGCGCGGGCGGCCAATTCTTCGTCCACGGGCACGGTTTCCGCGCGGGTGGACACGCCGTTGGGGGTGGGCCAGAGCCGCGAGGTGACCTGCTGGACCCTCCCGTCCAGGCGGCCGTCGTGGAAGACGCCGATGAGCGCACCCAGATGGCCCTTGACCCGTTCCTGGAGAATCGGCTCGGCGCCGGCCTTCCGGACCCGGTCGATCTGCGGGCCAGCGGAGACCACATCGGGGAAGAGTTTCGCCTCGATCCGGTGGGGGCGGGTCTGGCCGTGGGCCCAATGCGAAAGGCATTTGACCACCACGGGGCCTTGCCATTCAGCGATGGCCTGCTCAGTGGCAGGCAGGGTGCGGGGTGCCGTGAGACCAAGGTGCTGGGCGCGCGCGGAGAGGTCCACCTTGTTCAGGGCAGCGTCGACCACCGTCGCGGGCGGATGCGCCACGCGGGTGGGAATGTCCTGCCGGTAGGTTGCGAGAGCTGCCATCCAGTCATCGCCGCCGCCGAAGACGACGTCGTAGGACCCGAGTGCCACCGCGCGCCGGACGCCCTCGATGAACGCGGTGCCGTCCTGGCGCGGGCGTGGAATCACATGCCGGGAGGAGCAGGAGACGGATGCGCCGAGCATTCCGCCGTCGTCGTCGGGCGTCCCCACCCCGACCAGCCACCCGGACTGGTGTAGCGACCGGACTCCGGCGAGCGCACCCCGGTCCCTACTGGTACTGATGACCAGGGCGCGTGGCCCGTCGTGTGGTGTGTTTTTCACGCTCGCCTCATGCTGGGATGAGCGGCCGTCCGACGCTCGTTGTCGGTGCGGACGCTCGTTGTCGTTCTCCGGTCAGTATGGTTGTCACTCTACTGGCGGGATCCTCCAAAACGCCGGGTTGCCGCGCTTAATGAGCGTTTTCTCATTAACCCTTAATGGTCTTCAAGCAGTGCCATGGCCGCGCTGTGGCCGCCCAGACCACTGACTCCGCCGCCGCGCTGGGACCCCGCACCGCAGAGCAGCACCCGCGGGTGGTCGGTGGCGACGCCCCACCGTTGGGCGGGCGTGTCCAGGGGTGCATCGTCTTCAGCGAATGGCCACGACAGCGGACCGTGGAATATGTTGCCGCCGGTCAAACCCAGGGTGTCCTCCAGATCGAGGGTGGTCTTCGTTTCGATGCAGGGCTGTCCCTCGCCGTCGAGCAGGATGCAGTCCTCGACGGGTTCGGCCAGCACACTGTTCAGCGAGGCGAGCACCGCTGCCTGCAATTCGGCCCGCAGCGCGTCGTGATCTGCGCCGTGGGTGAGCCGATGTGGGGTCTGCAGGGAGAAGACGGTCAGGGTGTGGGCGCCCGATTCCCGCAGGGGCTGCGAGAGGATCGACGGGTCCGCCAGGGAGTGGCAATAGATCTCGATGGGTAGCGGTGACGGTATGTCGCCCTGTTCGGCCGTCGTGTAGGCGGCGTCGAGCTGCGAGTACAACTCGTTGATGTGGAAGGTCCCCCCGAAGGCCTGCTCGGGCTGGACCGCTGGGTCTTTGAGTCTTGGCAGCCGGGACAGCAGCAGGTTCACCTTGACCTGGGCGCCCTCGGCGCCGCCGCCGTGGGCCAGGAATCCGTCGCTGTGGGGGCCGCCCATCAGCTGGCCGAGCACTGTGGGAGTGACGTTGGCGAGCACGTACTCGCCGGTGACGCGCTGCACAGCTGTGTTCTCGGTGGTGGAGTGATAGTGGACGACGCCGTTGGGCGCCACGCCCGTCACCTCAGAGTCGGTACGGATCACCACCCCCGCTGCGCGGGCGGCGCGTTCCAGAGCGCCGCTGACAGCGCCCATCCCTCCAACCGGGACATCCCAATCCCCGGTACCGCCACCCACCACGTGGTACAGGAAACATTTGTTCTGCTGCAGGTCCTCGTCGTGGGCCCGGGCGAAGGTGCTGATCAGCCCATCGGTGAGGAGCACCCCGCGGGCCAGATCACTGTCCACTGCACGCTCGATCACCCCGCCGAGCGGCTGCTCGATGAAGTTGTTCCAGATCTCCTCGTCACCGACGAGATCCTTCGCCTCGGACCGCCTGAGCAGCGGTCTGGTGAAGGTGGGCCAGAGCTTGTCGGCGAGGATTGCCGTCCGGCCGTAGAACTCAGCGAAGGAGCCTGCGTCGGGGCCGGCCCCGACGCGCCGGAAACTGTTGCGGGTCGCCCTGCGGTCCTCGTTGTCGACCAGAAGCCCCGCCTCGCCGCCCGGCAGCGGCGTGTAGGAGGAGTAGCGTCGTCGGACCAGTTCAAGATCGAGCCCCAGATCGTCGATGATTTGCTGCGGGAGGAGGCTCACCAGGTAGGAGTAGCGCGACAGCCGTGCGCCGGTTCCCTGAAAGGCCTCGGCCGAGACCGCCGCCCCGCCCACATGGTCCTGGCGTTCGAGGACCAGCACCGACCGGCCCGCCTTGGCCAGGTAGGTGGCAGCGACCAGCCCGTTGTGTCCGCCGCCCACCACTACTGCGTCGAAATGTTCCTGTCCGGCCCGCGATCGCTCCATTGAATTACCCTAACAAGCCGGTCACTTCGGCGGCGGTTGAACCACGTCATCCCGCGCCGCAATGGTCGCCGCGGTGATCTGGCGCATCATGGTGGCGAGCAGTTGTTGCTCCTCGGTCGAGAAGTTCTTCAGGGCGCCGCTGATGTGTTGCGCCAGGGGGGCGAAGAGTTTGCCGCCGGTCTCCATTGCCTTATCGGTCATTTCGAGGTGGACCTGGCGGCGGTCGACGTCGCTCCTGGTCCGCTTCACATGGCCCGCGTTGTTCAGGCGGTCCACCAGGGCGGTAGTGGCGGGGGAGCTGAGGTGCAGTTCGGAGCGGAGCATCCCGGGGGTCACCGTTGCCCCAGCACGTGCCGCGCCCATCATCACGCCGAGGGCGTTGAGATCGGTACGGTAGAGCGAATCCCGCGCGCTGACGGCATCAACGTACCGATCCGTTTCAACGGTGAACTGCTGAAGCAGCGCCATCAGTTCGGGGCCTGGATTCTCTGCCATATGTACTTTCACCTCATCGGTTCAACAGTTGCCGCAGCAACAACTCTAGTCCGTCTATCCATTTATCTCCATCATGGATATAGTCTCATTTAGAGATAAGTACATTTGAGAGGCGTCCATCATGCACAGCAAGTGGTTACGGGTCCTGCTACCCGCCGTCGTCGTCCTGATCTGGCTGGTCGGCGCAGCCTTTGGCGGCCCCACGTTCGGCAAGCTGGAGGAAGTCTCCAGCAATGACCAGGCCTCCTTCCTCCCGGCGAGTGCTGAGTCCACGGAGGCCGGGGAGCTGCAGGCACAGTTCACCGACTCGGACGCCCTGCCCGCGGTGATCGTTGTCGAATCGGCGACGGAGATCCCGCCGACGGAGCTGGGGGTGTACGAGGAACTGGCCACGTCGCTGGCCGCCGTCGATGGTCTTGAGGCAGCGGAGGCCGGTGGGCTCACGGTCATTGGGCCGATCCCGTCGGAGGATTCCTTCGCCATCCAGTACATCGCGTTCGTAGCTGACGACGCCGAGCTCGGTGAGGTGGTGGAAGCACTCCGCGACGTGCTGACCGCCGAAATCCCCGAGGGCACCACCGGCTACGTCACGGGACCCGCCGGTTTCGCCACAGATCTGGTCAGCGCGTTCGGCGGCATTGACGGATTGCTGCTCGGCGTCGCCCTGTTGGCCGTCTTTGTGATCCTGCTGGCCGTCTACCGGTCCATTATTCTGCCGTTCCTGGTGCTGCTGACGTCGGTATTCGCTCTGGCGACGTCCATCCTGCTGGTCTATGCGCTGGCCAGCTGGGGCTGGATCCAGCTGAGCGGCCAGAGCCAGGGCATCCTGTCCATCCTGGTGATCGGTGCGGCCACCGACTACGCACTGCTGCTGGTGGCACGGTTCCGTGAGGCCCTCGGCGAGTTCGAATCCAAGTGGGACGCGATGCGCGTGGCGTACCGTGGCTCGTTCGAACCGATCCTCGCCTCCGGGGCGACAGTTATCCTGGCGCTGCTCTGCCTCCTGTTCTCGGATTTGAACTCGAACCGGAGCCTGGGACCCATCGCCGCCATCGGGATTGTGTTCTCGCTGGGCGCTGCACTGACCCTGCTGCCAGCGTTCCTGTTGCTCTTCGGCCGGTCAGCGTTCTGGCCGTTGCGCCCCAAGGCCGGATCCCACCACGTCCTGCCCGACGGCGTCAACGCCACCGGGCTGGAGGGGCTGCGCGGCATCTGGAAGCGTGCCGCCACGCTGATTTCCCGGCATGCGCGGACCGTCTGGGTGGCCTCGTTCCTCGTGCTGGCCGCCGGGTCGTTGGGCCTACTTCAACTGCAGGCTAACGGGGTGCCGCAGTCGGCCCTGATCCTGACCGAATCCAACGCCGTGGACGGGCAGGACGCTTTGGCACGCCACTTCGACGCCGGTTCCGGCAGCCCGGTCTCGGTCATTGTTCCGGAGCAGGATCAGGATGCTGCGCTCGAAGTGATGCAAAACCAGTCGGGGATCACCGACGCCGCAATGACTGTTGAGTCGCCGGAACCCGGTGCCGCCGTCGTCGTCCGCGACGGCAACGTGTTGATCACCGGAACCCTGCAGTCCCAGGCGGATTCCGAGGCGGCCGAGGACGTGGTGCGCGAACTGCGGACCGCGCTCGACGACGCCAGCCCGGAGGCGCTGGTGGGCGGCGTGACCGCGATTGCCATCGACACCAATGACACGGCGCAGGCCGACCTGGTGAAGATCATTCCGATAGTGCTGGCAGTGATCCTGGTGATCCTGATGCTGCTATTGCGCTCCATCATCGCGCCAGTGCTGTTGATCTCCAGCGTGGTGCTGTCCTACGCCACGGCGTTGGGCGTCTCGGCGCTGGTGTTCAACAACGTGTTCGGGTTCGAGGGCGCGGATGCCTCGGTTCCGCTCTTCGGCTTCGTGTTCCTGGTGGCGCTGGGCGTGGACTACAACATCTTCCTGATGACGCGCGTCCGGGAAGAGTCGCTGCGGATTGGCACCCGCCCGGGAATCCTGCGGGGCCTGGGGGTCACCGGCGGTGTGATCACGTCGGCCGGTGTGGTGCTGGCCGCGACCTTCGCCGCGCTCGGAGTGATTCCGATCCTGTTCCTGGCCCAGATTGCGTTCATCGTTGCCTTCGGTGTGCTGCTGGACACGCTCATTGTGCGGTCCCTGCTGGTGCCAGCCCTCGCTTATGACCTGGGGCACCGCATCTGGTGGCCGTCACGGTTGGGCCGGGAATCCGGACCCGTACACCGGGGCTCGTCGGGCGAAACTCCGGGGCAGGCGGAGCACCGAGCGGAGCCGGCCCACCGCGGCTAGGCAACCCCACCCCACCCCCACGTCCTCTGCCCCTCCACCCCTCCGCCCCGTGGTTAGATTCGGTGGACCGAACTGCCCTGGGCTCGCCCCATCTAACCTTTCGGCGGAAGGTCGGGGGAAGAGGGGGGAGGGGGCGGGGGTGGCGGTTTAGGCATGGTCTTTACAGCTGTTTCACCGAAGAACATAATCGGTCGCATCGGACAGTTTGCCGCAGCCATCACGCATCGGACGAGGGCGGTGATCGTCAATACTCGCAACAACCCCACCGGACCGGTTTACCCGCCCGCTGTGCTGTCAAACCTGGCGGCGGTCCTCGAGAACGCCTCGGCAGCACAGGGCCGCAGGATTTACCTGATCTCGGACGAACCGTACAACCGGATTGTGTTCGACGGCGCCCGTTTCCACAGCCCGGTGGAGTTCTACCCGCACACGTTGTTGGCCTACTCCTGCGGGAAGGCGCATCTGTCCCCGGGCGAGCGGATCGGGTACCTTGCGGTCCCTCCGAACCTGCCGGGAGGAGAGGAGCTCTCGGGTGCACTCGATGCACTGCAACTGGCGATGGGGTGGATCTACCCTAATGCCGTCCTCCAGTACGCCTTGCCCGGCTTGAGCAGTTCTCGATCGACGTTTCTGCGCTGGAGCGCAAACGACACCGGATGGTCGATGCGCTCCGCGACCTGGGGTATCGGGTCAGTCGGCCCGAGGGAACATTTTACCTCTTTGTCCATTCACCGGATCCCGACGACGAGACGTTCGTCAGGGCGCTCGCCGACCGTGGGGTCCTGGTCATGCCTGGCACGTTGTTTGAGACCCCCGGGTTCTTCAGGATCTCCCTGACGGCCAGCGAGGACATGCTGGAGCGGAGCCTTCCGGTGTTCTCGGCTGCCATCGAACAGGCCCGCGGGGAGCTTCCACTTTGACCTAGGGATTTCCCAAGGCCCGCCATGGAAACTCGTGGAAGAGGAGTCGATGGTACCGAGACCGCCACCCTCACCTCTGGAAGCCGTACGTGTGACGGCATCCCGAACGGAGCCACCTGACGCCCCTAAAGACGGTGGCTCCGTTTGGGGCGGCTCAGCTATCGCGCTGGCCCCGTTCTCTCACGGCTGAACCTCCCGATATCGCCCCAGATCCCCGCCAATCCGGCGCGGATGGAGTGGCAATACCCAAACTTGAGCGAACCTGACTCAACTTAGATTTGACACTCCTTCGAGCCTGAGTACAGTTGAGTGAAGAACGCTCAAGCCTCGGCTCTCGACAGAAGATTCGCGGAATCCAGAGACTGGGCGCTCCCCTCATCACGGGCTTTTGAAAGGAAATACGCATGTCACGTGCAGTAGGTATTGACCTCGGAACCACCAACTCAGTGGTTTCCGTACTCGAAGGTGGCGAGCCCACCGTTATCGCCAACGCTGAAGGCGCACGGACTACGCCCTCAATCGTTGCGTTCTCCAAGGGCGGCGAGGTGCTGGTCGGCGAGATCGCCAAGCGCCAGGCCGTGAACAACATCGACCGCACCATCGCCTCCGTCAAGCGCCACATGGGCACCGACTGGAGCGTCAAGGTTGACGACAAGAACTACACGGCTCAGGAAATTTCCGCGCGCATCCTGCAGAAGCTGAAGACCGACGCCGAAAGCTACCTGGGCGAAAAGGTCACCGACGCCGTCGTCACCGTTCCTGCCTACTTCAACGACGCCGAGCGTCAGGCCACCAAGGAAGCCGGCGAGATCGCCGGCCTGAACGTCTTGCGCATCGTCAACGAGCCAACCGCTGCGGCACTCGCGTACGGCCTGGACAAGGGCAAGGAAGACGAACTCATCCTGGTCTTCGACCTGGGCGGCGGAACCTTCGACGTGTCCCTGCTCGAGGTTGGCAAGGATGAAGACGACTTCTCCACCATCCAGGTGCGCTCCACCTCCGGCGACAACCGCCTCGGCGGCGACGACTGGGATCAGCGCGTTGTCGACTACCTGCTGTCCCAGGCCAAGGCGAAGGGTGTTGATCTGTCCAAGGACAAGATCGCCCTGCAGCGCCTTAAGGAAGCTGCGGAGCAGGCCAAGAAGGAACTGTCCTCGGCCAGCTCCACCAACATCTCCCTGCAGTACCTCTCGGTCACCCCCGATGGACCGGTGCACCTGGACGAGCACCTGTCCCGCGCCAAGTTCCAGGACCTCACCAAGGACCTGCTGGACCGCACCAAGAAGCCCTTCAACGACGTCATCGCTGAAGCCGGCATCAAGGTTGCCGACATCGATCACATCGTGCTCGTGGGTGGCTCAACCCGCATGCCCGCTGTCGTCGAACTGGTCAAGGAACTGGCCGGTGGCAAGGAGCCCAACAAGGGCGTCAACCCCGATGAGGTAGTCGCCGTCGGCGCCGCACTCCAGGCTGGCGTACTGAAGGGCGAGCGCAAGGACGTACTGCTCATCGACGTCACCCCTCTGTCCCTCGGGATCGAGACCAAGGGCGGCATGATGACCAAGCTGATCGAGCGCAACACGGCCATTCCCACCAAGCGCAGTGAAACCTTCACCACTGCTGATGACAACCAGCCATCGGTAGCCATCCAGGTCTTCCAGGGCGAGCGCGAGTTCACCCGGGACAACAAGCCACTGGGTACCTTCGAGCTGACCGGTATCGCTCCAGCGCCCCGCGGCGTGCCCCAGGTTGAGGTCACCTTCGACCTCGATGCCAACGGCATTGTCCACGTGTCCGCCAAGGACAAGGGCACCGGAGCCGAGCAGTCGATGACCATCACCGGCGGCACCGCGCTGTCGAAGGAAGACATCGACCGCATGGTCCGCGAAGCCGAAGAGCATGCAGCCGAGGACAAGGAACGGCGTGAAGCGGCTGATACCCGCAACGGCGCCGAGCAGTTGGCCTACTCGGTAGACAAGCTGATCGCCGACAATGCGGACAAGCTGCCCGAGGACGTCAAGACCGAGGTCCAGGCCGACGTCGACGACCTCAAGAAGGCGCTCGAAGCCAACCCCGAGGAAGCCGGATCGGTTGACGCGGTCAAGGCAGCGTTTGAGAAGCTTCAGGCGTCGCAGACCAAGCTCGGCGAGGCAATCTACGCAGCGGCACAGCAGGACGCCGCCGCGCCAGGAGCCGACGCTTCTCAGGACGGGACGACGCCGGACGCCGGCGCCGCCTCGAACGATGAGGACATCGTTGACGCCGAGGTAGTCGACGAAGACGACATCACCGAAAAGAAGTAGTCATGCCGCACCACGGAAACGAAGAAGAGCACCAGTCCGAACCGGTCAACTTCCGCAACAACCGGAAGATCGATCCTGAGACAGGTAAGGTCCGTGGGCAGCACCAGGACGACGACGGCTCACAGGCTGGTCCCACCGACCAGCCTGTGACACCGGACTCCGTCCAGGATCCAGTGGAGGAAGCCGACGCCGGCGAGCAGGCTGCCGACGGCAGCGACGCACTCGCTCAGGCCGAGGCCATCCTCAACGGGATTGATGGCGAAGGGTTCACGGAGCCCGCCGCCGAATCGGCCTCCGCACTGGAAGCCGAGCTGCGCACCGACCTGCAACGCCTTTCGGCCGAGTACGTCAACTACCGGAAGCGTGTCGAGCGTGACCGGGATGTCGCCCGGGACATGGCGGTGATCGGGGTCCTGAATTCCCTGATGCCCGTCCTCGACGATATCGACGCTGCACGCCAGCACGGTGACCTGGCCGACGGACCTTTCGCCGCAATCTCCACCAAGCTGGAGAACGCGCTGAAGACCTACGGCCTGACCCGGATCGACGAGACCGGAGTGGAATTCGACCCGAACATCCACGAAGCTCTCATCCAGCAGCCCAGTGCGGACGTGCAGTTCGACAGTGTCAGCCAGATCCTGCGCGCAGGTTACAAGAAGGGCGACCGCGTTCTTCGCGCCGCGCAGGTTATCGTCGCAGTACCCGAGTAGTTGTCTTACTGAGCCGGAGCAGTTCCCGAACCGGCGGCAACGAAATTTTCTGGGCTCGCAAGCTCGCTCGGAAAATATTAAAGCCGCCCGTTCGGGGACTGCCCCGGCTTCCGACATACTCGCCTAAGCTTTGAATTCATTACGAAAGGGGACACCAATTGGCTAGTCAGGATTGGGTGGACAAGGATTTCTATAAGATCCTCGGAGTCCCCAAGGACGCAGCAGCGGCTGATATCAAAAAGTCGTACCGGAAGTTGGCGCGCAAGCACCACCCGGACCAGAACCAGGCAACCGGCGGCTCGGACAAGATGTTCAAGGACATCTCCGAGGCGTACTCGGTGCTCTCCGATCCCGAGGACCGCCAACAGTACGACGCCATCCGCGCCATGGGCGGCGGGGCACGCTTCACCGCTGGCGGTCCCGGCGGTGGTGCCGGCAGTGCAGGGTTCGAGGACATTTTCGGCAACCTCTTCGGTCAAGGGGCTGGACAGACCCGGCCTGGACGTCAGCGCGCGGGCGGTGGCGGGGGAGCCAGCTACAACAACCTTCCCCCGGAATTCGCCGACCTGTTTGGGCAGGGCGGCGGGGGCGGCTTCGGGGGGTACCAACCCACCCCGCGGAAGGGCGCCGACCGCACGGCGACCACCAACATTTCCTTCGCCGGTTCCATCAACGGCACCACCATCGGGCTGCGCGAGCCGTCCGGTGAAGTCATCGACGTCCGGGTTCCGGCTGGCATTAAAGACGGCCAGAAGGTCCGCGTCCGGGGCAAAGGGCAGCCCGGCGCGGCCGGAAACGGCGACCTGATGGTCAGTGTCAGCGTGAAACCCCACCCGTTCTTCCAGCGCGACGGCGACAACATTCGCGTGCACGTCCCGGTGTCCTTCCCCGAAGCGGCGCTGGGAGCCCAGATTGACGTGCCCACGCTCACCGGCGACACCGTCAAGGTCAAGGTCCCGGCCGGAACTCCGTCGGGGCGAACGTTGCGCGTCAAGGGCCGCGGTGTCACCACCGCCAAGGCGACGGGCGACCTCCTGGTGACGATCGACGTCGTCGTCCCCCAGAAGCTGAACAAGGACGCGGAAGCGGCTGTCGAGGCGTTCGCCGCCGCGACAGCGGACGCAGACCTGCGCGCCGGTCTCGCCGCCAAGGCGAAACTCTAAACCCTCGACTGCTGCTAAAGGAGGTCACGATGGCAATCGACGCAACCCTGCCCATCTACGTGATCTCCGTCGCCGCAGAGCTGGCGGACATGCACCCTCAAACCCTCCGGCAGTACGACCGGTTGGGGCTGGTGACTCCCAGCCGGGCGCCCGGCCGAGCCCGGCGCTATTCGCAGCGGGACGTAACCACCCTCCGCGAAGTGCAGCGGCTCTCGCAGGAGGGCGTGTCGCTGGAGGGCATCCGCCGGATCCTTCAGCTTGAGAACCAGGTGGCAGCACTCCAGTACCGGGTGCAGGAGCTGACCGATGAGCTGGCGTCCCGGCGTCGTCAGCCCGACTCCAGCAGGGTCTTCGCCGCAGGTCTTGCGGGTGACGTCGTCACCCTCTCGCGCGGGCAACGCCCCCGCCCGCGTAGTCAGGCGATGGTGGTGTGGCGGCCGTGATCCCGGCGTGGCCGGCCGGCGGCCCGCTGGAAACCGGGCCGGTAACGGTGCAGACTGGGGGTATGCCTCAACAGTTCTCCGACGCCGGTGACTTCGGTGAAACGGTCATGCAGCTGCTCCTGATTGGCGGGGCGACGCTGTTGGTGATTGGCCTGGGCATGGCCTTCGCCACCTGGCTCATTGTCCGCCGGCTCCGTCGGTCCGGCGTCGTCCAGCGCAGCTTTTCGAACGGCGTGCTGACGGCTCGCTCGTATGCGGTCGACGACGGCGTGCGGCGGGTGGCGCGGCTCCGCCTGGACCTGCGGCGCTCGGGCCAGGCCACCCGGCGGGCACTGGACGCCTCAGCCGGAAACGGCGGCCCGATTGGTGAGCTTCCCCTCGTGGCCGAGGACCTTTTCCGAGCCGAACGTGCGCTGGAGGACCAGTTACGAATGGCGGAACGCGAACCCGATCGGCAGCTCAAGCGTGATTTGGCGGCCCGGATCGGCGAGCAGGTCCAGTCGTACAGCACTCTCTCAGCTGACCTCCGGCGGTCCCTGATGCAGGCGGGCCAGCCCACGGGGGCCACCGAAATCCAGCGGGCCAGCACCCACCTCAAACGCGAAATCAATGTGTTGCAGGCGTGGAGCAAGTCTTACGGCACGCGCGACCAGATCCAGTAGAGGCTGAGGGGACCACCACCATGTCAATTGGCCGCCGCATTTCCCGCATTGTCCGCGCCAACCGCACTGCGGCGAAAGAGAAGCCTTCGGACCCGATTCAGACAGTCGACGAAGCACACCGCCAGCAACTCGACCTCGTGGACAAGGCACGCCGCAGCGTCGCGGATCTGGCCGCCAACCGTCACCGCCTCGAACTGCTGGCAGGGGAAGCACGCGCTGAGCTCAACCAGCTGGAGCGGGCTGCCTCCAACGCGGTGAACGCCGGGGACGACGACGCCGCCCGCGCGGCCCTGCGCCGCAGCATGGCCGTTTCAAAGCGGCTCGAAACGTTCACCCGCCAGCACGACGAGCTTGATGCGCAGGTGCGCCAGCTTGACTTGAACCTGCAGCGGCTCGAAGCCAGGGTGGAGGACAACGGCATCCGTTACCAGACCCTGAAGGCCCGGCACGGCGCGGCGCAGGCCGAACTTGGAATGCAGGACGCGCTGACCGGATCCGGTCAGGCTGCGGCGGACGCCGAGGCCGCGGCCCGGCAAGCCGAACTGGAAGCCCGCCGGGTGCAGGCCAAGGCCGCAGCCCACGACGAGCTGTCCTGGTCTGACCCCAACTCCAGGCGGGTCGAGGAGGCCTTCGACGAGCTGGAGGCCAGTTCGGCAGCGGACCGGGAGTTGGAGCGGCTGAAGCACCGCCGCCTCAGCGACTAGTTGTCGGCTCCCGGGGCTCGTCGAAGGGGATGACGACGGCTTGGGTAGACTCGGCGGCATGACAACAATCAGTGGCAGCCACTTCCTGGTCATCGGCGCGACGGGGGTGCTCGGCGCTGCCGTGGCACGACAGCTTGTCGCCGGTGGCGCACAGGTGACCCTCTCTGGCCGGTCCGCCGGGAAACTCAACAGCCTCGCCGACGAACTCGGCGCGTCAGTCGCCGGAACCATCGCAGCTGATCTCACCCATCCCGGAGCACCGGCAGAGATTGCTGCGGCGTGCGGGGACCTTGATGGCTTGGTCTATGCGGCCGGGGTGGTGGCGTTCGGCCCGGTGGCGGAGCTCGACGACGAAACCCTCGACGAGCTTCTCCTGGTAAACCTCATGGCTTATATCCGGCTCGTCCGTGCGGCGACGCCGCAGCTACGACGGGACTCGGTGGTGGTCCAGATCAGCGCTGTCGTGGCCGAGAGCCCCACCGCTGGGATGGCGGCCTATTCCGCCAGCAAGGCCGCCCTGAGCGCGTTCGGGAAGGCGCTGGCGCTCGAAGCCCGGCGGCAGGGCATCAGGGTGCTCGATGTTCGGCCACCGCACACGGAGACCGGGCTGGTGAACCGTGCCATCGCGGGTTCCGCCCCACGTCTACCCCAGGGGAAGGCCCCTGAGGCTGTAGCGGCCCGGATCCTGACGGCCATTGCCGACGGGGAGAAGGACCTGCCGGCGTCGGCGTTCAGCTAACCATTTCCGCAGGAGGAAACCTGTGGCATGGCCGGTGGAGGAGTTCCTGACCTTTGGCTCTATGCTGTGTGAACACACCGGCGGGGGCCATCGGACAGGGCATGATGCAGCAGGTCAAGAGTTTTTATCCCGATCGTTCTCAGAATGAGAAGACCAGTCAACGCCGGGAGTGGTTGTTGTGGCTGACCGGATTGCTCTTGGGGCTCTCTGTGATCCCCCTCTTGCCAGCAATCCAACAAGTCGTTGATCCTGCCGTTCCCTCTGTTTTGTACTCGGCGACTCAGGTCT
Source organism: Arthrobacter sp. CAN_A1 (assembly GCF_015751665.1). Lineage (NCBI taxonomy): Bacteria > Bacillati > Actinomycetota > Actinomycetes > Micrococcales > Micrococcaceae > Arthrobacter > Arthrobacter sp. CAN_A1. The sequence continues at coordinate 196,507 of NZ_JADOUR010000002.1, read as the reverse complement.
CCGCGGCAGTCCTGTGCTGGGTTGCTGTACACGCAGCCGGATCGGGGCGGATGGAAGTGCTTCTGGGAGCCTGCGCCGTCACGTTGTACGGGATCGGTGACACGATCTATGACTATGCCTCCCTGGACGGAATCATTCCAGGTTTTTCTTCGCTCGCCGACGTAGCCTACCTATCATTTCCTGTGCTGATCATCGCTGCCCTGAGCATAGTGGTTTACCGTCAGATGCGTGATCGGCTCTGGCCAGTATTGCTTGACAGTCTCGTAGGCACGCTTGCGGCCGCGTCGGTCGTCTCGATCGTTCTCACTCCGGCTCTCAGCACGGCGTCCTCCCAGCCCGTCTCGTTGGATTCGGCCATCGCCCTTGCTTACCCCATACAGGACATCGCTATGATTGCGGTGATCGCAGGTATCCTCGCCTCGCAAGGGCTCGATATTGGAAGGCGATGGCCATTTCTCCTCATTGGTCTGGCGTTGTTCACCGCCTCCGATGTTGTTTACGCCCTCGATATGACCGGATACGTGGCGGGTTCCGTGTTGGATGCGGGGTGGTTGATTGGCGTCGTTGCGGCAGCATTTTGGGTTGACGGTGCAGCGCGCCCGGCCACCGGGTTGGATCGACGATCCCGGGTGATGCCAGCCCTCGCCGCACCCGTCGTCTCGACCGGAGCTGCGCTGGGCGTCCTGGTGCTGGCTAGCCAGACAGCTGTCCCCGCTCTCGCCGTAGTTTTCGCGGGACTCACACTTGCCGCCGCGGCCGTCCCGCTCACCCTCCGACATAAGGTTCAACACACACTTGCCAGAACCGATGATCTCACCGGGCTAACGAATCGTCGGGCGCTCAATTCGGACATGCCAGGGTATCTGCATCCGGGCCGGCGCGGGGCCCTCCTGCTGCTCGACCTTGACCGGTTCAAAGATGTCAACGACGGGTTGGGACACGATATCGGCGATGGCCTGTTACGCCAGGTAGCGCAACGCCTGACTAAAGAGATCAGAGTCAGCGACCTGGCGTCGCGTATCGGTGGCGACGAATTTGCAGTCTTTCTGGAAGATGCTTCGCGGGAAGCGGCTGCGGAGACAGCAACCCGTATCCGAGAAACCCTCAGCCGTCCATTTATTGTCGGCGGTATTGCGGTGCAGACCAGCGCGAGTATCGGGATTGCACTCTTTCCTGACCATGGGGCGGGCCTCGACCCGCTGTTGCGAGGCGCCGACGTCGCAATGTATCGGGCCAAAGCTGACCACAGCGGACACCAAATCTACCAACCTGAATACGATGACCACCGGGAGATCCGGTTCCGGACGGTGCAGGAGTTGAGGACTGCTCTCCGGGAGGGCCAGTTAGTCCTGCACTACCAGCCGAAGATCCACCTCATCTCGTCGGAGATTATCGATGTGGAGGCGTTGGTTCGGTGGAACCATCCAACCCGCGGGCTCCTCTACCCCGATGCTTTCCTGCCCCTCGTTGAAGAGGCCGGCCTTATGCCGCAACTTGCTCAGATAGTGCTGTCACAGGCGCTTGACCAGTCCACCCGGTGGCGGTCCGAGGAACTGAATTTGTCGATCGCCGTGAACGTGTCAGCCAGCTGCCTTCAGCCGGAGCTCCCTGAACAGATCACCCAGATGCTGAACGACCGCAACCTGCCGTCGTCGGTTCTCGTCCTGGAGGTCACTGAGGAGGTGTTGATGATCGATGGCTCCCGCACAGCTGGAGTGCTGGGGGAACTCCGCGCCAAGGGAATAGAAATCTCGATTGACGATTTCGGCACGGGCTATAGCTCGCTCGCCTATCTGAGAGACCTTCCGGTCGATGAACTCAAGCTCGACAGATCCTTCATTGCGCCCATGAACGAGGACCGGCGAGCAGCCAACCTGGTGGCCTCGATCATTGACCTAGCCCACAGTCTGGGCCTGCGGATAGTGGCGGAGGGGGTCGAGAATGAGGCTGCCTACATGGAGCTGGCCGAGCAGGGCTGCGATCTCATTCAGGGGTATTACCTGAGTAAACCCATTCCCGCGGAGGCGCTGAGCGCCTGGTTGGTCGAGCGGCGGTTGGCGGCGGAAGTCAGCTGACGACGACGCCGGTAGCCTACCCAGGCTACTGGCGGGGCAGGTCCGCCCGTGGTTAGGAAAGTCCCGCGAGGAGCTCCAGCAGCGCCTTTCGATAGTCTGCGAAGGCCGCCTTGCCCTTGACGGTGATGGCCACGTAGGTGGCGGGGGTGCGGCCTTCGATGGTCTTGGTGACCTCCACATATCCTGCGTCCTCCAGCTTGCGCAGATGGGTGGAGAGATTCCCGGCGGTCATGTCCAGGATCTTGCGTAGCTTGGTGAAGGCGATGCGATCCCGTTCCCCCAGCTCGTTGAGGGTGGTGATGGCCCTGAGCCGCGCTTCGGCGTGAATGATCGGGTCAAGCTCAGGCACGGGTGACCCGCCGTTGCTGACGACGGCGGAGCGTCTCCACCAGCGCGGCAACCAGGAAGCCGCCGGAGCCGAAGATGAAGAACACCGTGAGGTAATGTCCCGACCCGCTCAGGAGGGCAATCATGTTGACCACCAGGAACCAGATGCCCATGATCGACTGCGTCTTGTCGTTGAAGGTGGTTCCGCCGGTGATGTAGAGGAGGCCCACGATCAGGATTGCGATGCCGTTGATCAGCATGCCCCGCACCCAAAAGTCGTCGACGACGTTGGCGATGATCCCGCTCAACGTTCCCATCACGAGGAAACCCAGTGCCCACGCGACCCCGTACATAGCGCCAATGAAGGCGGTGTGCCCCCGGATGCCTCGGCTGTACCGGCCCGCAAAGATAATGGTGATGACGATGGCGATCAGGATGACCACCCCGAAGACGCCGAGGGCGGGCTCGTAGTCGATCGGCAGCCACCCGAACCGTGCGCCGTGCAGCGCGCCGAAACCGAGGAGCCAGGCGAGCCCCCAGACCAGGTACAGCACTGCTTCATTCCCTCGAAGCTCCCGGCGCGCCGTCGTCTCCGCCTGGTGCACCACCCGGAGGGCACTGTGGAGATCGAGGGGCTGTTCGCCGTTGGTCGCTTGTGTGGTCATGGTGGTTCCCTACCTTCTTGAGTCGGAATGCAAACCAGTTTGCCACGCAAACCACTTTGTTCGCAAGAGGTGAGGGGGATTGCAGGCGATCTAATGGTCTGGTGCGCTGCGGAGGGTGGCCATGGCGAGGAGCCCGGCGGCTACCGCGAGCCCCGACGCAAAGAAGACCACTCCGGTCCAGCCGGACCCGACGAAGAAGAAGCCCCCGATCCAACCGATCAGGCTGGACCCGGCGTAATAGAAAAAGTTGTACAGGCTCGATGCCTGGGCGCGGCCCACCTCAGTCAGCCGCGGGGTCCAGCCGGCGGCCACCGAATGGACGGTGAAGAATCCGCCGGTAAAGATCACCAGTCCCGCCACGATCAGGGGAAGGGACTCGGACAGGGTGATCAAGAGTCCCACGACGATGACCGGGATCCCCGCCACCATGACCCGCAGCCGACCGAACCGGACGGCGAGGGTTCCCGCCATCCGGGAGGTGACTGTACCGGCGAGATAGGCAAGGAACAGGAGGCTGATGACCGCGACCGGGAGGCCAAACGGTGGCAGCTCGAGCCGGAAGCCGAGATAGTTGTAGACCGCCACGAACCCACCCATCAGCAGGAACCCCTGGGCGTACAGGCCGAGCTGCCGAGGCGACCGGAGGTTGTGGGCAATCCGCTCCGACAGTCTGGGGCCAACACCCCGGACTACCGGGACGAAACCCCGCGGCGCCGGCGCCAGCCAGACAAAGGCCACCGCCGCAAGCGCTGCCATCAGGCTTGCCACCAGGACACCGGCCCGCCAGTCAAACAGGTCCGCCACCGGCCCTGCCACCAGCCGGCCGGACAACCCGCCAATGGTCGTCCCTGCCACATATGTTCCGGCGGCGACGGCGGCGTGCAGCCGTTGCACCTCCTCGTTCAGATACACGAGGGCAATGGCGGGGATCCCGCCCAGCGCGGCACCCTCCAGGAAGCGCAGCCCCAGCATCAGCTCGAAGGTGGGAGCCAGCGGCACCAGCAGGCCGAAAACGACGGCGGCGCTGATCGCCCAGGTCATGGTCCGTTTGCGGCCTGCACGGTCGGCCACCCAGGACCAGGGGATCACCGCCAGCGCCAGCCCGATCGTCGCAGCCGACACGGTCAGCGCTGCGTCCGCCGCGGAGATCGCGAAGTCGTCGGCGATACTCGTCAGGACGCTCTGTACCGAATAGAGCTGGGAGAAGGTCGCCACCCCGGCGAAGAACAGGGCCCACAGCATCCGGTTGTACGCCCGGCTGCCCTTGGGGTGGCCATCCCACCTTCCGGGCGGGTTCATCGGGTGTCCCGTGGTGCAGGTCTGCCCGGGTTTCGATGCGCCTGACGGCGGGTCGCCACGGACGCGCCGTCCTTCTGGCGGGCGCGCTCAGAGACGGTGGGCAAACCTGTCCGCCTAGATCCGGCGATAGGTCAGATCGAAGATCATCCGGCCGGCTTCGTGGGCCTTGTTCTCAAAACTGGTGAGAACCCTGCCGTCAAAGCGGGGGGCCCACCCACCGCGGGTGTCCACGCCCTCATTGATGCCGGTGTTTCCGGTGCTGACCGGGTCCTTTCCCTCCCGTACGGGGGCTCCGCCGACCACCAGTTCCACCCCGCTCTCCCACACCTGGGTGAGGGGACTGTCGGCGCCGGTGCGCTCGCCGTCGTGCACGTTAGTGAACTGGTCCGAGCCGTCCAGGACGTCCCGCATCTGCACCGCATAGTCCGACCAGTCGGTCGCCAGGCGCCACAGGCCACCCGGCGCCAGGGCCCGGGCCGCCGTCGCGGCGAAGTCGGCCTTCACCAGGCGACGCTTCCGGTGACGGGTCTTGTGCCAGGGGTCGGGGAAGAAGACCCAGAGTTCACTGACGGAGCCCTCCGGGAGCATGGAGGCGAGCGCTTCGGCAGCATTGGCCTGCGCGACGCGGACATTGGTGAGACCCTTTTGCTCGATCCGCAGCAGGGTCTGCGCGAGGCCCGGTTTGTAGACCTCCAGCGCCAGGAAGTTGAAGTCAGGCTGCAGCTCCGCGGCGTGCGTGATCGCCTCACCCAGACCGGACCCCACCTCGACGACGAGGGGAGCATCGCGGTCAAACTCGGCGGCGGCGTCGAACTGGTAGTCGGGATCCACCGAGGTGTCGGCCAGCGTGTTGCGTGGCACCTCCACCACAAACCCATCCAGTTCCGCCCACGCCTGCCGCCGTCGGCCCTGCAGACGGGAGCCCCTCCGCACAAAGGAAACCGGCTGGGACAGATGCGGTTCGGCGGGAGGAGTGGGGGCTGCTGGGTGAGTAATCATTGGTCTAAGGGTATCCAAGACAACGAAAAGCGCCCGCAGCACCAGTGAAGTGAACCTGCCGGAGCGGGTTCAGTCCAGCCGTTGGCTGCGGGCGCCTCCCCCGCGGGTGTTGCCGTCCCGGGACGTTGGCCCGGTGGGTGGGTGCCTAGTGGTCGGACTCGGCCGCCGCGGCGGCTGCTGCCTTCTCGGCGTCCTTCTCGGCACGCAGCGCTGCGGCCTCGTCCTGTTCCTCGGCCTTTTCCTGGTGGATGACCTCGGCGAGGAGCTTTTCCATCTCCTTCGCCACGCCACCGGCGGATGCCGGGTTCTGGCCCGTGACCAGACGTTCGTCAACGACGACCTTCTCCTCAAAGACCCCCGCCGAGACGTGGGTGGCACCCTGCTCTTCCAGACGGTCGGCCAGGAAGAACGGCACAATCTTGTCCTTGTCAGCGGCAACTTCCTCGTCGTTGGTGAACGCTGCAACTCGCTTGCCTTCAACGAGCCGCAGGCCGTTTTCCAGTTCAACGTTCAGCAGGCCGGCGGGACCGTGGCAGACAGCCCCGACGACGCCGCCGGCGTTGTACACGCTGGCCACCAGCTTCTGCAGCCCTTCGCTGTCCGGGAAATCCCACATGGTGCCGTGCCCTCCCACCAGATAGACGGCGTCGTACTGCGACGGGTCGACCACATCCACCCGGGCAGTGTTGTAGAGGCCAGCCTTGGTGGTTTCATCTTCCGTGAAGGCCACCTGGATGGGGTCGGTGGTGTCGACCTCATCGCGGGGTGGGACGCCACCCTTGATGGAGGCGAAGTCAACGAAGTGGCCCGAATCCTTGAAGACCTTCCACGGGTGGGCGGCCTCGGCCACGTTGTAGCCGGTCTTCTCGCCGGTGTCGCCGAGTTCGGAAACGCTGGTCAGTACAAGCAGGACTTTTTTCATTGAATGCTCCTCTAGTCGTTGATTCCACCCTAGGCGAGGAGCCCGGCCAGTGCACTTCGCAAGGGTACTTCCCACGGGTTCGCGCCCCATCCCGGCTGGCGCTGCAGAAAACGGCAAACGCAGCAGCTATAAGTGCCGCGATTGTCGATTTCGGCAGCGGCCGCCCGTGTCTACCGCACTGCGGTTCACTGCACGACGGCGGCGAGCTCGGCAATGCGTGACAGGGCCAGTTGGGTGTACAGGGCCGCACCGTCGCCCAGGACGTTGTCGTCGAAGGTGGCATAGGGGGAGTGGTTGTACGCGCTCTGCAGCGGATCGGCACCCTGCGTGACCGCCGAGAGGAAGATGAAACTGCCAGGGACCGCCGCGAGGATCCGGGAAAAGTCCTCCGACCCGCTGAGCGGCTGCGCCATCCTGCTGTACCGGCCTGTGCCGAACAGGTCGGCGATGACCGACTCGGCCCGCCCCGTTTCGGCGTCGTCGGTGACGGTCAGTGGATACTCGGTCGAGTAGGTGACGGTCACCTCAAGACCGTGCGCGGCGGCAATGCCCTCCAGCAGCCGTGGCACCACCACCTGCAGCTTTTCCCGGTTCGCCTCCGAGAAGGTCCGCACCGTCGCCTCGAACACCGCAGACTCGGGGATGACATTGCGTTTGGTGCCGGCCCTGAGCACCCCGACGGTCACCACCACCGGATCGAACATGTTGAACTGCCGGGTGATCATCACCTGCAGTGCGGTCACCATTTCGGCGGCAGCGGTCACCGGATCCTTCGCGAGGTGCGGGGCCGACCCGTGCCCGCCCGCGCCATGCACTGTCACATGCAGCCCGTCCGACGCGGACATCAGGGTGCCAGGACGCGTCGACAGCAGGCCATTGGGTGCGAGCGCCGACATGACGTGCAGCCCATAGGCGGCGTCGGGCCTGCGACCCGCGGCGTCCAGTACCCCCTCCCGGATCATTACCCCGGCGCCATCAAACCCTTCCTCGCCCGGCTGGAACATGAGGACGACGTCGCCCGCCAGTTGATCCACCCGGTCAGCGAGGAGGGTAGCAGCGCCGGCCAGCATGGCGGTGTGCAGGTCATGCCCGCACGCGTGCATTGCTCCGTCGATGGTGGACGAGTACTCAACTCCGCTCTGTTCCTGGACCGGCAGCGCGTCCATGTCCCCGCGGAGCAGGATCACCGGTCTCTTTGCCGACGCAGGGGAGCCCTGACCACGGAGCACCGCGGTCACCGACGTCGTGTCCTGACCGAGGGCAATCTCGTAGGGCAGGCCGTCGAGCGCTTCGAGCACCTTCTCCTGGGTCCTGGGCAGCTGCAGGCCAATCTCCGGTTCGCGGTGCAGCCGGTGTCGCAACCGCACCAGGTCGTCGTGGATGCCATGCGCGTCGGCCAGCACTGTCTCGGTGGAGTCTGTCATGGGTCTCCCGCTCGCTGTGGTGTCAGTCACTTCTACCCCCAGTTCACGGCCAAACCGCCCCGTGCGCAAGTGGGTGGGAGCATTCGCTGATAGAGTTGGGGGACTTGCCTGCGTGTCGGCTTGCCTGGAAACACTCCCAAGCTGCCGGTCATTACCGCAGCTTGCGTCGATGAACGCTTTCTTTTGTCCCGCATTTGAGCTCCCAATATCGTGAGCGCGGTTGACACTGTCTGACTTTTCTTCGGCGAACCCCTCGCGTCAACCGATTCGTGGGGAAGATGAGAAGAAAGTTCGTGTACTTACATGACTACTTTTGCTGCACTCGGTGTGCCCAAGGCACTGGTCCAAACCCTTACCGCCCAGGGAATCACCGAACCGTTCCCCATCCAGGTCAAGACCCTTCCTGACACGTTGGCCGGCCGCGACGTCCTCGGCCGTGGCCGCACCGGATCCGGTAAGACCCTCGCCTTCGCGCTGCCCATGGTGGCGCGGCTGGCCGAGCAGGAAGCCGCATACCGCCGGAAGCCGGGCCGTCCGCTGGCCCTGGTCCTCGCCCCGACCCGCGAGCTCGCCACCCAGATCAACGCCACCATCGAGCCGTTGGCCACAGTGCTTGGTCTGAACACCACGGTCATCTACGGTGGTGTCTCCCAGGCCCGCCAGGAGAAAGCCCTGCGCGCCGGCGTCGACATTGTCATCGCCTGCCCGGGCCGCCTTGAAGACCTGATGCGCCAGAAGCTCATCACCCTCGACGCCGTCGAGATCACCGTCCTGGACGAGGCCGACCACATGGCCGACCTCGGTTTCCTTCCCGTCGTGAAGAAGCTCCTCGACACGACCCCCAAGGAAGGCCAGCGCCTGCTGTTCTCCGCCACGCTGGACAACGGCGTGGACAAGCTGGTGCAGCGGTACCTGACTAACCCGTTGACCCACTCGGTCGACGACCCCCAGGCATCGGTCACCACCATGGAGCACCACGTGCTGCTGGTCGGCGACCAGACCCAGAAGAAGCAGCTGATCGTTCAGCTCGCCTCCGGAAGCGGACGCCGCCTGCTGTTCATGCGCACCAAACACCACGCACGCAAACTGGCGAAGACCCTGACCGACGCCGGGATCCCCGCCGTCGATCTGCACGGAAACCTGTCCCAGAACGCCCGTGACCGCAACCTCGCCGAGTTCTCCTCCGGTGATGTACGGGTGCTCGTGGCCACCGACGTCGCCGCCCGCGGCGTGCACGTCGACGATGTCGAACTGGTGGTCCACGTGGACCCACCCACCGAACACAAGGCCTACCTGCACCGCTCGGGTCGCACAGCGCGGGCCGGCTCGTCAGGCACCGTCGTCACGATCACCCTGCCGGAGCAGAAGTCCGAGGTGCAGAAGCTGATGCGCGCCGCCGGCGTCGACGTCGCCTTCGAGAACGTGAAAGCCACCTCACCGTTGGTCGGCAAGCTGATCGGTGATGTTGCCGAGAAGATTGATCCCCGGACCCGTGCGTCACTGGTAGCAGCACGCGAGGCACAGCGCGGCGGAGGCACCTCCACTGGAGCCAACGCCCAGCGCAAGCGCCGCGGCACCGCTGCACCTTCGACGGGTGGCCGTGGTGGACGAGGAGGACGCGGACGCGTCGCCGCTGAGCCCAGTGGCAACCGGTCAGACCGCCGTCAGGACCAGCCGCGCGGGGCCCGCTTCGGCGGCCAGACCGCCGGGTCCAACGGTGCCTCTAGCGGCGGCGCACGCCGTCGCGACGACGACCGCCCAGCCGGTTCAGGTAACGGCAACCGCACGCGTCGCCCTTCCAGCGGCGCCCGGGCGGCCGACGTCGCGCCCCACGGGCAGTCAGCGCACAGGTCAGGTGCGGCAGCCAAGCAGGAGCCGGGCAACCAGCGCAACCACACGCCGTCGACTGGTGCAGGACGCCGGCCCAGCGGGCCGCGCCGGGCCACCGCGCCGGCGTCGAACGATCGCCGCTCGAACTAGCTAGCCTTCGCTAAGTGCCCTTCCCCCGTCCGGGGAGGGGCACTTTCGTTTTACGCCACCGGTCGACGGTGAGTACCGTGGGCAATCGGGGTGCGGTGGGTCAAAGTGGACATTCGGGGTGGAAATTTCGGGCCCGGATGTCCACTTTGACCACCGGTTCAGGGTTGTCCCCCATAGACCAGCCGAGTCCTCTGAAGGAAGAATAGACCCATGAACGCAATTTTGAACGTTATCTGGCTGATTTTCGGTGGCATCTGGCTCGCGTTGGGCTACGTCCTCGCCGGTGTGATCTGCTGTCTGCTGATTGTGACCATCCCGTTTGGGATTGCGTCCTTCAGGATCGCCGCCTACGCCATCTGGCCCTTCGGGCGGTCGATTGTGGATCGTGGCGGCAGGGTTTCCACCCTCTCGACGGTCGGGAATGTCATCTGGATTGTCGTCGCAGGCGTCTGGCTGGCCATTGGGCATGTCCTGACGGCGATTCCGATGTTCCTGAGCATCGTTGGCATCCCCCTGGGCATTGCCAACCTCAAGATGATCCCCATCTCGCTGACACCACTCGGCAAGGAGATTATCGAGACGCGCGGCAGCAGGGTGCCGCAGCTGCGCTAACAGTCATGGCTGGGAAACCGGCCAGATCACCGTTGCGGTGAGACTTTTCTCGGGAACCGACCCGAAATCCCGGGAATCGATGGATACCGCACGGTTGTCACCCAACACGAAAACGTAACCGTCCGGCACCGTAACGGGCCCGAAGTACGTTGCATCAATACTCTCGTAATCTACGAAGGATTCCTCGGGAGGGATCCCGTCGACATAGAGCACGGCATCCCTGATTGCCACAATTTGCCCGCCGACCGCGACGACGCGTTTGAGGGTGAGCGTATTGTCCACCGGGCTGGGAAAGGCGACGATGGAACGGGCCTCCCCTGATGGTGGTCCCTTGAACAATAGGAGCATGCTGCCCTGCGGCACCGTTGGCTCCATGCTGTCCGATGCGACAGTGAACGGTTCGACAACCCACAGTCGGAGTCCGAGGAGGACGGCGACACCCATCAACGACGCTCCCACCAAACGCCGGTTGCTGGTCCTATCCATCCCACGTGGCGGGTGCCGCAGTGATCGGGTCATTGGGATCAAAGTTATCTTCCGGCCCCACCCTGAACTGAACCATCATGTCGTGATCCTCATGTGGAAGGTTATGGCAGTGCAACATATACCGCCCTTTGTGAGGCCCGAACTTCATGAGCAGCCGGACCGTCTCTCCTTCGCCGATGTAGACCACATCTTTAGGCCCTTTTTCATAGGCGAACGGGGGACGGCCGTTGCGGCTGAGAATCTTGAAATCAATCAGGTGGATGTGCAGAGGATGGAACCATCCACCCGAGCTATTCTCGAATTCCCAGATTTCCACATCCCCTAACCCCGGATCCGCGATAACCCTTTTGTAGCCGCTGCTGATGACGTCCTGCCAAGTTTCCCCGTTGATGTTCCACATATTGGTGACGTCGTCGCGCTTGACCCGGAACTTGCGGACCTTTCTTGCCTCGGACGGACTAAGGGCCATCACGGGATTGTTGGTTGCGAGTTGCGCCGGAATAGTGTTCCAGGTCGGGTCGCTCACATCGACCGGTTCATCTGTCACATCGAAGGCCATAATCCTGTTGGTGTAGTCATAGTCCACATTGTTCGGGTTGGACAGGTTTCGCAGCACGATCCGTTGCCCCGTGCTGTACTTTCGGAAATCGACGAGGATCTCATAACGTTCCGCAGAGCTGTGCCGCCAGCTTCCCACGGTTTGGGACAGGGGCAGCAACCCGCCGTCAACGCCGACGAAGGTAACCGGGTCTCCGGTACTCAGGGAGGGCCGTAATGAGCGGGAGATGCAGCAATTGAGGATCCTGAATCGGTAGATGCGTTTCTGTACTTTCATGACCGGCCACGGCCGGCCGTTGACCAGGATAACGTCGCCCCAAAGCCCCGAATGGCTGTCGTCTGTATAGCTGAGCGTGCCGTTTGCCGCGAAGATGGCGTCGGAGATGCTCAGAGCCACGTCATATCGTCCCTGGGGTAGGAGCGCGCGTTCCAGCGGATCATGAAGATGGTACTGCCCCACAAGGCCGGAGTACACGTTGAGCGCCGTGTAATGGACGCCGTGGTCGTGGTACCAGAGGGTCCGGGCCGGCTGGGCGTTGGGGTAGCGATAGTCCTTACGGAAGCCCGGGCTGGTGATGTCGCTGGCGTAGCCGTCATACTGCGGCAACGACGCTGACCCGTGGAGATGCGTTGAGGTGGTGAGGGGGTGCCCATCAAAGGGATGTACGGCTGGCAATTGGTTGCGTACGCGCAGTACGGCTTTGGTGCCCTGATCGAGGCTGATCGTGGGGCCGGGGAACATTCCGTTGTAGCCAAGGATCGGGGTTTTGAGCCGCGGGAGAATGGCGGCGGTTGCTGCCATCTCCGTGAGAGTGAAGTATCTAACCGGAGCGCCGTCCACCGGATCAATGCCCGTGGAGTCCGGTTGGAGGATGGGGGCCTGGGTTAAAGCAGTTTGAAACGGGCGGGGCATGTCACCTGGAGCCAGGCGACTGATTGATTTGGCATCGATAGACCGAGTCGGGACGAGCAGGGCGGCCCCGCCCAGAACTCCCAGCCCGCCGCCCACGAGCACCTGCCGACGTGAAATGGACATCACCAAACCCCCTTTAAAATCAGTTAGTTGAGGATTTCAGGACCACCTTGTGAAAATCCTGCGCAGGATCGACCCAGCTACGCGGCGGATGGGACGCGGCTTAGCGTTGCAATCACCGAGGTGCCACGACCGCCACCAGACAGCACCTGAAGGGACCCACCGGCCTCCCTGATGGTGTCTCGCATAATCCGCAGCCCCAGGTGGCCGTCGGGCGATCCTTCCTCCGGGTTGAATCCGCGGCCGTCGTCCTTGATGGTCATGACCGTGCTGCTGTCCTCCCTCAGGAGCGAAAGATACACGGTGTTCGCCTGGGCATGCTTGACGGCATTGGTGAGTACCTCACGGGCCACCCGATAGAGCATGACCGCCTGGTCCCGGTCCATTTCGCAGTTCTCCGGAACCTGAAGGGCCACGTTGATGCCCTGTTCGCGGAGAGATTCAGCTAGCCGGGCCAAAGCCGCGGGTAGCCCCAACTTGTCCAAATCCGGGGGATAGAGTTCACTCGTCATGGCCCGTAGCGTCCGGAGGTTTTCCTGGAGAATGGACCGGACCCGGCCAAACAGGGGACGTTGTGAAGCCGCTCCCCTTTTCTCTTCGGCCTCCATGGCATAGGACAGCCCCGCAAGGTCCTGGATCACCTCGTCATGAAGGTCCCGGGCAATCCGTCGACGCTCCAGATCCGACGCCTCAATAGCGTATTGCAGTAACTTTCGCTGCGACACCTGATTCGCTTGAATTCGGCGGGCAAGCCGCACCGCCGGCACCAGTTGTGCCAATTGGAGGACGCCGAAGGAGAGGAGGAAGATTGGTGCGATGGATAACAGTACCGAGGCCTGCTCCTCGCGAACCCCGTCGTCGTCGTAGTACGCCTCGAAGATCAGGGGCTCGCCGTTGGCTGTAGCAGATTCCACGTACACCTCCACCAGTTCGCCGGACTCCGCTTCATACTCGTTTTCCAGCTCCTGCTGATCTTCCAGGGAAGCGCTTCCCGTAGCTCCAGCGAAAAGGTCCGTGCCGGCATCAGGAAGTTCGAATTGCTGACCGATCAGGGATGGCATGTCCGAGTACACGATGTTTCCGGCTCCGTCCCACACTTTGATTCTCAGGACGGAGCCTCGTTCCAGCCACGGTTTAAGGCGGGTGTCGAGCCTCTCGATGGCTGCCTCGTCACCGGCAATTAGCTGAGCGTTAATGAGCGGGCTGACGGCGAAATCAGCAAGACGCTGGGTGATCAGCTGTGCGTTGTCCAGCGCATGTTTCTCAGCCTCCGCGCGGATCCAGAACGCCACCGGCGTTGCGATCAGCACCATCACGAGTACGCCGGTGAGTAGGAACCGCCCCACCGCGCTCCGGACCTCGGAGCGTTCCTTGACTGTCTCACTGTTTGTTTCTGGCGCCTGGTACCAGGTGTTATTCATGCCGGTGATCATTCAGGAAGCCCAGCCTGGCAGCCACTGCAACGGCTTCGAGCTGCGAATGCGCACCCAGTTTGCAGAGAATGGACTTCACGTATCCGCGGCAGGTGTTCTCGGTTATCCCCAGTGCTCGAGCATTGGCGCGCACGTCGCGTCCTTCGGCCATCAACTGGAGCACCTCCAGTTCACGCTGGGTGAGAGCGGTAACCCGGGTCCCCGGCGCCGGTGTCTTGCGCCGCGCACCGAGTTGAGCGACCAGGAGCGGATGAACCATCATGCCGCCGTTCCGTGAGTGCCGCAGGGTTTCCAGCAGGGTGGTCAAGGACCCGTCTTTGGGGAGGAACGCACAGATTCCGCTGCCAGCAGCCCGGGTCAGCGCCTGGGAATCAGGATCGCCGGTCAGCATCACCACTCGGGTGTCCGGAGCTACTGCGAGGATCCGTTCCGCTGCGGTGATGCCATCGCCGTCGGGCAGGTGATAGTCCATGACGACAAGGTCGGGGAGCAGCACCATGAACTTTTCGATCGCTGTTCCGATACTGGTCGCGAATCCGACGCTGACCAGGTCAGGTTCTCGTGCGAGGGCCTGGGCCAGCAACTCGGCAAAGGTTGCGTGGTCGTCGACGATCAGGACGCGGATCTGGTTCAACTCGACGGAAACAGTATCGGCTGCAAGAACTGTCATGACAATCACCCCTACGGTGTCACGCCCCAACAGCTGTGTGTAGTTTGAGTATGCATCCTTGAGAGCGCTGAAACCAGTAAATCCTGTAGAAACTTTCAGGAAAAACTGCGCCAATCCTGAGGGTTGTATCAGGGTGTCAGGCGATTGCCAGAGCTTTCTGCAGGAAAGAGGACAACACCTCGCCCGCGATGCGGACAGTCTTCCCGATGGCAGGCTCAGAGGGAACCAAATCTTGGCGTGCATGTTCCTCCACCTGGCCATGCAGAACCAGGAGTGCTGAAAGCACATTGGCTAGCTCAGACTCACCGTCCGCCGTTGCGCGGAGCAACCGGATCTGGGCGTCCCGGAGTTTGGGGCCGGGTGTGCAGCCGAGTTCGCGATCCAGGGCACGACGGCATCGCTCGTAGGCCTGGAGACCCTCGGTGTGGCGCCCGGACTGCTCCAGCGCTGACACCAGCGCTGTCCAGGCGCCCTCATTCAGGAAATCGGTGTCCAGGGCACGCTGCGCCCAACGGACTCCGTCGTCTGGCTGCTTGAGAACACACGCGATCTCGGCGGCCAGTATCTGGGCCGAAGTGACCCGGGCGGAATGCAGTGCACGCTCCTCTTGTGCCCATTCGGGTCGTAGCTCGTCGGCCAGCAGCGGAAAAGCGGACAGCTCAAGTGCCTGCTGGAGCAAGGGGTAGGCAGCCGAGGGTGAAGCAGTCCGTACCGCACGCATCAGGGAATTGAAGCGGTCCAGATCAAGATCCACCAAAGCCGGATCCATGACATAGCCGCCGTTCGATGTGCGCAGGGGCCCGGCCTTACCTGCGCCCGGTTGGAGGTGGCGTCGCAGTACGCTGACGTAGCTCTCCAGGGTTGCAATTGCTTCGGCAGGTGGATGGTTCCCCCAGAGCTTTTCGACGAGTCGATCTTTCGACACTGGTGTTCCAAGTGTCAGTAGGAGGATCTCGAGGATCTGGCGCGATTTGGGACCGCCGAAGTGACCGGCTTCCAGAACATCCTCGCCGCGGCGCACCCGCAGCTTGCCGATGATCTGGACTGAGAGGTGAACGGGTACAAGGCCAGGACGGTTGGCCAGTGGTTGATGTATAGCATCCATGATGAGCCCCCTAAAGTGGATGGCTCAAATTCTCCGCTCCCCGGCCACCGTCAATAAGCCCCATCTGGGTGGGGGTGCACCCCCAAAGTTGGGGGTGTGCTTACCGCACGCCAGAGTGGTGGTCGGTGCCAAGCGAGAGGCGTACGCCGTCGTCGTTTTCAAGGGTCAGAAGGACAGCCTGATCCGGTAGTTCAAAGATCAAGGCAACGGTGAGGTTCTCCCCTTGATTGACGAACGCTGATTCGACCGGTGCCCATGCCACCTGATAGCGGCCAGTCCCTATCCCCGCGACGGAGTAGTTGTCCGCGGCAAAGTCCAGACCATCGAGTTCCAGTGCCGTTAGTTCCAGCATTACCCTGACGCGATGGGAACCGTCCCCGACAGGGTCATCAAGCCAGGCGGGGCTGCCCATCGGGTTCCAGCTATCCGATTGGAGGGGGATGATTCCGTTGATGCGGCTCAACCCGCCGTTGATGGCTGCGGAGGCACCGAGTGGAACGCTAGGAGCTTCCTCGTCGGACAGCGCGATGGCGAGGAGGGCGCCGACAATCAGGAGTAAAGCGGCAGGAACGAGGCCTCGGCGGCGCAGTCCCGACCTCGCGCGGGGGGTAGCGAAACCCGATGTGGGGGATAATTTGTCGACGGCCATGCCATGATTGTTGACGGCCCACCATGGAAAAACCCTAACTCGTCTAGCGCGCGGCGCCGCGCAGGAAGGCGTCCATCAGCGGTCCGCCGGACGTCGACCCCAGATCGCCTTCCTCCACAAAGACAGCGACCGCCAGGTCGCCCTGCAGCGCAACAATCCAGGCGTGGGTGCGCGGCGGTACCTCATCACCGAACTCCGCGGTGCCGGTCTTCGCGAGCACTGGTTCCCCCGGAACATCGGCGAGGATCGTAGCTCCACCTTCAGCGACGACCGCGGCCATCAGGGTGCGCAGCGTTCCCGCCTCATCGGTGGTCAGAGCGCTGGGGGTACCAGCGGGCGACGGCGATGCTGTCGCTTCGTCCGACGGCCCGGAAGCGAGCAGGGTGGGGGTGATCCGTTCTCCGGCACCAACGCTGCCAGTCATGACCGCCAGCGCAAGGGGGGAGACCAGAACCTCGCCCTGTCCGATCATCGACGCCGCGTGGGCGGTGCCGTCGGCGGCGTCCGGCACGGACCCGAAAAACGCGGGGAGGCCCATCGACGCTTCGACACCCACGCCGAGGTCCGCGGCGGCTGCGGCGAGCTCTTCCTGGGAAACAACGTCACGGGTCGCGATGAACCCGGTGTTGCAGGACTGGGCGAAGGTCTGCAGCAGGGGGATCTCTCCGAGGAACGCTGCCGGGAAGGTGCTGGCGTTGTTGAAGGTCCGGCCGTCGACCACCAGTTCCTCGGTGCACTGTGTGGGGGAGTCGGGGGTGAAGCCCTCCCTGAGGAGGGCCAGTGAGGTAGCGATCTTGAACGTGGAGCCCGGCGAGTACTGGCCCAGCAGGGCAGTCTGCAGGCCGGCGCTGCCCGGACCGTTGGCCACGGTGAGGATTTCCCCGGAGGACGGCCGCAGCGCCACCAGGGCTGACGCAGACGGCTCATCCTGGAGGACCTCTTCGGCGAGGGATTGCAGTGCCGGGTCGAGGGTCAAGGTGAGCGGATCGCCGGCCACCGGTTCCTTGTCGAAGAGCACCGTCGGCTCCGGGGCGGGGTCGACAGGTTCTGCTGGTGCCGTGGAGATAACCAGCCCGGGTGTGCCTTCCAGCTGGTCGTTGTGCTGGAGCTGCAGCCCGGACAACCCCGTGATGTCACCGGGCTCAAGCTCTCCCTCAGACTGGTCGATCATTTCCGCGCTGGCCTGCCCCACAGCTCCGAGCAGCTCGAGGGCGAAGGTCCGGGTCGGCGCCAGTGCAATCTCGTCGGGAACGGCCAGGGCGCCAGGAACGGCGTCGAGCGCCTCATCGGTGACGGTCCGCGACGCGTCGTCGCTGAGCACTATCGCCTCGACGAAGGCTTCCGGCCCGGCCCCTTCCACCTGGGTGGTGAAGCCAGCCGGGTCGACACCCACGAGGTCGGCGAGGTCGGCGGCAGCACCCGCCAGTTGCGCGTCGTCGAGTTGGGTCTTGTCGATCCCGACCCGGAGTACCGGACGATCCGTCACCAGCACCTCGCCGCCCGCGCCGAGGATGTCGCCTCGGGTTGCCGGGACCGCCGACATGGTCAGGACGTCCCCGGCTCCCAGGCCGGCGACGGCGACGGCCGGGTCCCAGGCGACCTGCCAGACGTCGTCGGTCCGGGTGAGTTCAACGGTGGTGGTGTAGGTCCAGTCGTCGTCGCTGTCGTCAACATCCCAGACGTGGTTGAGCTGGGCAGTGGCCTGGTCCTCGGAGGCTGACTCGACCGCCCCAACTGACACGGCGGGTGTCAGCGGGTCGAGCGCAGCGGTGATGGCGGCAAGCTCCTCGTTGACTGCTGACGCTGACCCGGTGGAGAAGGCGGTGCCGGTGACGTCGAGGGAGCTGAGGCCCTCAGCGAACGCCGCGGCGGCGTCGTCCGCGGTCGGCCGGGTGTCTGTGCACGCTGTCAGTGTGAGTGCGAGGGCCGCAATGGTGGCCACGGTGGTCGGTCGTCGAAAGTTCCCCAGATAAAAGTTCCCCATTGACTCATTATTGCCTACCCTCCGGGGATGAGCCGTTACGCTAAACAGGAAGTTATAGAGACACGAAAGCGAAGAGACACGACGGCGCAGTGAGAGGCCACGCGGAGGTCAGCGCTCGGCAGGTCGCTACCGAGCCCGCTCTGAGAGGATCCCCGTGAGCACATCCGTCGTCAAACAGCAGGGCCCGACGGCGCGAATGAGCGGCGCACACTGGTGGCTGGTGGGGGTTGTGCTGATCGCCCTTGCGGCGGTTGGCAGCTACCTCACCGTGAACAGCGGGGAACACCTGGCGCAGGACATCGGGAACGTCAGCCTGCTCGTCTTTAGCCTGGGAGCAGCGATCAGCTGTCTCGTCAGCTCCCTGCGGGACAAGGAGTCCGCCAGGGCCTGGCGGCTAATGTCGGTGGCAGCTTTCGTCTGGTTCGGCGGGCAGCTGGCCTGGACCTACTTGGGGATGACCCGCAACCACGACTATCCCTTCCCTTCGGTAGCCGATATCGGCTTCATAGGGTATGCGATTCCCGCCACTGCGGCACTCTTTCTCTTCCCCCGTCCGCCCGCCACCCTGGTGTCCCGCCTGCACACACTGCTCGACGGCGGGGTCATCGCCGGAAGCATGCTCTTCATCAGCTGGGCAACCGTCCTGGGGCCGTCCTATCGGGCGTCGGCGGAGAGCAACCTCGGTCGGCTCACGGGGACGGCGTACCCGGTGGTGGATGTGACAATCATTTCTCTCGTCTTGGTGCTGGGCATCCGGCGGCCGGTCGGGGACCGGCTGCGCTGGTTCTGCATGGGCGGCGGGCTGCTCGTCCTGGCCGTCACTGACAGCGTCTATGTCAGGTTGGTGTTCGAGGGTGTCACGGGTGCCACCGGGTCGCCCCTGGTGATCGGCTGGATGCTGGCCTTCACTTTGATCGCCCTCGCACCCCTCGTGCCGCGCAACCCGAGCGCTGGAGTGGACCGGCACCGCTATGCCGTGGGCCTGGAACTGTTGCCCTACGCCCCGGTGCTGGTGGCCATCATTGTCGCGGGGGTCGTCGTGGTGGACGGCACCTATCCGGTACAGATGTGGATCGGAATTATCACGTTGGGGCTGCTGGTGGTTCGCCAGGTGCTGATCGTGATTGAGAATGTCACCCTCACCCGGGGGTTGGCGGACCAGGTCGCTGCGCGCACGGCGGAACTTGAGGGGCTGGGGGCGATTGTCACGTCGTCGTCGGACGCGATCATCGGGTCCACCCCCGATGGGGATATCGTCAGCTGGAATCCCGGGGCAGAGCGAATCTTTGGCTACCCGGCGTCCGAGGCCCTAGGCAGGGATAAGGGCTTTCTGGTCCCGGAGGCAGCGCGGGAAGCCAACGATGCCGCGCACGCCCTGGTGCTGGACAGCGGGGAGAGCCACAGTTTCGAGACGGCGCGGACGCGCGGCGACGGATCAGAGGTGCAGGTCGCCATGACCATCTCGCCCATCTGGTCTGACGGGTCGATGCGCGGTCTCGCCACAATCGCCCAGGACATCAGTGAACGGCGCGCGGCGGAAGCCGAGCTGCGCAGGGCCAGGGAGGCAGCCGTCGAAGCGACCCGGCTGAAGTCGGAGTTCCTCGCCACGATGAGCCACGAAATCCGCACCCCGATGAATGGTGTGATCGGGCTGACCGGGCTCCTGCTCGACACCCCGTTGGATCCCACCCAGCGCCAGTACGCGCAGGGCGTGAAGGGTGCCGGCGAGTCGCTGCTGCTGCTGATCAACGACATTCTCGACTTCTCCAAACTTGAAGCCGGCAGGATCAACCTGGAAATGGAATCCTTCGACCCACGAAACCTCATTGATGAGGTGGCAGCCCTCCTGGCAGAGGGAGCGCGCCGCAAGAACGTGGAAGTGATTGCCTACTGCCTCCCCGAGGTCCCGGACCAGCTGATCGGCGACGCCGGGCGCATCCGCCAGGTCCTGCTGAACCTGCTGTCGAACGCCGTGAAGTTCACCGCCACCGGTGAAATCGCCGTCCGGGTCCGCCGTGTCGAGGATACGGGGGCCCTCGCCGATGGACAGTCGATGATCCGGTTCGAGGTGCAGGACACGGGCATCGGCATCGATGCGAGCGACCATGAGAGATTGTTTGAGTCCTTCGCGCAGGCTGACGCGTCAACCACCCGTCGGTATGGCGGGACCGGGCTGGGCCTGGCCATCTCGCGCCGGTTGACCGAGGCGATGGGCGGGACCATCTCGGTCACCAGCACCCCGGGGACCGGGAGCACCTTCTGGTTTGACCTTCCGCTCGAAGGCACCCAGGCGGCCAGTACACCGGAGCCGGGACTGCTCAACAAGCTGCGGGTGTTGGTGGTTGACGACAACGCGACCAACCGCCTGGTGCTGCAATCACAGCTCGGATCCTGGCGGATGCAGACCGAAGCCGTCGAGAATGGGCCAGCCGCCGTCAAACGCCTCAGCGCCGCGGCCCAGGCCGGGGAACCCTTCGACATCGCTGTGCTGGACATGTGCATGCCGGGGGTCAACGGGATTGAGCTGGCGGAGGCCATTTCCGGCAACCCCGAGCTGTCCTCGACCCGGCTGATACTGCTGACCTCGATCGGGAGCATTGACCGTGACAGGCTTGCGGCTGCGGGGGTATCCGAGTGGCTGACTAAACCGGTGAGGAGTTCGGCACTATATGACCGACTAATGCACCTGATGAGTGACACCGATGCCGAACCGGCGCCCGAGACGATCCATTCACGGACCGTCCAGCTCCAGGAACAAGGCTCCGATCACCGGCCCGCCCCGAGAATCCTGGTGGTGGAGGACAACGCGGTGAACCAGCTGGTCGCCGAGTCGATGCTGCTGAAGCTGGGGTACCGGGTTGACCTGGTGGGCGATGGTGCTGAAGCCGTCAAGGCTACCTCTCACGAAACCTATGCTGCAGTGCTGATGGACTGTCACATGCCGGTCATGGATGGCTTCGAGGCCACCCGGGCTATCCGCAGCCGCGACGCCGCTCACCTGCCCATCATTGCGATGACGGCCGGGGCGCTCAGCGAGGACCGGGAACGGTGCCGTGCTGCGGGTATGGATGACTACCTGTCCAAACCGGTGGACCTGACCCTCCTGAAAACCACCCTGCTGCGCTGGGTGCACACCCCCGGAGTGCCCGCTCCTGCGGCGATCACCCCCGGACCCGACGACGTCGCCAGCGCCGCTATCGCGCCTTCCCGCGAGGTCCGCCAGGTGGTTGACCCGGCCCGGCTGGCGATGTTGCGCGCGTTGGGCGTCGACGACGGGTGGGGGGTGCTGCCCGCCGCGGCAGCCGCTTTCCTGGGTGGGGTTCCAGCTGACCTTGCCGAGCTCCGGGACGCTCTGGAGCGTGGGACCGGTCTGCGGGACGCCGCTCATAAGCTCCGGGGGGCTGCCTCGAATATCGGTGCGGACGGCGTTGCAGCGATCTGCGGCGAGCTGGAAGAGGCGTCGCTCACTGACGCGGCAATCAAACCGGACGCGCTCGCCGAGCTGGAGGCAGAACTCGAACTGGTCTCCGCTGCTCTCGCCGAATCCGTGAAAGGAGCCCCGTGAAAGTTCTGGTGGTCGACGACGACCCCGGCTCGCTGATGGTCGCTAAGGCAGTGGTTGAACAGTCGGGCTACGAATGCCTGTCCGCGACCAACGGCGATGCCGCATGGGACCTGTTCCAGGAATATCAGCCGCAGGTGGTGGTCACCGACTGGATGATGCCCGGATTGGACGGACTGCAGCTCTGCAAGGCCATCCGAAGCGGTGAGACGGATACCTACACCTACCTGGTGCTGTTGACGTCTTTCGGCTCCCAGGATGATGTCCTGGCCGGAATGGATGCTGGCGCCGATGACTATGTCACCAAGCCGCTGGACCCCTTCACCCTGCGCACCCGGCTGCTGGTTGCCCGCCGGGTGACTTCGCTGCACGCCCAGCTCGGGCGGTACCGTCAGGAACTGACGCGGCAGGCGCGGACCGATCCGCTGACCAACCTGGACAACCGGTTGAAGCTGTCCGAAGACCTTGAGCTGCTGCACAACCGGAGCCTCCGTTACGGAACGCGCTACTCCCTGGCGCTTTGCGACGTCGACTATTTCAAAAGTTTCAACGACCTGCTGGGGCACCCTGCCGGTGATGAGGCGCTCAAGGCCGTTGCGCAGACGCTGACCCGGTTGTCCCGGGACACCGATGGAATCTACCGCTATGGCGGTGAGGAATTCCTCCTGATCCTGCCGGGCCAGGAGGCAGACGACGCCGAGGCCGCGGTCGAACGGATCAGGTCAGGCATCGAGGCACTCGCTATCGCCCATTACGGCAATCCGCTGCAGGTGTTGACGATCAGCGCCGGCATCTCGACCTTCACCGCCGACCACCAGGTCGGTAGCGGGCAACTGCTCAAGGAAGCCGATGACGCACTGTACTCGGCCAAGGCCGGAGGCCGGAACCGGGTGGCGAGCTTCGTCCGGGCCGGATAGCCCCGAGCCTGCACTGAAGCCTTGCGCCTGCCACCGGGGCACGGCTTACGATGCCTTCTATGACGATTCCAACATGTGAACTGGCCAGCGGATTTAATGTGAGCGCCCAGGGCTTCGGCGGGATGGCTCTCACCGATGTCTATGGGGGCATGAATCAGGACGAGGCGTTGGCCACCCTGAACCACGCGGTGGACGTCGGCGTGACCTTTATTGATACTGCCGACGTGTACGGCGCGGGCAGCAACGAGCAGTTGATTTCCCAGCTGCTCCGGCACCGGCGCGACGAGGTGCAGCTCGCCACCAAGTTCGGGATCCAGGGAAGCCCCGCGCAGGGCTATTCGGGGATCCGCGGTGACGCTGGTTACGTGCGGGACGCAGCCGAAGCGAGCCTCGGGCGGCTCGGAACCGACGTCATCGACCTGTATTACCTGCACCGGCGTGACACCAGCGTCCCCATCGAGGAAACGGTTGGAGCCATGGCCGAACTGGTGACCGCCGGGAAAGTCCGCCACCTTGGCCTGTCCGAGGTCACCGCTGCGGAGCTCAACACCGCCCACGCAGTTCATCCGATCGCCGCAGTCCAGAGTGAATGGTCCATCTGGAGCCGTGACGTGGAGAAGTTTGTGGTGCCGATGGCCGCCCAGCTGGGGGTGGGATTTGTCCCCTACTCGCCGCTCGGGCGGGGTTTCCTGACCGGGACGGTCCAGGCGTCAACGCTGGGCGCCGGCGATTTCCGCCACCGGGTGCCGCGCTTTGGGGCTGACGCCCTGACCGCCAATGAGGCGGTCGTTGAAGCGGTGCAGGCGGTGGCCGCCGACGCCGGCGTCACTGCGGCGCAGGTAGCGCTCGCCTGGCTCGGGGCGCAGGGCAGCCGGTTCGGGCTCCCCGTGGTCCCCATCCCGGGCACGCGTAGGCCCAGCCGCATCGATGAGAACGCTGCCGCAACATCAGTTGCACTCTCCCAGGCGCAGCTCGACATGCTCGACGGTGCCGCTGCCCTGGTGGTGGGGGAGCGTAGCGCCGACCCTACCTGGGTGTCCCAGGGACGGGAGTCTTAATCCCCTACCGGACAAACGGCAGGGGTGCTCTACTGAGGGTCGGAGCGGAACCGTATGCTGTCAGCGAACCGTGCACCCTTCCGCCCGCAGGCTAAGTTGAGCGAGGTAGACTCAACTTGAAGGTCATTGTTGTTCGAAAGGTCAAGTTATGGACGCCAAGTTCACCACCAAAAGCCAGGAGGCGCTCTCCGCCGCCGCCATGAATGCCTCGACCGCAGGCAATCCACAGGTTGACCCGTCACACCTGTTGAAAGCCTTGATGGATCAGCGCGACGGCGTTGCGGTGGCCCTCCTCAAATCAGCGGGCGCCGACCCGGACGCAGTCAGCACCCGGGCGAGCGCGGCGATCAAGGCCCTGCCGTCGTCGTCGGGCATGTCCACCGCCCAGGCGCAGTTCTCCCGCGACACCCTCCAGGCCATCAAGGCCGCCCAGCAGGAGGCAGAGGCGATGGGGGACACTTACCTTTCGACTGAGCATCTCCTCCTCGGGGTGGCCGCGGGCACCGGCGCGACGGGGACCCTCCTGCGCACTGCAGGCGCCTCACGGGATGCGCTGGCGGCCGCTCTGCCCGGTATTCGTGGCGACCGGCGGGTGACCACCCCTGACCCGGAGAACACCTTCCAGGCGTTGGCCAAGTTCGGCGTCGATCTGACCGAGATTGCCCGGTCGGGGAAACTCGATCCAGTGATTGGCCGGGACAGCGAGATCCGCCGGGTCATCCAGGTATTGTCCCGCCGCACCAAGAACAACCCGGTACTGATCGGCGAACCGGGTGTCGGGAAGACCGCGGTGGTCGAAGGGCTCGCCCAGCGAATCGTGGCCGGCGATGTTCCGGAGTCGCTGCGCGACAAAACCCTGATCAGCCTCGACCTGGGCTCGATGATCGCCGGGGCAAAATATCGGGGCGAGTTTGAGGAGCGGCTGAAGGCCGTCCTCGAGGAAATCAAATCCGCGAACGGCCAGGTGGTCACCTTCATCGACGAGCTGCACACGGTGGTGGGCGCCGGCGCATCCGAGGGCTCCATGGACGCCGGCAATATGCTCAAGCCCATGCTGGCCCGCGGCGAGCTCCGTCTGATCGGCGCCACCACCCTCGACGAGTACCGCAAGAATGTCGAGAAGGATGCGGCCCTGGAACGGCGATTCCAGCAGGTCTACGTAGGTGAACCCAGCGTGGAGGACACCATTGGTATCCTCCGCGGACTCAAGGAACGCTACGAGGCGCACCACAAGGTCACCATCGCTGACTCGGCCCTCGTCGCAGCGGCCACCCTGTCCAACCGGTACATCTCCGGCAGAAAACTCCCGGATAAGGCGATTGACCTCGTTGACGAGGCCGCCTCCCGGCTGCGTATGGAGATCGATTCGGCGCCCGAGGAAATCGATCAGTTGCGCCGCTCGGTTGACCGGCTCACCATGGAGGAACTGGCGCTGGCGGGCGAAAACGACGACGCCTCGCAGGACCGGCTGCACGCCCTCCGCGCCGACATGGCGGACCAGAAGGAAAAGCTCGCGGCACTCAACGCCCGGTGGGAGGCCGAGAAGGCGGGGCTCAATCGGGTGGGCGACCTCAAGGCAGCCCTTGAGGACCTCCGCTCGCAGGCCGAGCGCGCCCAGCGGGACGGGGATCTTGAGCACGCCTCCCGGCTGCTCTATGGGGAAATTCCTGCCCTGCAGCGCGAACTCGACGCAGCGCAGGCCGCGGAACCTGAGGACACGCCCCTGCCGATGGTGGCCGAGGATGTCACCGCCGCCGATATTGCCGAGGTGATCTCGGCGTGGACCGGGATCCCCGCCGGACGCATGCTGCAGGGCGAAAGCCAGAAGCTCCTGCACATGGAACAGGTGATCGGGTCACGCCTGATCGGGCAATCCACTGCGGTGGCCACCGTCTCGGATGCAGTCCGTCGCGCCCGCGCCGGCATTGCCGACCCCGACCGCCCCACCGGTTCGTTCCTGTTCCTCGGACCCACCGGGGTGGGCAAGACCGAACTGGCCAAGGCCCTCGCCGACTTCCTGTTCGACGACGAGCATGCCATGGTGCGGATCGACATGTCCGAATACTCCGAAAAACACTCGGTCTCCCGGCTGGTGGGAGCCCCTCCCGGGTACGTCGGCTATGAGGAGGGCGGGCAGCTCACCGAAGCGGTCCGCCGCCGCCCCTATAGCGTGCTGCTCCTCGACGAGGTGGAAAAGGCTCACCCGGAGGTCTTCAACATCCTGTTGCAGGTGCTCGACGACGGCCGCCTCACCGATGGGCAGGGCCGTACAGTCGACTTCCGCAACGTCATCCTGGTGCTGACCTCCAACCTGGGATCCCAGTTCCTGGTTGACCCCGCACTGTCCGACGCCGCGAAACGTGACGCGGTGATGGCCGTGGTGAACTCAAGCTTCAAACCGGAGTTCCTCAACCGGCTCGACGATGTGGTCCTGTTCGACGCGCTGAGCCTTGAAGAGCTGTCCCGCATCGTGGATCTGCAGGTGCAGTCCTTGGCCTCACGGCTCCAGGAGCGTCGTCTGAACCTGTCGGTGACCGATGCCGCGCGCGAGTGGCTGGCCCTGACCGGGTTCGACCCCGCCTACGGCGCGAGGCCCCTCCGTCGGTTGGTGCAGCGCGAGATCGGCGACCGCCTCGCCCGGGGCATCCTGGCGGGAACCATCAACGATGGCGATACCGTCCTGGTGGACCGCACCGGCGACGCCGACGGTCTCAGCGTGGCGGCGGAGGTGCTGGAGAAAAGCTAGTCGGTGATGAGGGTGTCGCTGATGATGTTGCCCTCGCTGCTGGTCACCAGGCAGTCCACCCGGCGGTCGCCGTCGGACCAGGCGTTCTGCCGCGGGGTGACGCGGAGCAGTTCGAGGTTCTCGTAGCGGGAGGCAGCACCCTCGTCGAGGTCGACGCCGTCGCACACCTGCTGGGCGCGGAGGGCCAGGGCCTCCTCGCCGGGGAACTCGGCGTCGTCGGGGTAGAACTCGGTGGCGAGCAGTTGTGCGTTGTGCGGGGTTGAGCAGGTCACCACCGTCGATGCGGTGTTGATGTCCACGAAGTCCCGCAGGCACTGGCCCGCTTCGAGATCAATGGGCAGCACATTCTCGGCGATGATGCCGTCTGCTCCTGGAGTGCCATTGCTGATCGGCTCCGTGTCCGGCGAGGTTGTCAGGCCGTTGATGAGGGAGATCAGACCCCAGATGAGAAGTCCCAGGGCCAACAATCCGAGCAGCGCCCCGCCGATCAGGAGGCCAGTGTTCCGCTGGCCTTTACGTGAAGCCTGTCGTCCATCACGGCGTCGGGCGGGCTGGGTTCCTGCCGGTGGTAGCCCGTAGGGACCGCCGGCCGGTTCGACTGGCTGTGCAGCGGGCAACTCCGGGCCGCCGCCCTGGGGCTCGGCGGCGCCGCCGGGCAATCCGGCGGGGTCTGTGGTGGGGACCGCGGTGGTGGGGGCTGGAGCGTGGGCGGGAGCGCTGGTTAGAGCCGCACCGACGGAGGCAGCGCTGGCCGCTGGGACCGGGCTGGGTGCGTCGGCGTCGGATTCGGGGTCAGCGTCGTGGAAGAGCCGGTCCCACCGTCCTTCGTCCGTTGCCGCAGCGGTCCACTGTGGGGCGTCCCCGTCAGCGGCGAAACTGGGCAGCGCCCGGCCGGATTCGCTGGGATCCCCATCATCATCGTTCGCATCGCCGGAGTTCGAATCACTGGAGTTCGTATCGCCGGAGTTGGAATCCCTGGAGTTCACTTCACTGGAGGCGACCTCGCCGGTGTCGACAGCGTCGTCGCTCTCGTCTTCTGCGCCGGGAGCCTCAGGGGAGCTCCCTCCCTCAGGGTCGCCCGCGGCGGCTGTGCCAGCCGGTGCCGCCACCTCGCCTGCCGCCGCGTCGCCTACCGCTTCGCCGGCGGGGGATGCGCCGGAGGGGGCTGCCATGGCCGTCGGGTCCACGGCCGACCCTGCCCCGGCCACGAGCTGGCCGGCGTCGAGCGCTTCCTGCTCCACCCGTCGGGCCTCGGCAGCGGTTTCCTCCAGGGAAGCGTCCCGCGCCGCGTCCTCACTGATCTGGGCCGGGCTGAGGGACGGTTCTACCAGTTCAACGTCGTCGGCGGTCACTGTCAGTTCCGGCTCGATGGCCTCCGGCGAAACGTCGGCGTCCGTGAGCTGCACGGTATCCGGGTCGACGAGTTGTGGTTCGTCGACTTCGACGGGCTCGGATTGCGGCACGTCGGCGCCGTCCTTCTTCGGACCGGATGCGGAGCCCCGCGGGGTGTGCTCCTGATCGCTCATGGTGTTCCGCCCTGCCTTCTACGTTCTCGTGCGTCTGCTCAAAACTGCAGGCTCGTTTGGTACGACTTTAGCCAAGTTTCGCCTGCGCCACGTAGGGCCCGCCAAAACCCGTTATCCCACCGAAGCTTCACGTTTTGCAGTTGGACCCGGATGCGCACGCGGAAGCCGGGAAAGCATGTAATCTATAGGTACGAGAAATTGACCAAATACTCCGGGGCCTCGCTGCAGCCTTGGGCCGATAGGGCCCCAGTGACCACCTCCGGATCGACGCAAAAGGGGGTCACGCCATGGGGCGCGGCCGTCAAAAGGCAAAAGCTACCAAGCAGGCTCGGGACATCAAGTACTTCAGTCCCGCAACTGACTACACGGCACTGCAGCGAGAGCTCACAGGCCCAGGAGAGCGAGCCTCCAAACGTTCAGCAGGTCCGATAGAACCGGTCGAACCGGACTACTCGGCATATGCGGACAAGTATGACGATGTGGACGATGACGACGAGGATGACGGCGGATCGCGCCGCACTGGTTGATTCATCGCCCAGAGCACCACAAAAGTGGGGTACCCGCAGGATAGTCGTTTCGCAACGACTAACTTGCGGGTACCCCACTTTTTTGTGCCCTCACTGGGGCTGAAAGCCTAGGCGTAATGGCCCATCAGGCGCACCGATCCGCCGTCGACACCCTTGGCACCCTGCACATAATCGGGCCCGTCGATGGAACCGCTGGAGGCTGCTGCCACCTGCCCCATCACCCAGGCGGGAACCCCGCGCTCGGTCAATCGGGCAATCGCTGCATCAGCGGCTGGAGCGGAGACGATGGCCACCATTCCGACGCCGAGGTTCAGGGTGCGTTCCAGGTCCGGAAGCGGTACCGCCCCGAGCTCCCCGACCAGCTTGAAGATGGCCGGCAGTTCCCAGGTGGACCGGTCCACTGTTGCCTCCAGCCCGTGCGGCAACACCCGCGCCAGGTTGGCTGCAAGCCCGCCGCCGGTGACATGGCTGAAACCGTGGACGCTCGAGTCGTTACCGACAGGCAGGAACCGGGCCAGATCGAGGCAGTCCGCGGCGTAGACGCGGGTGGGCTCAAGAAGCTCCTCGCCGAGAGTGCGCCCCAGTTCGCTGACCTGACGGTCGAGGGCCCAGCCGGCCTGGTTGATGATGCGGCGCACCAGGGAATACCCGTTGGAGTGCAGGCCCGAGGACGCCATCCCAATGACGACGTCGCCCTCCCTCACCCGGTCAGGGCCGAGCAGAGCGTCGGCTTCCACCACGCCTGTGGCTGCGCCTGCGACGTCGTACTCGTGCTCCCCGAGGAGGCCGGGGTGCTCGGCCGTCTCGCCACCGACAAGAGCGGTCCCGGCGACCGAGCAGGCCGCCGCGATTCCCCGGACAATGTCGGCGATGCGCTCCGGCACTACCTTGCCGCACGCAATGTAGTCGGTCATGAACAGCGGCTCAGCGCCAACCACCACAATGTCGTCGACCACCATGCCCACCAGGTCAAACCCGATGGTGTCGTGGATGTCCATCGCCTGCGCAATGGCCACCTTGGTGCCGACGCCGTCGGTCGACGTCGCCATCAGCGGCTTGCGGTAGGTCAGGAGCTTCGACACGTCGTAGAGCCCGGCGAAACCGCCCACCCCACCGACCACCTGCGGGCCGTGGGTGGCCTGCACAGCAGCTTTCATCAGTTCGACGGCGCGATCGCCCGCCTCGACGTCGACCCCGGCGCTGGCATAGGTGATGGGGGTGTTGGTGGTCATACCCGTTCTTTCTTGTCTTCGTCGGTCAGCACTGCTTCGAACTCGCTGTCGGGTCCCGGATCGCACCCGTTGGATCCGGGGTCGTCGGCCGGATCGATCCGTTCCAGCAGGTTCTTGCCGCGGCGTTCCTCAGCGGGCAACGCAATGGGATAGTCGCCGGTGAAGCAGGCAGTGCACAGCCGTTCGCGGGGCTGCTCGGTGGCGGCAATCATGCCATCTTCGGAAATGTAGGCCAGGCTATCGGCGCCGATGGAGTTGCTGATCTGCTCCACCGCTGCGCCGTTGGCGATGAGCTCGGCGCGGGAGGCAAAGTCGATCCCATAGAAGCACGGCCACCGCACCGGCGGGGAGGAAATCTTCACATGCACGGAGGCGGCGCCCGCCTCGCGGAGCATCCGCACCACGGCACGCTGGGTGTTGCCCCGCACAATCGAATCGTCAACCACGATGATCCGCTTGCCCCGGATCACCGATTCCAATGCGTTGAGCTTCAAGCGGATGCCAAGCTGCCGGAGGGTCTGGCTGGGCTGGATGAAGGTGCGCCCCACATAGGAGTTCTTCACGAACCCGTGGGCAAACGGGATGCCCGACTGCTCGGCAAAGCCGACCGCGGCTGGGGTGCCGGACTCCGGGACCGGGATGACGACGTCGGCCTCGGCCGAGTTCTCGCGGGCCAGCTGGCGGCCCATTTCCACCCGTGCCTCGTAGACCGACCGGCCGGCAATGGCTGCGTCCGGCCGGGCCAGGTAGACGTACTCGAAGACGCAGCCAGCCTTGGTGGGCTGGGCAAACTGCCGGGTGCGGACGCCGTCCTCGTCGATGGCGATGAACTCGCCGGGCTCGATCTCCCGGATGAAGCTGGCGCCCACGGTGGCGAGGGCGGCCTGCTCGGAGGCGACCACCCAGCCACGTTCCAGGCGACCGAGCACCAGGGGCCGGACGCCGTGGGGGTCTCGTGCCGCGTAGAGGGTGCCTTCATCCATGAACACGAAGCAGAAGGCGCCGCTGATCTTGGGGAGCAGTTCCAGGGCTGTCTCCTCGAGCGAGCGCCCGTCGTCGCCCGCCAGGAGGGTGGTCACCAGGGCGGTGTCGGAGGTGTTGCCCTGGGCCATTTCGCCGGTGCGGGGCTTCCCATGCCGGGCGAGGACCATCTGGTACAGGTCTGCCGAGTTGGTCAGGTTGCCGTTGTGGGCCAGGGCTACTGTGCCGACGGCGGTGGCGCCGAGGGTTGGCTGTGCGTTGGCCCAGTTGGAGGAGCCGGTGGTCGAGTACCGGCAGTGGCCGACGGCGATGTGGCCTTCCAGGGTGTTGAGGGTGGTCTCGTCGAAGACCTGGGAGACCAGGCCCATGTCCTTGTAGACGCTGATCCGCTCACCGTTGCTGGTGGCGATTCCGGCAGACTCCTGGCCGCGGTGCTGCAGCGCATACAGCCCGTAATAGGCGAGTTTTGCCACCTCCTCGCCGGGAGCCCAGACACCGAAAACGCCGCAGGCATCCTGGGGTCCCTTCTCGCCTGGAAGAAGGTCATGGGAAAGATTTCCGTCGCCGCGAACCATTGCATCATTCTCTCACGCGTTGGCGTCGGCGCTTCCATCAGTTAGTCGGTGTGAAGCTCGTCGTCGTACGTGCGCTCGGCGATCGCACGCTGGGAGCGGCGGACGCTGATCCGATCCAGCACCAGGACCAGGAGGGCGCCCAGCAGCAGGCCGGGGATCGCGAACACCATGATGAAGAAGCCGAAGATGGATTCCCGGGTCAGGGTGGCGTCGCCGGGGCCGGCGTACGCGACGATTGCCGCGACAATGACACCAACCAGGACTCCGAGTCCCATGAACGGTGCGAACCGTGGTGCGCGGCGCACTGTCACTTCACGGCGGGCGGGGCTTTCCGCCGGACCGTCGGTGGCTGCTGGCGTTTCGCGGACCGGTGTTTCGGCGTCGGGCGTTGTTGCCTTGGCGTCGTCGTCACGGGGTGGCTGCGGCTCTGAACTCATGCTTTAAGGCTACCGGCGTTTAGCCGGCCCGCCTGACCACTTGATACCCGTCTTCCTGGAAGACCAGTTCGTAGGAGGAACCGGGATAGGTCTCCTCGGCATGGGCCACCGCGTCCTCGGGGTGGGTGGGGCCCCAGCTCCAGTCCTGGTTGTCGACGATCAGGAAGTCCGGCGGCGGATTGTCGTTACCCAGCCAGAACACCTCCGTGTCCGGGACCAGGTAGGGCATCAGCACGACGCCGCTCTCAACGCTGGCACCCTGGGGGAACAGCTCCATCACCCGGTGCGCTGTCGCCCACCGCTCGGACTGCCGGAAGGTGCCCGGGTCTGCCAGATCGCCCAGGGGCTGGGTTGGCAGCAGCAGGAGCGCGACGACAGTGACGGCCGGAACAACTGCCGCGTCAGCGGAGCGCAGCCACCGCCGTCGTGACCGGCGGGACGTCTCGATCGCGTCGATCAGCGCGGCGAACAGGATAGGCATCAGCACGGCGCTGTAGTGCCATTCGGGGCCCCAATAGACGTCATTGCCCGAGACGAATCGCCACGCCAGGGTGGGCACCATGATGAGGGTCAGCGGCGATCTGAGAAACAGGAAACCCCCAGCCAGCAGCAGCAGCCAGACCGTTTCGTATTTGGCACCCGCGGAGAAGATCGTGACCAGCGCGCCCAGGGGATCGGCGAGCATTCCCCTGACATCGATCCGGTCGGAGTAGTCATATTGGCCCCCGCTGTTGAGGAGGGGCAGGATCACCGTCACGGAGAGGAGCAGCCAGCCGATGCCCCAGGCTGCGAGCCACAAACCGATCCGGTCCCTATACCGCCAGGCGATGACCAGGCCGATCGCCGCGACGGTCAGGCCCAGGTCCTCTTTCACGAACACCAACAGCCCGGCCCAGACGACGGCGGCGCGCAACTTCCCGTTGATCATTGCCTCAAGAGCCAGAGCCAGGAGCAGGATCGCGAAGGCGATCTCGTGGAACTGTGCGGCCACAGCCGTCTGCAGTCCCCACGACAGCCCGTAGGCCACACCAAGGCAGATGCCCGTGACCGTTCCGAGCCGTCGGATGCCCAACCGGGCGATCACCAGGACGGACAGCCCGACCAGGATGTTCTGGACCACCAGCAGGGTCAGCCCGGAGGGGAAGAAGGCGTAGGCGGGGCCGAGGAGCACCAACAGCGGGTGGAAGTGGTCGCCGAGCAGGTTGAAGCCGTCGCCCTTGATCGGGACGATCGGCGCGTCGAACCCGGCGTACGCCTTGGCCAGCTGGGTGAAGATGCCGAGATCCCAGGAGGGGGTGTCCAGCCGGTTCCACTGCGCCACCGAGTACACGGTGTAGACGACGGTGACCAGGAGCGCGGTGATGAGTGCTGCGGGGGGCTGTCTGCGAATGGCCGACGCGGCGGACCGCACGCCCCCGGTGATGAAGGTGGCCCGCGGGAGCGCGTGCTGGGCGGTCATGACGGCGGGCGATCCTGGGCGGCGAATAAGGGCAGCAGGTCGCTGAGGTTGGCCCGCTGGCCCGAGGCAGCGACCTTTCCGGCACCGACGGCGTCGGCCCAGGCGAGGTCTCCGGTCACGAGGGCCAGCCAGGTGACGGCGTCGGTCTCCACCACGTTCGGCGGCGTGCCACGCGTGTGGCGGGGACCGGCGATGCATTGGGCCACCCCGAACGGCGGCACCCGCACCTCGACGCTGTTGCCCGGGGCACGCTCGGCGAGCTCCTCCAGGGCGTAGCGCACCGCCGTGGCCGTTTCGGGCCGGGCGGCAGCGCCGGACCGTACTGCGTCGAGGGCTGGTTCGCCCACTGAGGCGGGGATCCGTCGTCGTGCCATGGTTCTAGTCCAGGAGGGCCATGACCGGCGCTGCGAGCCGGAGCTTGCCGACCGGTTCGTTGCCGCCGAGCACCGGTGGCACGACCTTGTCGAGGACGGCACTGACCTTGTCGACGTCGACGGCGCCCGCCGCGGCCAGCAGCGTGAGTCCCACCAGAGTGGTGGCGCGGATGTTGCCGTCCAGAATCTTGAGGGCCAGGGAGACACCGGTGTCGGTGCCCATGACCAGCACCCCTTCGGCGCCGTTTTTCGAAATGATGCCCAGGTCTTCCATGACCACCGAGTTTTCGCGGCCGCGTCCGTGGACGGCCCAGGGGTAGTCGAGCATGGCGGTGGCAATCGTCGCCGCGCGGGCGTCGGCGTGCTTGTCGGACGGGGCGCGGGAGAACTTCCCGATGCCGCGGGCCAGGCCCTTGAGGGACACGGCGGCGAGGGGAGCGCCGCAGCCGTCGACGCCCCAGTGGGAGATCTTCTCTTCGGTGTATTCCTCGATCACGGCGGCGATGCGTTGCTGCAGTGGATGGGACGGGTCGAGGTAGGTGGAGTGGTCCCAGTTGTTCTCCGTGCAGGCCCACAGGAAGGCTGCGTGTTTGCCCGAGCAGTTGAAGGCGATGCGTTGCTTCCCCTTCTCGGTGCGGATCAGCCAGTTGCGGGCTTCCTCATCCTGGGGCCAGTCGGCAGGGCACTGGAGGTGCTCTTCGGAGACCCCTGCGGCGTTGAGCATGGTGCGAACCACATCCATATGCTCGTGCGAGCCCACATGGCTGGCGGCTGCCAGCGCCACCTGCGGGCCGCGGAGCGGTACCCCTGACTGCATGGTTGCGAGGGCCTGGAACGGCTTGAGGGTGGAACGCGGGAACACGGGGGAGTTGATGTCGCCGAGCTCGGTGACGACGGTGCCGTCGGCGGCCAGGATCACTGCCGAACCCAGGTGGCGCGATTCGATGAAGCCGTTACGTTCCAGGACCGCCAGGTCCACGGCGTCGGAAGAGGAGAAGGTCTGAGGCATGGAACTAGTATCGCCCATCGGAGGGGTACGGGGTGGAGCTTGTGCCCACCGGAGTGAACGGACATCCGGTGGGCACAAGATTGCGGGTTATCTGGGCCTATTCGGCAGTGAACTGTACCGACTGCCAGCCTGAGGCGCCATTGGGCACGGTGTCGGCGCGCTCCTCGGTCTGGACCCCGTCGGGATCGTAGGCCCGGGCGCGGACGGTATGTGAACCCGAATCGACGGTGATCTCGTGGGACCACTGCCGCCAGGTATCGACCGATGCTTCTGCGGCGAGAGTGGCTTCTTCCCAGTCGCCGCCGTCAATCTGGACCTCAACCTTGGTGATGCCGCGGTGCTGCGCCCACGCCGACCCGCCGATGGTGGAGGTGCCAGCCGGGACCTGGGCAAAGGAACGGGGAACCTCGACGCGGGCCATGGTCTTGATGGGGCCCTTCTCGGACCAGCCGCGGTCGGTCCAGTAGGCGGTTTTGTCGGCGAATCGGGTGACCTCAAGGTCAACCACCCATTTGGTGGCTGACACGTAGCCGTACAGGCCGGGGACCACCATGCGGACGGGGAAGCCGTGCTCCAGTGGGAGGGGCTCACCGTTCATCGAGATGGCGAGCATCGCGTCGCGGTCATCCTGCAGGATCGGCAGGGGTGTGGAGGCGCTGAAGCCATCGGTGCTGGTGGAGAGCACCATGTCCGCGTCCCCGGTGGGCCTGGCCCGGGCCAGCAGCTCCCGGATCGGGTAGCCGAGCCACTTGGCGTTGCCGGCCAGGTTGCCACCGACCGGGTTGGACACGCAGGTCAGGGTGATGTGGCGTTCGATCAGCTCCGCGTCGAGCAGGTCCTGGAACGTCATGGTGATCTCTTCCTCAACCATTCCGTGGACCCGCAGCTCCCAGGTCTCCAGGTCGATCTGCGGCACGCTCAGAGCGGTGTCGATCCGGTAGAAATCCGGGTTCGGGGTGACCCAGGGGACCACGCCGTCGACGCCGGACTCCACCCCGGCGGGAATGGCCGGTGCAGCGCTGGCCGGGGTGGGGAAGGTGAGGGCTTCACGGGCCATGTTGACCGTGTTGCGGGCGCCGGCGATGGCACGCCCGCCAGCCGCTGCGGCACCCGCGATGACTGCGGTGATGCCGGCGGCGGCGAAGAAGGTGCGACGGCTGGTTCCGTTGGTGGCTGCGTTGGTGTCGGTCTCGGCGCTGTGGGCGCCATCGTCGTTGGCTGCATGCAGCGCACGGATCAGATAGCGCAGGGCGAGCAGTCCGACGGCGGTCCCGATCACTGTGGGCACAGCGTCCAGCAGGGTAGCCCCGGCACGGGAAATCACCGCGGCAACGATGACTGCACCCATCAAGACGACGCCGGCCACACCGAGCACCCATTTCCGGTACGCCACCACGCCGAGGATGGCGGCAAGGATGACAATCGTGACGCCCATGCCCACGAAGAGTGCCACCTTGTCATTGGTGCCGAACGTGGCGATGGCAAAGTCCTTCAACCACGGCGGAGTGAAGTCAATGAAGGTGGATCCGAGGGCGATCAGCGGCGCGGCGCGTGCGGTCAGGAAGGAACCGAGTAGCTCGGCAACGCCCAGCACCAGACCGGCTGACACGATTCCGGCTAGTGCTGCCAATAAGGATTCCTTGCGCCCGGGGCGTCGTAAAGCTTTCATGCACTTTATTCGGAGTGGTGTGGCGCGAGTATGGGTTGTCACAGGGGTGATTCGCCCGTCATAGCTTCGCTAGGAGCCGGCCGAGACAGTACGCTGATCTACTGTGAAGGTTCTAGTGATAGGCCCCGGCGGCCGCGAACACGCCCTTGTCCGAGCGTTGCTGACCGATCCGTTCGTGCACGAGGTGCACGCGGCCCCCGGCAACGCCGGTATCTCAAGTATCGTGACCACCCACACCGTCGACGCCGCTGACCCGGCCGCCGTCACCGCGCTGGCCCAGTCGCTGGCCTCGGACCTGGTGGTCATCGGGCCGGAGGCACCCTTGGCCGCCGGAGTGGCCGACGCACTGCAGGAGGCGGGCATCCCCGTGTTCGGACCGTCGCGGGAGGCCGCCCAGCTGGAGGCCTCAAAGGCGTTCGCGAAGCAGATCATGGCCTCAGCCAACGTCCCCACCGGGATGGCTCGGGTAGCCTCAACCCCCGAACAGGCGGCCGAGGCCCTGGACATCTTCGGTGCCCCTTTCGTCGTCAAGGATGATGGGTTGGCTGCCGGTAAGGGAGTAGTAGTCACCTCCGACCGCGCCGAGGCCCTCGACCACGCGCAAGCCTGCTTCGACGCTGGCGGCACCGTCGTGATTGAGGAGTTCCTCGACGGACCCGAGGTGTCACTTTTCGTCCTCTCGGATGGCCGCAACGTGCTGCCCCTTGCGCCAGCGCAGGACTTCAAACGTATTCACGATGGGGACCAGGGCCCCAATACCGGGGGCATGGGAGCGTATTCTCCTCTCGACTGGGCGCCTGCCGGTCTGGTGGACGAGGTGATTGACCGGGTTGCGCAGCCCACCATCGATGAGATGGCCCACCGCGGCACACCGTTCGTCGGTGTTCTCTACGTGGGGCTGGCGCTGACCGCCCGCGGTCTGCGGGTCATCGAGTTCAACGCCCGGTTTGGGGATCCCGAGACGCAGGCAGTGCTGGCCCGGCTCAAGACGCCCCTCGGTGGGGTGCTGCTCGCTGCCGCAAAGGGTGGGCTGGACCGGATCGAAAGCCTCAACTGGTCGCCGCAGTCAGCTGTGGCGGTGGTCCTCGCCTCGGCCAACTACCCCGATGCGCCTCGCACGGGCGACCGTGTCCGTGGCCTGAAGAAGGCCGAGGCCGTTGACGGTGTGCAGGTGTTGCACGCCGGAACCGCCCTGAAGCACGGCAAGGTGGTGTCGGCCGGCGGTCGGGTACTCGCCGTCGTCGGGCTGGGGGAGGACCTCGCCGCCGCCCGCGAGAAGGCCTACACCGCGATGTCCCTGCTTGAGCTCAAGGGTGGGCAGTACCGCACTGACATTGCGCTCAAGGCGGCGCGGGGAAACGTGGTGGCACCCATCGTTGCGTCACCGTTGACTCCCGTGTCAGCCGCCTCCGCGGCCAGCCCTGCGGGGGCCTGAGCGTGACCTTCACGCCGTCGTTCACTAATGTTCCCGGGTGGAAACACATCTATTCGGGGAAAGTGCGGGATCTGTATTCGCCGCTGACCGGCCCCGATGACCGGGTGCTGGTGGTCGCGAGCGACCGGATCAGCGCCTACGACTTTGTGCTGTCGTCGGAGATTCCCGACAAGGGCCGCGTCCTGACCCAGCTGAGCCTGTGGTGGTTCGAGCAGCTCGCGGAGGTACCCAACCATGTGCTGTCCACCGAGGTGCCCGCCGAAGTGGCTGGCCGGGGGATGATCTGCCGCAAACTCGACATGTTCCCCGTGGAATGTATTGCCCGCGGCTACCTGACCGGGTCCGGGCTGCTGGAGTACCGGTCGGCGGGCACCGTGTGTTCGCTGCCGTTGCCGCCCGGTCTGGTGGACGGGTCCCGGTTGGATCCGGCAGTGTTCACCCCATCGGCGAAGGCCGCCGTGGGCGAGCACGACGAGAACATTGCCTACGACGACGTCGTCACCACCGTTGGCGCACCCGTTGCGGAGGAGTTGCGGCGCCTGACCCTGGCCATCTATGGCCGGGCCGAGGAAGTTGCCCGGTCCCGGGGGATCATCCTTGCTGACACGAAGGTGGAGTTCGGGCTGTCCACCGACGGGCAGATCACGCTGGGCGATGAGGTGCTGACACCGGACTCGTCGCGTTTCTGGGATGCCGCCCTGTATGCGCCGGGACAGGCGCAGCCCTCCTTCGACAAGCAATTCGTGCGGGACTGGCTCACCTCGGATGCCTCCGGCTGGGATAAGTCCTCCACCCCGCCGGAACTCCCCGCCGGGATTATCGCGAAAACCCGGGCCCGCTACATCGAAGCCTACGAGCGGCTGACCGGACTCACCTTCGTCTAGCCTCCGTCGGGAATCCCACTGGTGGGCCTGCGTCACTGGGATTGTCCAGACATTCCCAGTGATCGTGCGCTGTGGGTGGGAAACCGTGCTGGGCGGGCAAGAAAAAGGCCCCGCGGCTGGCTTTCCTGCAGAGCCGCGAGGCCATGAGTGGTCGGGGTGACAGGAATTGAACCTGCGACCTCGTCGTCCCGAACGACGCGCGCTACCAAGCTGCGCCACACCCCGTAGCTGGCGGCCCTCAAAAGAGACCGCCCCAGCAACCTCTAAAGAATACCCGAGCACCCGCCGTTGTAAAGCTAGACGAGCGTCTCCTGCCAGGCCGCATGAAGGGTAGCAAAACGTCCGTCGCCGCCGATCAGCTCCGCCGGCGTACCGTCCTCCACCACCTCGCCGTCGTGAACCACGAGCACTCGGTCGGCGATCGACACAGTGGATAGCCGATGGGCAATAATCAGGGCGGTGCGGTTACCGAGCAGCTTCTGCAGCCCCTCCTGCACCAGCCGTTCGCTCGGGATATCCAGCGA
Source organism: Arthrobacter sp. CAN_A1 (assembly GCF_015751665.1). Taxonomy (NCBI): domain Bacteria; kingdom Bacillati; phylum Actinomycetota; class Actinomycetes; order Micrococcales; family Micrococcaceae; genus Arthrobacter; species Arthrobacter sp. CAN_A1. Next base: position 157,371 of record NZ_JADOUR010000002.1, on the reverse strand, counting down.
CGACGTCGCTTCATCCAGGATCAGCACCGCAGGGTTGGCCAGGAACGCACGGGCGAAACTGATCAGCTGCCGCTGCCCCGAGGACACCCGACCGCCACGCTTGTTCACATCGGTGTCGTAACCCTCGGGGAGGGATTTAATGAACGTGTCGGCGCCTACGGAGCGGGCCGCTTCCTCGATCTCCTCCCGGCTCGCTTCCGGTCTGCCCAGGGCAATGTTGTCCGCGACACTGCCGCTGAACAGGAACGCTTCCTGCGTCACCATGACGACGGCGCGCCGCAGGTCGCGTGGATCGACTTCCCGGATGTCAACGCCGTCAAGCGTGATGCTGCCGGCGGAGACGTCGTAGAACCGGGCGATGACCTTCGCCAGGGTGGACTTGCCGGCACCGGTCTGACCCACCAGGGCGATGGTCTGGCCGGCAGGGATGTGCAGGTCCATGGTGGGCAGGATGACCGGGCCGTCGCCGTACCGGAACTCTACGCCGTCGAACCTGATCTCCCCGCGGGGATCCTTCAGCGGCACCGGGCTCCGGGGCGGGCGGACGGTGGGCACTTCTTCCAGCAGGCCGGAGACCTTCTCCAGCGCCGCCGACGCCGACTGGAAGGAGTTGTAGAACATGGCCATCTGGTCCACCGGCTGGAAGAACCGTTTGCTGTAGAGCAGGAGGGCGAGGAGGGCGCCGACGGCCAGCGTGCCGTCCAGGACCCGGAACCCACCGACCAGGAGCACCACGGCGACGGTCACGTTGCCGATCAGCACCAGGCCGGGCTGGAAGATGCCGTTGAGGTTGATGGACCGGACGGTGACCTTGCGGTAGTCCTCGGCCAGCTCATCGTATTTGGCGGCGTTGACTTCCTCGAGGCGGAAGGCCTTGACGGCGCGGATCCCGGTCATGGTCTCAATGAAGTGGACGATCAGCCGCGCCGACACCACCCGGGAGGAGCGGAACGCTATCTGTGAGTGCTTCTGGTACCAGCGCGCCAGCAGGAACATCGGTACCGCGGCGACCAGGATCAGCAGGCCCGTCCGCCAGTCGAGGATGAAGATGGTGATGGCGGTGAAGAGCATGTACATGACGCCGGACGCGAGGGAGCTGACCCCGGAATCCAGGAGTTCGCGTAGCGCCTCCAGGTCGGAGGTCTGCCGGGAGATGATGCGCCCCGACGTGTACTTTTCGTGGAATTCGAGGCTCAGCCGCTGGGTGTGCCGGAAGACGCGGAGCCGCAGGTCCAGCAGCATCGCCTGGCTGAGCAGCGCCGTCGCCCGGACATACCCGGCGGTCAGGGTGGCTGTCAGGACGGCGGCGATCAGGTAGGTGAGCCCGGCGAGCCAGAGGTAGGTCGGGTCGCCGTCGAGCAGTGACGGCAGGGCGTTGTCGATGCCGAACGCGATGATCGCCGGGCCGGCCACCCGGGCGGCCTGGGAGCCGACCACCAGCGAGATGGTCCAGATGAACTGGCGCCGGTTGGGTTTGACGAGGGACCCCAGCAGCCGGAAGGAGCGGGACCGGACCGACTTGTTCTGGGCTTTGGACAGGAGGACATCGTCCTCGTTGGCGACGCCCGACGACGTCCCCTCCGCGGGTGCCTTCCCGTTGTTCGGCTGTGGTGATGTGCTCACGCGAGTGCCCCCTCGTCGTCGTTCTTCAGGTCTTCGAGCTCGGAGTCAAGATCGGTTGGCTCGTCCTTGAGGCGCGCGATCACGTAGCGGTAGTGGGTGTTGCGGGCCAGCAGTTCGGTGTGGGTGCCGACGTCGGTGATCCGGCCGTCCTCAAGCAACGCCACCCGGTCGGCGAGGGCAACGGTCGAGGGCCGATGGGCGACGATCAGCGTGGTGGTGTGATCGAGGACCTTCCGCAGGCCCTCCTCGACGAGCTCCTCGGTCCGCACGTCGAGCGCCGAGAGCGGGTCGTCGAGCACCAGCACCCGTGGTTTGGCGGCGATGGACCGGGCCAGGGCGATCCGCTGGCGTTGGCCGCCGGACAGGCTCAGGCCCTCCTCGCCGATCAGGGTGTCGACGCCGTCGGGCAGCGAATACGCGAAGTGCGCCTGGGCGACGTCGAGCGCCTCCTCCAGAATGTTCTCGGCGTGTGTGTCATCCCGGGGCTCGGCACCCATGAGGACGTTCTCGCGGACCGAGCTGGAGAACAGAGTGGTGTCCTCGAACGCGACTGACACATGGGTGCGTAGGTCGTCGATGGAGATGCTGCGCAGATCGGTGCCGTCGATCCTGATGGAACCGGCTGTCACCTCATAAAGGCGGGGGACCAGTTGCAGGAGGGTGCTCTTGCCGCACCCGGTGACGCCGACCAGCGCCATCGTCTCACCCGCCCGCAGGGTGAGGTTGATGCCGTTGAGCACGTCGGCGGTGCCGTCCTCGGCGTCGGGGTAGCGGAAGTGCACGTCGGTGAAGGTCACCTCGCCGCGGGGATTGGTCAGCCGGACCGGTTCCTCGGGATCCGTGATGGTGTTGACGGATTCCATGACCTCGTAGTGCCGGTCGATGGCGGTCTTGGCGGTGAAGGTCATGGCCAGCAGCGGACCGATGAATTCGACCGGGGTGGCCACCACCGCTGCGGTGGCGAAGAAGGCCACCAGGGCGCCGATCGAGAGTTCCCCGTTGGCGGCAAACAACACGCCGACCACCAGCGAGGCGCCCAACGCCAGCTCCGGCAGCAGGGTCACGATCAGGGAGAAGTTGGCCAGCGAGCGGGCCTTGTAGATTTCCGTCTGCCGGAGCTCCTCGGCCTGCAGATTGAAGCCTTCGAGGGCTTCGCGGCTGCGGCCGAAAGCCTTCAGCACCCGGATGCCGTGCACGGATTCCTCGACGGTGGTGGCCAGGTCGCCGGCCTGGTCCTGGCTCTTGCGGGACACCTTGCTATAGGAGGTACGGAACCGGAAGCCGTAGATCATGATGGGCAGCGCCGCGGCCAGGAAGATCAGGGCCAGTACCCAGGAGGTCAGGAACATGACGACGACGCCGATCACCACGGTCAGCGACGTCACCACCAGCATGATCAATCCGAAGGCCATCCACCGGCGCATCAGGTTCAGGTCAGACATGGCCCGGGAGAGGAGTTGGCCGCTGCCCCAGCGGTCGTGGAAAGCGACGGTCAGATCCTGCAGGTGGCGGTAGAAGGAGGTCCGCATTTTCGTCTCGACGGTGGTCGCCGGCGCGATGACGAACTGGCGGCGCAATGCCACGAAGGTCGCTTCGAGGACGCCCAGCAGCAGGACCACTCCTGCGGCGATCCAGACGGTCGACGTCGCGCCTCCCACCGCCAGAGCATCGTTGATCAGCACGCGGAAGACCTGCGGGATGGCCAGCGCCATGAGGCTGGCGCCCAGCGCGCAGGCCAGGCCCAGGATCAGCCGCGGCAGGATGGGCTTGATGTGCGGGTACAGGCGGCGGAGTGATTCCCACAGGGTGGTTTGAGTCTGCATGCTTCTGTCTTTGACACTGAGAGGAGGATCGAGCAGGAGCGGGCACTTTGTGTCCCGTAGCAACTATCCTATGTCAGAGCTCAACCGCTGTCCCGAGCGGCCGAAGGGTACCGCCGGGTCGGCGGCTTACCGTGCTGTCAGCGTGAGCAGCACTGCTTCGGGGCGGCAGGCGAAACGGACCGGCGCGAACCGCGACGTCCCGATTCCCGCTGACACGTTCAGCGGGATGCTGCGCCCCTCGTGCTCCCAGTCGGTGACGCCGCGCGCCCGCCAGGTGGGAAGATCGCAGTTGCTGACCAGTGCCCCATAACCCGGAATGCAGACCTGACCACCGTGGGTGTGGCCGGCAAGGATGAGGTGTGCGCCGCCGGCGGTGAAATAGTCCAGGACCCGCTGGTAGGGGGCGTGCGCGACGGCGATTTTCAGGTGCCGCGCGTCGGGGGAGGTGCTGCTACCGGCCGGGTAGCCCGCGTAGCTGTCCCGGTTGAGGTGCGGATCATCCACACCGGTGAAGTCGAGCCGGAGATTTCCCATCGCGACCGACTGGGAACGGTTGGAGAGGTCAATCCAGCCGGCGTTCCCGAAGCCCCTGAACATTTCGGCCCACGGCAAGGCCTTCGGCTCCCGCCCGGAGCGGTGCGTCGAGGGGCCAGAGAAGTACCGCAGCGGGTTGTTCAGCACGGGGGCGTAGTAGTCATTGGACCCGGGCACGAACACGCCGGGAAACTGCATCAGCGGGCCGAGGGCCTTGAGCAGCGGTTCAACACCCTTGCGGTGGCTGAGGTTGTCTCCGGTGTTGACCACGAGATCTGGTTTCAGCCGGGCCAGGCCCTTCAACCATTGGGTCTTGGCCGTCTGCCGGGGCGCCATGTGAATGTCGGAGAGGTGCAGGACCCGCAGCGGACGGCTGCCCGGGGGCAGGATGGCCAGGTTCTCCTCACGCAGCTGGAACAGATTGCGTTCCACCAGTGAGGCGTAGCCGAGGCCGGCGACTGCGACCGCGGCGGTACTCCCCAACGCGATCGTCGTGGCGTCGAGCAGCTTCGATGAACCCAAAATCAGCCTTCGTCTTCGTTGTTGTCTGGATTCTCAGGACTGTTTCCTGGCGGCGCATCTGCGGGTGGTCCGCTGTTCCCTGGGTCACCCTGGTTGCCGCCGGGCCGCCCGGCCTGGTTGCCGCTGCCGTTCCCGTTCCCGGGCTCGGTCTGGGGCGTGGGTCGCTGGGCGTTCAGCATCCGCTGGGGCGGATCGGTGAAGGGTTCTCCCGAGTGCAGCCCAGGTATCTGCTGCATAAACCGCTCCCAGGACGGAGCCGCAATGAACGAACCATCAATTTCGGGGTAAATCTGGCCGCCGATCTGCAGTTCGCCCAAGCTGACGCTGTTCGCCTTCCAGTTACCCAGCCAGGTGGCAGTTGCCATGCCCGAGTTGTACCCCATGAACCAGGTCTGCGACCGGGCATCGTTGGTTCCTGTCTTGCCGGCCATGGGAATGTCCCCGAACTCCAGGAGCTGACCCGAGCCTCGCTCCATGACAGCTTCGGTGGCGTAGTTCACTCCGCGAGCCAATTCCTCGGGAATCGCCTGTTCGCAGGCCGCTTCAGGAACGGGGAAGCTGGTGCCGTCAACGGCTACCACTTCAGTGAGCGCCCGAGGCTCACAGGTCATCCCCTCTGCCCCCAATGCCGCGTACGCAGTGGCCATCGAGAGCGGTGAAACCTCAGTTCCGCCGCCAATGAGGGCTGAAGGTGACACTGTCAACGGTGTGTAATCCCCGTCGGCGCTCTTTCCATCGTGGATTCCTAGATCCGCGGCGATCTGGAACGGCATGCAGAGGTCGATCTGACGTGCTGTCTCCATGGTGATGGTGTTGTAGGACTGGGCCAGTCCTTCAAGGACGGTGTAGCTGCCGTAGTTGATGTCCCCGTAGTTCTGCGGTTCGTACCCGTCCTCATCAGGCAGGACATACGTTCCGTCGGGATAGCAGCTTGCTTCCCACTCATCGAACTGGGGGTAGATCCTTTTGCGGCCGTCGATGGTGGTGTTCAACGCCCGGCCGTCTTCGAGCCAGGCAGCGACAGTGAAGGGCTTGAAGGTCGATCCGGGCTGGAATCCTCCCACACCGCCCAAGGGCTGGTTGGGGTCTCCGCCGCTGTACTGATCAACATTGAAGTTCAGCACCGAATCGCCCGGCTCGGTGCCGGGCATGTACCTGGTGTTCTGTGCCATCACCAGGATGTCGCCGGTTCCGGGTTCCATGCTGACCATCGAGTGTCCCACTGAGGGGTCGGTGGTCTCGCGGCCAGCGGTTTCGTTGATGGCTGTCTGCGCCGCGGTCTGCGCGGCGGGATCCAGCGTCGTCGTGATAGTCAGACCCGCGCGGTACAGGGTGTCTTCCCGTGCTTCAAGGGTTTCGCCATACGCAGGGTCGTTCAGGATCAGGTGGGTGACATAGTCACAGAAGTACGGAGCCTGCTCAGCTCCGACGCAACCGCTCAGCGTAGGGGTGATGGCCAGACCCAGATCGGTGGCGACGGCGGCGTCGTACTCTTCCTGGGTGATGTGGCTGTTCGACAACATGGCCCCGAGGACCAGGTTGCGACGCTCAAGTGCGCGTTCCGGGTTGAGTTCCGGGCTATAGAAGGTGGGTCCGTTGACCACGCCGGCGAGGAGCGCCGACTGCTGGATATTCAAGTCAACGGCTTCGACGTTGAAGAAGTACCGTGCCGCTGCCTGTACGCCGTAGGTGGTGCCGGTGAACGGCACAATGTTGAGGTAGCCCTCAAGGATCTCGTCCTTGCTGAGTTCCTTCTCCACGGCGATGGCCAGTTTCGCCTCGCGGAGCTTGTCGCCGAGGGTCTTTCCGCCGCTGAACGTGACCGATCCGTCGCCGCTCTGCAGGCTGGCGTCGATCAGCACGTTATTGACGTACTGCTGGGTGATGGTGGAGGCGCCGCGGGTGGTGTCGCTGCTGACGTTGCTCACCACAGCGCTCATGATGCCCTGCAGGTCCACGCCGCCGTGCTCATAGAAACGGGCGTCCTCAATGGCGAGGAGGGCGTTCACCATGTTGGGGGAGACCTGGTCGAGGGTGACCGGCTGGCGGTTCTCCTCATACAGTGTCGCGATGAGCGACCCGTCCGAGGCGAGGATCCGGGACGGCTGCGCGAGGGCGCCTCGTTCCAGTTCCGCTGGTAGTTCTTCAAAGAACTGAATCGATGCGGAAGCACCGGTACCCGCCGCCGCAGCGACTGGGACCAGTAGACCCGCAGCAAGCACCCCGCTCAAAGCACTGATTCCGAGAAACGCAATCATCTTCCCCAAGGTGGTTGCCGTGTCAATGATCGGTGTTTTACGAGCAGCCATTACTCCAGTTTACAAGCACGCGCTAGTCTGTGAACCATGACCAAATGGGAGTACTCCACAATTCCGCTCATCATCCACGCCACGAAGCAGATTCTGGATCAATGGGGAGAGGACGGCTGGGAGCTGGTGCAGGTAGTTCCCGGACCGGACGGCAAGGGCCTCGTCGCCTACCTGAAACGAGAGAAGAACCAGTCGTGACCAGCACCGACAACCCAACATCGGCTGTCGAACAGCGGTTGCTGGACCTCGGCATCACCCTTCCGGACGTCGTGCAGCCTCTGGCTTCCTACGTCCCCGCAGTGGTGACGGGTAACTATGTGTATACCGCTGGGCAGCTCCCCCTTATTAACGGCGAACTCCCAGCTTTGGGCAAGGTCGGCGCCGAGGTGACCCCGGAGGCCGCCAAGGAATACGCGGCGACCTGCGCGGTCAACGCCCTGGCGGCTATCAAGTCCCAGATCGGGGATCTGGACCGGATCAGTCGGATTGTCAAGGTTGTTGGTTTCGTCGCCTCCGACCCGAGCTTCACTGGCCAGCCTCAGGTCATCAATGGGGCGTCCGATCTCCTGGGGCAGGTGCTCGGCGACGCCGGCTCACACGCACGCTCCGCCGTCGGCGTCGCAGTTCTTCCCCGCGATGCGCCGGTGGAAGTCGAGATTATCGCGGAGTTTGTCTGATTCCTGTGGGCCACATAAGTAACCGTCTTTTCCCCGTTCCCGAAGACCAGCTTGGCGCAGCGCGAAGCTGGGTAGAACATGGCGAGCGTACGCCGGTCAAGCCGCGTCTCGCGTCGTCGGTGGTGCTGATCCGTGACGCTCCGGCCGGTACCGAAACCTATTTGTCGTACCGGCGTGGCGAGTCCCCGTTGGGGATCGTCGCGTTTCCGGGCGGCAGCATCGAGGAATCCGACGACGACGACGTCGCCTGGTTCGGTCCCGCGCCCGCCCAGTGGGCCAAGGCGATGGGGATTGACGACTTGTTTGTGGCGCGGCGCCATGTGATCGGTGCCATCCGGGAACTGTTTGAGGAAACCGGGGTGCTGCTGGCGGGGCCGGACGCTGTCTCCCTCGTCGACGGCAGCCGGAATCCTGAATGGATGAAGGCCCGCGAGGACATCGCCACCCAAGAGCGGTCCTTCTCCGAAATTCTGACGCGCCGGGGGCTGGGACTCCGCACCGACCTGTTGAAGCCACTGGCCCATTGGCTCAGCCCGGACTACGCCCACCGCCGGTTCGACACTCACTATTTCGCTGCGGCGCAGCCCACCGGGCAGGAAGCGTCGGTGCTTGCCAGCAAGGGCATCTGGGGCGAGTGGCGGTGTGCCGCGCGGGAAGTGGCGCGCGCCGAGACCACGGCTCTGGGAGACGAGGTGGGCCAGCCCAATTCGGTCGGCCGGACACTCGACGAGATAGCCGTTCCCGCCGTCGAGCTGATGTTGGAGAAGATCGGGTCGTCCAAGGGCTGCGTGGCCTACCTGTCGCATAAGAGACCCATGAAGGTCTACTACCCGCACCTCGTCGCCCCCTCCGAAGAGGCCGACCCGATGCTTGAGGTCGCCTGTTCTGTGGCCACTGAGGGCGGATCCGCCCAGCGGGGCCGCTAACCCGCACCCCTACTTGTTCTGCTGTAACAGGGCCATCCCCGACTGATTAGTGCAGCTCCGGTGGGTGTCCTTAATCAACTGTGCAGTTGTGGTGGGTTGGACGCGTCCTGCCCCACCACAACTGCACAATTGTTTATCAGCTAGGCCGACGCCGTGGCAGTTACCCGCCGCAGCTGCACAAAACTTTTAGCGGCTGCGCTGACGCAGCCGCTGGATGTCCAGGATGACGACGGCGCGCGCCTCGAGGCGCAGCCACCCCCGCTGCACAAACTCGGCCAGGGCCTTATTGACGGTCTCGCGGGAAGCGCCAACCAGCTGGGCCAGCTCCTCCTGCGTCAGCTCGTGCGCGACCAGGATGCCGTCGGTGGCCGGACGGCCGAACCGGTCGGCCAGGTCCAGCAGGGCCTTCGCCACGCGGCCCGGGACATCCGAGAACACCAGGTCGGCCAGCGATTCGTTGGTACGGCGCAACCGGCGGGCCAGGGCCTGCAGTAGCTGCGCGGAAACCTCGGGACGCGTTTCCAGCAGCGTCCGCAGGTTCTCATTTTTCAGGCCGGCAAGGCGCGTCTCGGAAACGGCGGTGGCCGTCGCGGTACGGGGGCTGGGATCGAAGAGCGCCATCTCCCCGAAGAGCTCGCCTGGGCCGAGGATGGCCAGCAGGTTCTCGCGGCCATCCTGAGCGGTACGGCCCAACTTGATCTTCCCGGACACGATGAAATACAGCTGGTCGCCCTGATCGCCCTCGCGGAAGACTGAGGCCCCGCGGGAGAGATCCACTTCGGTCAGCTCGTCGGTGAGTGCGGCGAAAACGTCGTCGCCCAGTGAAGCGAAGAGTGGCGCTCGGCGCAGTACCTCGATGTCCATGAATTCTCCTGATAAATTGTCGGCTCATTCCATCTTGCCGTACATAACGAAGTTGTGACACCTGCTACACGCGTGTTCGCCGTCGGAATAGCCGAATTGGCTACCGAACAGGCCCAAACGGCCCGGATCGGCGCTCGCCGGCGCCCATCGGGGTGCCGCCAGCGCTCAGGAGATTGTCAGTACCGCCGGATAGACTCACACGGGTAACGGAGGCGAAGCGCCTCTCAAGGATCAGGGAGAGCGCACGTGCCGGACTTCACCATCTTGGACATCCTGCTGGTGCTGGCCCTGGTCGGGTATCTCGTTGCTGGCCTTCGCAACGGGTTCCTGGTGACCCTCGGCGGAATCGCGGGTTTCGTCGCCGGCGCGGTTGCGGCCTTCTTCGCCATCCCCCTTGTCAGCGAATGGGTGCCCGACGACGCCTGGCGGCTTCCCGCCATCATCCTTACCGCACTGGTGCTGGTGGTCATTGGGCAGGCCCTGGGCTCACGGCTTGGAGGAGCCATCCGCCGGGCCCTCGATTTCCGGCCGATCCGAACGGTGGACCGGCTGCTCGGTGGCGCGGTGAACGTGGTGGTCGCTGCACTGGTGATGTCCATGCTGGCCTTCAGCATCGGCACCCTCGGCATGCCCTTCCTCTCCCAATCCATCGCCTCGTCCCAAGTGATCAGGGGAATCGACAACCTGACGCCGGCGCCGGTGCGCACCTGGATGGCCCAGCTGCGCACGATCGCCGTCGACGACGGGATCCCCACCATCCTCGAAAGCGTTGCCCCGGCGGCACCCCTGCCGGTTCCCGACGCAGCCGTGGACACCCCTGAATTGGCGGCTGCCTCCGAATCGGTGCTGCGGATCGCCGGCACGGCTTTCCAATGCGGCCAGAACCAGACCGGTTCCGGCTTCATCATCGCCCCGGGCCGGGTGGTGACCAACGCGCACGTGGTGGCAGGGGTCAACGAACCGGTGGTGGAGATACCGGGTGGGGGAGCACTGCCCGGCAGGATCGTTCACTTCGACGCCGTACGGGACATTGCCGTTCTTGCCGTCGACGGTCTGGACCGGGCAGCCCTGCCGCTCGGGGAGGACCTGGTCACCGGGGACACTGCGGCATTTGCCGGCTACCCCGCGGGTGGTCCCTTCCAGATCCAGCCGGCCAGCATCCAGAATCGCAGCGACGTGCTGGTTGCGAACATCTATGGGGCCGACCCGTCGTCGGTGAATGTCTACAGCCTCGCGGCAAACGTTCAGCAGGGAAATTCCGGCGGCCCGTTGCTGGATCTGGAGGGAAGGGTGGCAGGGGTCATCTTCGCCAAATCCACCCAGGACGCCCCGGTGGGCTACGCCCTCACTCTGGCCGAACTGCGCCCAATCGCCGACCAGGCCAGCGTTTTCACCGACACGGTGTCCGCGGGACAGTGCAACCGCCGCTAGCGGCTCAACCAGTCCAGGGCCTGTCCATGGCCGCCCGTTCTGGCCACCGCCCGCCCATTGTGGGCGAGGACAAACAGGCGGTCCACTTCAACGTCCTCTTTCTTCAGCGCCCCCTCGACGCCGGGCAGCACCCCATACCCCTCATTGGAGAGCCAATGAAGAGGACGGTGCCGATCGGCCGTCAGCCGCAGCATAGTGTCCCGAAATGCTCCACGTCCCACCTCGTCAACATAGGCAAGGACGGCGCTGTGGAACACCACGACGGTGGCGTCGGCGGGCGCCCGCTGCACCAAGTCCTCAAGGTCCACGGCTAGATCCCCCTTGACCAACAACGGCGGCTCGCGCCGGGCCACCGCGACGGCGGCACGCAGTCGGTCCAGTCGGTGTGTGTGCTCAGGCCAGACCAGGGCCTCCAGCCAGGCGACGTCGTCGTCGTTTGCCACATCGAGCGGATTCAGGTCAAGACCTGCCCGGAAACTCACGTGGGGCACCCGGTCGGGCAGCGGGGGACCACCAGTGGTGGCACATTCCATGACCAGCGGGCCAGGGACGTCGCCTGTGGACAGCACGGGGCCGCCGTCGTACGAGTACCCGTAGCGGTCCGGGTACAGGCACAATCCCGCTGACGCACCCACCTCGATCAAGGCAAGCGGCGTGTTTTCGTCGCCGGAGTCCGCCGCGATCTGTGCGAGCAGCGGCAAGAGCACCGCGCACCGGCCCGCCTCATTGGTCTGGGTGCTCCGGGCGAGCATCGTCTCGCGCACCTGGGACCAGCGTTCCAGGAGGAAGGCCCGAAACTCCGGGTAGGGGACCGGCTGGGCGCCGTGGAACCGTGCGGCGCCCAGCAGCAGGTTCGGTTGACGTTTCGCGGCGGGCAGCTGGTCGAGCAGCTGCAACACGTCTGAATCCTCGCTGATCCCGGTGCACCACGCATCGTAGGTGGCTGAATATCCGCGGGTTTCAATGAGAGCGAACCGCCGGTACCAGGCGGCGGTGTCGAGTTTTTCGGGCATGGTGTTTCCTCCGAACCGCTGGGTCCACCGCCCCGCAGCTCACCCGAGAGGGCGCCTGCGGGCGGTGGACGCGTGATCAAATCGTAATCTCTTCTGTGATGTAAATCCCATAACAACCCTTCCCCCGGGTTAAGCTCATTCCACAGATTGCTACGCGCTGCGTCGCCGTCAGGGCATCACGTCACGTGCACTGCCTTATCACTCGTACATGAGGAGCTCAACATGCAAGAAAGCGCCACACCGTCGCGCAGCTCACGTCCCGCCAGGAAGCGGGCCGCTGCTATGACGGCTGGACTGGCAATCGGTGCGCTGTTGCTTTCCGGCTGCGTTCAAAGCCAGCGGGAAGAAGGCACGGCCGACGGCGGTGACGAGGCTGTCGATTCGACGTTCGTCTTCGCTGCCTCAGCGGATCCGTTGTCCCTTGATCCCGCGTTCGCCAGCGACGGCGAGACCTTCCGCGTCAGCCGCCAGATCTTCGAGGGCCTGGTCGGTGTTGAGCCAGGAACGGCTGATCCCGCACCCCTGCTCGCTGAGTCATGGGAAACCACCGAGGACGGCCTGTCGACTACCTTCGCGCTCAAGGAGGGTGTCACCTTCCACGATGGCACCGACTTCAACGCAGAGGCAGTCTGCTTCAACTTCGAGCGCTGGTACAACTGGACCGGAATCGCCCAGGCGCCTTCAGTGTCCTACTACTACAACAACCTGTTCCGTGGCTTCGCTGACTCACCTGAGGCAGCGGTCTACGAATCCTGCGAGGTGAACGGGGACCTCGAGGCCACCGTCACACTGGCGCAGCCCTTCGCCGGGTTCATTCCTGCCCTGTCGCTGCCGGCGTTTGCCATGCAGAGCCCGACGGCGCTTGAAGAGTTCGGCGCCGATGACATCGGCGGTTCGGCCGAGGCACCAGAAATCAGCGCCTACGCCGAGGGCAACCCGGCCGGTACCGGACCCTTCAAGTTCGATTCCTGGGAACCAGGCGAGCAGCTGCAGCTGTCCACCTACGAGGACTATTGGGGAGAACAGGGCCAGGTGGAGACGGTCATCTTCCGGATGATCAGCGACCCACAGGCCCGCACCCAGGCCCTGCAGGCGGGCACCGTCGATGGGTTCGATCTGGTTTCACCGGCCGACATCCCGGCTCTTGAGGACGAGGGTTTCATGATCGTCCCTCGCGATCCGTTCACCATCCTGTACCTGGGCCTGAACCACGAGGTCGAGGAACTCAGTGATCCTCTTGTGCGGGAGGCCATCCACCACGCCATCGACAAGCAGGCTCTGATTGACCAGACGCTTCCCGAGGGAACTCAGCTGGCCACCCAGTTCATCCCTGACGTAGTCGATGGTTACAACGAGGACGTCACTACCTACGAGTACGATCCCGAACTCGCCAAGGAACTGCTTGCAGAAGCAGGCTACCCGGACGGCTTTGAGATCGACTTCAACTACCCAACGAACGTGTCACGGCCCTACATGCCAACGCCAGAGCAGGTCTTCACCAACCTGTCCGACCAGCTTGCAGCAGTAGGAATCACCACGACGCCGGCACCCGACGTGTGGACCCCGGATTACCTGGACAAGATCCAGGCGACTCCTGATCACGGCATCCACCTGCTGGGTTGGACGGGCGACTACAACGACACTGACAACTTCCTCGGTGTGTTCTTCGGCCAGGAGAAGCTCGAATTCGGCTTCGACAATCCTGAGTTGTTCGACGCACTGAGCGAGGCACGCGGCATGACTGACCGTGACGAGCAGACGGCAGCGTACGTGGAGATCAACGAACAGATCGCCCAGTTCAACCCGGCGATCCCGTTGGCTCACCCGGCGCCGTCCCTGGCTTTCGCTCCCCGGGTCACGTCCTATCCGGCGAGCCCCGTCAATGACGAGGTCTTCTCCATGATCGAACTGAGCGAGTAGTACCACTCATGGCAAGGAAGCCGGGTCCGCTCGGACCCGGCTTCCCTGCCGTCAGGGCAAGTGTTTGATTCGTTCTTGAAAGGACCTCGTGCTACGCGTCATTGGTAAGCGCCTCGCGCTGCTTGTACCAACCCTGTTCGGCCTGTCGATCCTGTTGTTCCTGTGGGTACGCAATCTTCCCGGCGGTCCGGCAACAGCCCTGCTGGGCGAGCGTGCCACCCCGGAAGCGGTGGAGAGGGTTAATGAGCTGTATGGCTTCAACGAGCCCATCATCTCCCAGTACTTCACCTATATGGGCAAGCTCCTGCAGGGTGACTTCGGGACCTCCATCATGACCAACCGCCCGGTTCTCGAGGAATTTGCCAGCCGGTTTCCCGGCACCGTCGAGCTCACCATCGTCGCCCTGATCTTCGCGGTCGGCATCGGTATCCCACTGGGCTATCTGGCGGCCCGCCATTACGGGCGGTTCGTCGACCACGGCTCGGTGGTCCTGAGCCTCCTGGGTATTACTATTCCGGTATTTTTCCTGGCGTTCATCCTGAAATACATCTTTGCTATCCAGTGGCCCATCCTGCCCCCGGATGGACGGCAGGATCCACGAATTGATGCCACCCACGTCACCGACTTCTATGTGTTGGACGGGATCCTCACGGGCGAGTGGGATGCCGCCTGGGACGCGTTCCAGCACCTGATCCTGCCGGGCATTGCGCTGGCCACCATTCCGCTCGCCATCATTGTGCGGATCACCCGGGCCTCCGTGCTTGAGGTGCAGAACGCCGACTACGTCCGCACCGCGCGCGCGAAGGGCCTGTTGGAGAAGACCATCAGAAACCGATTCATCCTGCGCAACGCCATGCTCCCCGTGGTTACCACGATCGGACTGCAGGTGGGCCTGCTCCTCTCCGGCGCGGTGCTGACCGAGACGGTCTTCGCCTTCAACGGGATCGGCCGATTCCTGCGCGATGCGATCTTCGAGCTCGACTACCCGGTGCTGCAGGGATTCATCATCTTTATTGCCCTCCTGTATGCACTGATCAACCTGATTGTTGACGTTTCCTACAGCATCATCGACCCAAGGGTGCGTGTGCAATGAGTACCACTTTGCCTCCAGCGGCCGGCGGCGGACCAACGCCTACCGAACCGACCATTCCCGACGGCGCGGGCACCGGCCTCTGGAAGGATGCCTTCCGTCGGCTCAAAAGAAACCCGCAGGCCATCGCTGGTGCCATCATCGTGGGCCTGTTCATCCTCGTGGCCATCCTTGCACCGGTGCTTGCACCGTACGGTGGCAACGAGCTGCCGGGGCGGACCGAAGTCACACCAATCAACATCCCGGGGCCGGGCGAGATTGACGCCTACCCGCTGGGGCTGGACCGGTTCGGTGGAGATCTGCTCAGCAAGCTGATCTGGGGCGCTCAGGCGTCCCTCCTGATTGGTGTCGTCGCCACCACCCTTGGCCTGCTCGGCGGCATGCTCCTGGGTCTGCTGGCGGGCGGTCTGGGCGGCTGGGTCGACACCGTCGTCATGCGCTTCGTCGACATCCTGTTGTCGGTGCCGAACCTTCTGCTCGCTGTCAGTATCGCCGCGATCCTGGGACAGGGCCCGTACGCGGTCATGATCGCGATCGGTGTCTCACAGATACCCATTTTTGCGCGGCTGCTCCGCGCCTCGATGCTGTCCCAGCGTGGTTCGGATTACATCCTTGCCGCCCAGACGCTGGGCCTGAGCCGCTCGACCATCACCATGAGCCATTTGCTGCCCAACAGTGTGGGCCCGGTCATCGTTCAGGCCACTCTTACGCTGGCTACCGCAGTGATCGACGCCGCCGCGCTGTCGTTCCTGGGGCTGGGCGGCGGGCTGCCGCAGACCGCCGAGTGGGGACGGATGCTCACCTACGCCCAGGCCGAGCTGGCTAACTCGCCGCAGTTGGCGTTCCTGCCGGGCATCTGTATCGCGGTGACGGCGCTGGGCTTCACCCTGCTGGGCGAGTCGCTGCGCGAGTCGTTGGACCCCAAAACCCGCGGGAAGTAGTCGGACCCGACCGCAGACGACAAAAGATCCCGGCACCAACTGGTGCCGGGATCTTTTCGTTCACTGGTGGAATGTCAGGCGATGTTCAGTTCGTTGCCGGGGATCGAGGCCAGCAGTTTCCGGGTGTACGGGTGGCGCGGATTCTGGAACACTTCCTCGGAACTCGCGGCCTCCACCAGCTCGCCGTCCTTCATCACGCAGACGTAGTCGGAGATCAGGCGAACCACGGCGAGGTCGTGGGAAATGAACAGGTAGCTCAGGCCCAGCTCAGCCTGCAGATCGCCGAGTAGCTTGAGGATCTGCGCCTGGACCAGGACATCCAGCGCTGAGACCGGCTCGTCGCAGACGATAAGTTCGGGCTTCAGTGCCAGCGCCCGGGCAATCGCTACGCGCTGCCGTTGCCCGCCGGACAGCTCCGACGGATACCTGCGCAGGGCGGTCTGTGGCAGGGAGACCTGGTCCATCAATTCGCGTACCCTGGCGCGCCGTTCACTTTTGGAACCCCGCTTATAGGCGTTGAGCGGTTCCTCAATGATCCGTTCGATGGTGAACATGGGGTTCAACGAAGAATAGGGGTCCTGGAAGACGGGCTGCACCCGTTGCCGGAAGTCTGCCAGCTGGGCTTTGTCCAGTGTTCCCACATCCATGCCGTCGAAGGTCATGGTGCCCGACGTCGGCTCGATCAGCTTCAGGAGCATCCGTGCGGTGGTCGTCTTGCCCGAGCCGGACTCGCCCACGATGGCGACGGTCTGCCCACGGGGCACGTCAAGGGTGACGTTCTTCGCCGCGTAGAAGTCTTCTGAGCTGCCGCGCCGCTTGTAGACCTTGGTCAGGTCACGGATTTCCACGATATTCCTGCCCGGCTCGGAGGCAGGGACGGCCGACGCCGTGTCGGTCTGGTGTTCGACGAATACCGCCTCCGCCGCCTCGGTCCGCTTGCCGGCGTCGGCGTTGTAGGCCCCCGGCTGGAGGCGGACCGCCGCCACGCTGGGGGCAGCGCGGACCAGCGACTGGGTATAGGGGTGCTGAGGATCGTTGAGGAGTTGCAGCGCCGGGCCGGCTTCCACCACCCGGCCGCGGTGCATCACCACCAGATCTGACGCACGCTCAGCGGCGAGCCCCAGGTCATGGGTGATGAGCAGCACCGAGGTGCCCAACTGCTCGGTCATCTCGTCGATCTGGTCAAGGATGGTGCGCTGGACGGTGACGTCGAGGGCGCTGGTCGGCTCGTCAGCGATCAGCAACCGTGGCTGGCAGGCCAGCCCAATGGCGATCAGGGCACGCTGGCGCATCCCGCCGGAGAATTCATGCGGGTACTGTTTGGCGCGGTCGCCGGCGTCGGGCAGGCCGGCGGCGGTCAGGACCTCGATGACGCGCTCTTTGACGTTCTTCTTGGTCGCCATCCCGTGGACCAGCAGGGTCTCAGCCACCTGGGTGCCAATCTTGGTGACCGGGTTGAGGTTGGACATCGGGTCCTGCGGCACCAGACCAATGGCCCGGCCGCGGATGGCCCGCATCTTCGATTCGGGCAGCGTGACGAGGTCCTGGCCCTCGAACATGATGTTCCCGCCCGTGACCCGGCCGTTGGACGGCAGCAGGCCGATGCAGGCCATCGCCGTCGTTGACTTGCCCGACCCTGACTCACCCACAATCGCGAGGGTTTTTCCGCGCCTGAGCGAGAAACTCGCATTTTCGACGGCCTTGACGTCGCCGTAGGTGGTGCTGAACGTGACTGCGAGGTCTTTGACCTCGAGGAGCGGGGCATCGCTGTCGCCGCCGCTGATGGGTGTGATGTCGATCATGCTCCTATCGTCCCTCATGGCGCGGCGTAACCGGCGGATCCGGAGGAGAGTTTCTCGATCAGGAAGTCGACGGCGAACCGGTAACCGCTGATCCCGGCGCCCACGATCACCGCATCGGCGACCGCCGACAGGTAGGAGTGCTGCCGAAACTCCTCGCGCCGGTGCACGTTGCTGATGTGCACCTCCACCACGGGGAGCCCGACGGCGGTGAGCGCATCCCGAAGGGCGATGGACGTATGGGTGTAGGCCCCGGCATTGATGACGATGCCGTCGGCGGTGCCCGTCGCGGCCTGGATGGCGTCGACCAGCTCACCCTCATGGTTCGACTGGAAGCAGTTGACGGTCCACCCATGGCTTCCGGCGGCATCAGCGGCAACCGCCTCGACGTCGGTCAGCGTGGCGGTCCCATAGGTCGCCGGTTCGCGGGTGCCCAGGAGGTTCAGGTTCGGTCCGTTGATGATCAGGAGCGTGGTGGTCTTCGGCATGGCTTAACTATGCCCCACGAGCCGGGAGTCTAGTCCGCTCTGTGGCGCAGACGGACCGCCGCCAGCGCGCCGCCGAGGGTCACAAGGCTCATGATGGCCAGCACAATCCCGGGGTGCCACCACGCACCATCGGTTGCGGTTCCGAGGACCTGGGTGATGGACGGGGCAAACCCGGCGACGATCGCTGCCAGGCTGTAGGCGAAGGATAGGGCGGTGAACCCGGTCCGGGGCTCAAAGAGATCGGCCATCAGCCCGCCGAGCGCCGCCCAGCTGGCCGTCGGCAGGATGCCGCCCAGCAGGATGGCTGCCACATAGGTGGGAGCGTCGGCGATGCTGATCACCCAGTACAGCGGGAACGCGATCAGCGCCGTGCCGATGGCTCCACCCGCCACCACCTTCGCAGAGCCGATCTTCATGGCCAGGTAGCCGAACGCAGGGATGGTCAGCAGTTGCAGCAACGAGCCGATCAGGGCCGCGTTAAGGACGGTCTCCTGGCTGAGCCCCAGCCGCTGGGTCCCGTATGCCTGGGTGTAGGACACCATGAGGAAGTAGGATCCGATCCCGAGCACAGCCGCAGCGGCAGCAACGGCAATGGCGGCGGGCTGCCGCCGGATGACGTCGAGGAACGGGATGCTGGGCCGCGACTGGTTCTGCACGGTCTCTTTGAACACCGGCGTCTCATCGATCGCGAGCCGCAGGTACAGGGCGATGCCGAGGAATGGGAACGCGAGCAGGAACGGGATACGCCAGCCCCACGTCGTCATCACCTCTGGAGCTACGACGGCCAGGATCAGGAACACGAGGGAGATGAGCATGGTGCCCACGGGGGACCCGAGTTGGGGGATCGAGGCGTAAAGTGCCCGCTTGCGCGGTTCGGCGTGCTCGGTGGCGATCAGGATGGAGCCGCCCCACTCGCCGCCGAGGGAAAGACCCTGGAGAAGGCGCAGCACGGTCAGGAGGATGGGCGCCCACACGCCGATCACGCTGTAGTCAGGGAGCAGGCCAACGGCCCCGGTGGCCAGCCCCATCAGCACTATGGTCCAGATGAGGGTTTTCTTGCGGCCGATCCGGTCGCCGAGGTGGCCAAACAGGATGGCACCCAGCGGGCGGGCGACGAAGCCCATCGCGAAGATCAGAAACGCGGAGAGCGTACCGGCGAGGGGATCCTGGGCGGCGAAAAACACCTGGTTGAACACCAGCGCCGCCGCGGTACCGAAGACGTAGAAGTCGTAGGACTCCAGGGTGGTGCCGACAAACGAGGCGGCCGCGGACTTGCGGGCCATCTTGCGGTTGGCTGCAGCGGGCGGGCCGGTGGTCACGGATGCGGTGGTAGTAGACACGTCTCGAAATTGTCCTCGGCCCCGGACGGCCGCGCCACCAATCCCGGCCAAGATCACACCCCGGCGGGACGCACGTCACATCGACCGGCAGTCCACCACCATCCGGTAACGGCCCGGATGGTGGTGGACCTGGGGGCTACTTCCTCAGTTTTACTTCCTCAGCGACGCGGCGATCTGCGCCATGATCGTCGGATCGGACAGCGTTGTAGCATCGCCAACCTCACGCCCCTCGGCGACATCCTTCAGGAGCCGGCGCATGATCTTGCCGGACCGGGTCTTTGGGAGCTCCGGCACCACCAGGATGTTGCGTGGCTTGGCGATCGGTCCGATCTCCTTACCTACGTGATTGCGGAGCGTTGTCACGATGTCGTCGTCCTCGACGGCCGATCCGCGCAGGATCACAAACGCGACCACTGCCTCGCCCGTCGTCTCATCCGATGCACCGACGACGGCGGCCTCAGCCACCGACGGGTGGCTCACCAGTGCCGACTCGATCTCCGTCGTCGACAGCCGGTGACCGGAAATGTTCATGACGTCGTCGACCCGGCCCAGCAGCCAGATGTCACCGTCTTGGTCCTTCTTCGCGCCATCGCCGGCGAAATACATGTTGTCGAACCGGGACCAGTAGGTGTCCTTGAACCGCTGCGGGTCGCCCCAGATACCGCGGAGCATGGATGGCCACGGTTCGCGGACCACCAGGTAGCCGCCCGATCCGTTGGGTACCGACTGGCCCATCTCGTCCACCACGTCGATCGAGATACCCGGGACCGCCACCTGGGCGGAGCCCGGCTTGGCGTGCGTGACACCGGGCATCGGTGCGATCATGTGCGCGCCGGTCTCGGTCTGCCACCACGTGTCCACCACGGGGGCGCTGCCGCCGCCGATCATTTCCCGGTACCACATCCACGCCTCGGGGTTGATGGGTTCGCCGACGGAGCCGAGCACACGGATCGAGGTGAGGTCGTACTTCTTGGGGATGTCGCGGCCCCACTTCATGAAGGTCCTGATGGCGGTCGGCGCCGTGTAGAGGATGGAGACCTTGTACTTTTCCACCAGCTCCCACCAGCGGCCCTGGTGCGGGGTGTCGGGAGTCCCCTCGTACATCAGCTGGGTGGCACCGTTGACCAGAGGAGCGTAGGTGACATAGCTGTGCCCGGTGACCCAGCCGACGTCGGCCGTGCACCAGAACACATCGGTTTCGGGCCGCAGGTCGAACGTGTTCTTGTGGGTGAACGCCGTCTGGGTCAGGTACCCGCCGGTCGTGTGGAGGATGCCCTTGGGCTTCCCCGTGGTGCCGGAGGTGTACAGGATGAAGAGAGGGTGCTCCGAGTCGTGGCCGACGGCGGTGTGCTCGGCGGATGCGGTGGCGACGACGTCGTGCCACCAGACGTCGCGTCCCTCGGTCCACTCGACCGGCTCGCCATTTCGCTTGACGACCACCACGTTGGTGACGGTATGCCCCCCGCGTTCCAGGGCGCCGTCGACGGCCGGCTTCAGCGAGCTCGGCTTGCCCCGGCGGTAGGTGCCGTCGGAGGTGACCACAAGTTTGGCTTCGGCGTCGTCGATCCTGCTCCGCAATGCTTCGGCGGAGAAGCCACCGAACACCACCGAATGCACGGCTCCGATCCGCGCGCAGGCGAGCATCGTGATGACGGCCTCGGGGATCATCGGCAGGTACACCGCAACACGGTCGCCCTTCTCGACGCCGAGCGACAGGAACGCGTTAGATGCCTTCTTGACCTCTTCGGTCAGCTCCGCGTAGGTGTAGGAGCGGGTATCGCCGGGCTCGCCCTCGAAGTGGATGGCCACCCGGTCGCCAAGCCCCGCCTCGACATGACGGTCCAGGGCGTTGTAGGCAGCGTTGACCCGCCCGCCGACGAACCACTTGGCAAACGGCGCATCGGAGAAATCGAGTGCCTGGGTGAAGTCTTCATCCCAGGTCAGCAGCGCCCTCGCCTGGGTGGCCCAGAACTCCGGGCCGGCTTCGCCCTCTGTGTAGAGGGACGGCTGAGCCACTGCATTCGCGGCGAACTCTGGTGTCGGGGGAAAGCGGCGCTCCTCGTGGAGCAGATTCTCGAATGCGTCGCCCTGCGTGGTCTGGGTGCTCTCAGACATGTTCAACCCTTCTTCGTGCCGGTTTTCAGAGGCGGTAAGCGCCCGGTTCGAAACCGGCACGCGGCACCGCGATACTGCTGACCAGACTAACCGTGGGTGCCGATTTTGTGTGTGCGCGCTCACACCCTTCCATGTGAATGGTCAGGTTTCTGCGGTGAGTGGCGGCGCGTGAGACGGGCGGCGGGGCGCATGGGTAGTGGAGGAGGAGAGGGTTGACTAGGCTGTTGACAGGAAACGAACGCTGGCGATTGCGGCCCGCCAGGCCGCTGCGACGAATGGAATCCCGACATGACAGATCCGCAGACGGACCGGTTTACCGGCACCAGCAGCAATGACAGGACCGCATCCTCCACCCGCGTGGAGCCGAAGACCCCCGCGACCAACGAGGCAGTCGTGGGTCCCTTCAGCCTGCGTGAGGTGGTGATCGGCGGTTCAGTGCTCATCATCTTCATCGGCTCGCTGCTGCCGTTCTTTGAGGCCGGCGGTTTTTTCGCCAACCTGTGGAACGCATCGTCGCTGTTCTTCCTCGGCGTCGGCATCATCCTCCCGGTCGCCGCCGTGGGCTTGCTCGCCGCCCGGCGGCTCGGTACTGACGCGCGCGTCGGTTCGCTGTCAGTCGACCAGTTCGCGTCGGTGGTGGCCGTCCTGGCTACCGCCTTCTTCTTCCTGCAGACCGTGACCGCGTTCCACTACGGTCCGTTCATCTGCCTGCTCGGCGCGATCGGCATGCTGGCCGCGACGGTGGGCGGGCCCCACCTGCCACGGTTCTCCGCTGACTTCGCCGGGCGGCCGACGTCGGGCGCGCACGTTGTCGCACGCGGTGTCCTCCCCGTCGCGCCCAAGACACCGAAGGAATCCAAAGCGCACCAGCCCGTCCCCGCCGAGCAGGTCACCCAGTTCAGCGCACAGGAAAGCTCGACCACGACCGGCGCTGGCGCCGCCGGAGCCAGCGTAGGAGCGGCCGCGGCCGGCGCAGCGGGAACTTCCGCCGGAGACGCGAAGCCAACGACCGGGCAGGGCGCCTCGGGGCGTGGCCGGTTTGGCTTCGGTTCCGAGCAAAAATCCAGCTCGTCCAAGGGCACGCCTGATGCACATCTGACCAGCGAGGTCAGCGCGGTCCCCGGGGTGCAGGACAAGGAACAGTCGGGCTCCGATTCGGCCGACTACCCGCGCTTCGCCGACGAAGATTTCGCTCCCACGAGTGCGTCCCCGGACTCGGCGCAGTCCACTGATAACGAGCGGCCCGCTGATAACGAGCGGCCCGCTGACAACGACCGGCCCGCCTACAACGACCGGCCCGTCGCTGCGGCGGCCAGCGAGGGAGCCGCCCACACCGCTTCTTCCAAGGATTCAACGCAGGGCGGGCCGACGGCCGATCAGGCCTCTGAGGACACGGGCGGTCACGAGGCCATCCGGGATACCGCGACGACAGCCATGGCGGCCGCAGCAACCACTGCAGCGGCGACCACCGCCCAGCCGGTGGTTGAGCGGACGGGTGACCGGTCTCAGGACTCCATCTCCGCGACGAAGGAATCCGACAACGACGCCCCGGTGGTGGAGGCGTTCTGGTTCGCTGTCGGGACGCCCCGCCCGGTAGTTGACGAAGCATCGGGCGTTGAGCTCTTCGTCCTGCGGCCTGGTGACTGGGAAGTGGGCATCGAGGACCGCGGCGAGGAATTCCTGGTGCAGGACAAGCGCACCGGCCGCATCGGAGTGATGCGGGATCTCACCAACATCGAGCGCGCGCCGAGCGACGGTTAGGCACCGGAAGTGGTCAGGACCGCCGGGGCTGGGGCGCCGGATCCCAGCCCGCTCGCCGCGAAACGGCGGGCACGCCGGATCCACCGCAGGCTGGCCGAAGAGTATCCCTACGCGGTGGCGGAGCTCGACTTCAGGAATCCCTTCGAACTGCTGGTGGCGACGGTCCTGTCGGCCCAGACCACCGATGTGCGGGTCAACCTCACCACCCCGGCCCTGTTTGCCCGGTATCCAGACGCCCGTAGCCTGGCCGAAGCCGACGAAATGGCCCTGCAGGACCTGATCCGGCCCACCGGGTTCTTCCGTGCCAAGTCGCGGAGCCTGTTGGCGCTGTCCACCCGTCTGGTCGACGAATTTGACGGCGTGGTTCCCGCACGTCTCGAGGATCTCGTCACCCTGCCCGGAGTGGGGCGCAAGACCGCCAACGTGGTGCTCGGCAATGCGTTCGGCATCCCGGGCATTACCGTCGACACGCATTTCGGCCGGCTGGCCCGGCGCTTCAGGTGGACCGAGTCCGACGACGCGGTGAAAGTGGAAGCCGACGTCGCCCGCCTCTTCGACCCGAAGGACTGGACCATGCTGTCTCACCACGTGGTGTTTCACGGCCGCCGGGTGTGCCACGCCCGCAAACCCGCCTGCGGCGCGTGCCCCCTCGCGGCCTTCTGCCCGGCCTATGGCGAGGGTGAAGTGGACCCGGTCAAGGCTGCCAAGCTCCTGAAGTACGAGCTGGCACCCGGCAGGGAAGAACTGCTGCACCTGATGAAGAACGGCGCGACCCGAGCCGAACTGCAGGCCGCCGGATACAGCCTCGGCGCATGAGCGCCCGTCAGGAACTGCTCAACCTGGCGACGGGCTCGCTGGGGAAACCGGGAACGCTGCGCGGTATTGACCCCGCGAGGGCTCGCCCGGCCGCCGTCCTCATTCTTTTCGGCACCCTCGACAACCGGCCGGCGCGGTTTCATGCGGAGGCCGTGTCGGATGACCTCGACCTTCTGCTGGTGCTGCGTTCGGGGGCGTTGAATGATCATCCGGGGCA
This sequence comes from Arthrobacter sp. CAN_A1, assembly GCF_015751665.1. Lineage (NCBI taxonomy): Bacteria > Bacillati > Actinomycetota > Actinomycetes > Micrococcales > Micrococcaceae > Arthrobacter > Arthrobacter sp. CAN_A1. The sequence continues at coordinate 133,162 of NZ_JADOUR010000002.1, read as the reverse complement.
GGTAGCGTTTCCCGGCGGGCGGATCGACGACGACGACGACGGCCCGGTCGCTGCGGCGCTCCGCGAGGCGAGGGAGGAAACCGGCGTCGACACCACCGGGATTGAGGTGCTCGGTCAGCTGCCCCACTCCGGGCTGCCCATCAGTAACTTCCTGGTCACCCCGGTGCTCGCCTGGTGGGCCCGGCAGTCGCCGGTCACCGCCGTTGACCAGGCGGAATCGGAGCATGTGTTCCGGGTCCCGGTTGCCGACCTGCTCGATCCTGCCGTCCGCCGGTCAGTGGTCAGCCACCGGAACGGGGTCACTTGGACCACTCCCGCCTTTCTGGTCAAGGGCGTGACCGTGTGGGGTTTCACCGCCATGCTGCTGGACGCGCTCTTCAACGACCTGGGGTGGACCATCCCGTGGGATGACTCACGTCAGATACCACCGCCCTTGTAGGGACGGCGCAGGGGGAACGAAGCACCAGTCACTTGGCGTCCGCGTACGAATCCACCACCATGACGTTGACGGCAAACTCGATCGGAATGTCGCCGAACATCAGCCGGGTCGCCGACTGGGCAGCCTCGGTCACCAGGCGGCACACCTCGTCGACCTGCCCGTCCGGGACATGCAGCATCACCTCGTCGTGCAGGAAGAACACGAGCTGGTCGACTGGGGCAGGAGTCGCCGAGACCCGCAGTTGGCGGCGCAGCTCGGCCAGCCAACACAGGGCCCATTCAGCGGCGGTCGCCTGGACCACAAAGTTCCTGGTGAACCGGCCGCGGGAACGGGCCAGATTGTCAGCCCGACGCTGCTCCTCGGCGGTCGAGGTCTGCTGGGCAGCGGCCCAGGCATCAGTCGCGGGCGGGCACCCGCGACCGAGATAGCTACTCACCACGCCACCCGCCTCGCCGGTGCGTGCTGCGTCTTCTACCACCTGGATCGCCTGTGGGTAGGTGCGGGCCAGTTGCGGCATCAACCGCCCCGATTCGCCGGTCGTTGCGCCATACATGGCGCCCAGCATCGCGAGTTTCGCCTTGGCACGGTCACCAAAGCCTTGCTCGGCGATTCCCTGGTACAGGTCCTTCCCGCGCGCCGCCGTCGCCAGCGCCGAATCACGGCCAAGTGCGGCCAGCACCCGCGGTTCCAGCTGTGCCGCGTCGGCGACCACAAACCGGTAACCGGGGTCGGGGCGGACCGCGTCGCGGATTTGTTTGGGGATTTGCAATGCGCCCCCGCCCCGTGACGCCCACCGCCCTGACACCACGCCGCCCACCACATACTCGGGCCGGAAGCGGCCCTCCTGGACCCACGCGTCGAGCCAGGTCCACCCGTTGGCAGTGAGCAGTCGCGACAGCTTCTTGTAGCGCAGCAGCGGTTCAATCCCGGGGTGCTTGTGCTGCTCCAACTCCCAGGAGCGGGTGCTGGTCACTTCGATGCCAGCCCGGTGCAGGGCGCGCAGCAGTTCCTGCGGTGAGTCTGGGTTAAACCCCGGGTTATTCAGGTGGACGCGGAGTTCCCCGGCGATCCGTTCAAGCTCGGCGGGCCGGATTCCGTCTCGGGGGCGGGGACCCAGCTCGGATTCGAGGAGCGCTTCGTGCAGGTCGCGGCGCCAGGGAATCCCTGCCGCTTCCATCTCGGCTGCCAACAGGGCGCCAGCCGATTCCGCAGCCAGCAGCAGCGCCAGCCGCTGGGGCCGGGGCCCGCCGGCAACGGCCTCCTGCTGCTGGCGGAACTCGGCGAGGACCTCTGCCGGCCCGGGACCGCTGGGGGCGCTGGGCGTTTCGAAGAGACTGAACTGGCCGGCGGGGATGGACAGGGGCGGCAACTGCCGGGCAGGCAGCTGGTCCGGAACATCGCCGCGATCCCGGAGCGCGGCGATGTATGGCTGATCGGCGCTGAAGCTGGAGAGGCGGAGGATGTCACGGCTGAGGCTCAGGTCATGGCACCGTTCAACGCTGACCGACTGTTTCAACAGCGCCGGATACCAGGCTCGGGTGGAATCCCATACCCAGCGCACCTTCTGAGCCTCGAAGTGGCGCACGGCCGCGGGAAACTCCTCACGCCCGACGACGACCGCGGCCCCGGATGGAGCGCCTGAACTGTCCAGCGGCTGCAGCACCGCGGCGGCGTCCTGTTTCCGCTCCGCTGCGGCGTCTGCTGACGCGCCGCGGGCAGGCGGCGCGGACACGACAACATACATGGCTCCATTGTCTCCTGCATTCGTGGGAGTCCTTTTCCGGGTAGCACCAAGGACCGGTAGGCTCCCCGGCAGCACACTTGTTCTCCCCAGTACCCGTTGGCGGTCGCCTTGTCCACATAGGCCAACTCCGGCCTGCCGACCCGCGCGTCTAGGGGCAGGCTGGAACCATGGCAGATGGACAACCCTGGCTCCCAGCGCATGGGCGGACGGGCGCAGCGCTGGCCACCGGCTCGCAACTGATCCGGGATGAGACGGCCCGCGTGGCGGCAGCGGCTGGTCTTGAGCTCACTATCACGTCAACCCTCGCAGAGGCCCGCCGGTCCCGCCCGGAAGTGGTGTTGGTGGGCAGCGACATTGCGGAGAGCCGTGTGGACAGTGACGGCGAGCTCATTCTGGTGGGCCTGCCGGGGGAGGAGGGGACCGTGTGGGAGGTCGCGGCCCGGCTCCACGCTACCCGGGTCGCACTTTTGCCCGCTGCCGGGGATTGGCTGGCGGAACGGTTCGCGCGCCTCCGGACCACAGGGTCACGCGGTCACATCCTCGGCCTGGTGGGCTGCTCGGGTGGGGTGGGGACGAGCTCGTTGAGTTGCTGGCTCGCGCTCGCCTCAGCCCGCTCAGGCCGGTCCACGCTGCTGATCGACGGCGACTGCGGCGGGGGAGGACTGCACCTCGCACTGCCCGAGCTGTCCTCAGGTGTCCGCTGGGAGGACCTTGGAGAGATCAGCGGAACGCTCAACCCGGACCAGCTGTCCGGCGCGCTCCCGGTGGTGAGGGGATTCGCCGTGTTGTCGATGAGTGGGTCAGCCGCCAAAGAAGCCAGCATTGTGACCTCCTCGGCGGTTCACTCGGTGTTCGCTGCCGCCCGCAGCGCCTTTGACGTGACTGTTGTTGACCTGCCCGCCGGCTGGCCGTGGGGCGATCCGCTGCTGACCTTCTGCGATCAGGTGATGCTTCTGGTGCAGGGGAGGACGAGGCCGATCACCGCTGCCCGCTCCGCGGTCGAGCATCTGCAGTCCTTCCCCACCTCAGTGATAGCGCGCGGGCCGTTGGAACCGGGGCTTGATCCGTACCGGGTCGCTGAGTTGGTGGAACAACCCCTGATGGGCTATCTTCCCCACCTGCGCGGAGTGCCGGACGCTGAACGGCAGGGGCGGCTCCTGACCATCGGCGCGCACCGCGCCGTTCGGCGACTCACCGCTCGCATCTTGGCCAACGGCCCGGCAGGGATCGTGAGGGCAGCATCATGAGCGATTCGCCGCGTGCCAGCCGTCCTGCCGCTAAGCACGACGACGCCGCGGCCACGATGGTCAGCGAAGTCCGTCAGGCAGTCCTGGCGGAACAGCTCCCGCTCACCGGGGCCCGCCTCGCCGCGGCGGTCCAGTCCACCGGCAGACTGCTGGGCTCCGCCGGGACGCTGAGAACGGTGGACCGGGTCCAGGCCGAGCTACAGGGCCTCGGACCACTGCAACACCTTGCAGCCGATCCCGCGGTAACCGACATTCTGGTTAACGGTCCGGATGAGGTGTGGGTGGACGGTGCCGACGGGCTGCGGCGGACCCCCGACCGTTTCAGGACCGATGCCGACGTGCGTGCGCTGGCAGCGCGTCTCATCTCCGCTGGTGGCCGGCGACTCGACGACGGCAACCCCTGCGTCGACGTCCGCCTCGCGGCCTTCAGGGTCCACGCGGTCCTTGCCCCTGTGTCCACCCGCGGCACGCTGCTATCCATCCGCGTCCAGCGTCAGCGGGAGTTCAGCATCGAGGAGCTGACCCAGTCCGGAACCCTTGACCCGTTCATGGCCGATGCCCTCCGCGAAGTAGTTGAACGGCGGCTCAATTTCCTGGTCAGCGGGGCAACCGGCACTGGAAAGACCACGCTGCTGTCGACCCTGTTGGCGCTGAGTGCACCTACCGAGCGGCTGGTGACCGTCGAGGACTCTGCCGAGCTGAACCCCCGCCACCCGCACACGGTTCCGCTGCAAAGTCGCCACGGCAACTCTGAGGGGGCGGGAGCCGTCGATCTGGCCGAACTGGTGCGTCAAGCCTTGCGGATGCGCCCGGACCGTCTGATCGTCGGCGAGTGCCGGGGCGCAGAGGTGAGGGACCTCCTGACCGCAATGAATACGGGCCATTCGGGTGCCGGCGGCACCATCCACGCCAATTCAGCCGAGTCGGTCCCCGCCCGGCTGATGGCCCTGGGCTCATTGGCCGGGCTGAGCCGTGAGGCCGTCACGGCGCAGGCGGCCAGCGCACTCGACGTCGTGGTGCACCTGGTGCGCGGCCACACCGGGCGGCGGGTGGCGGTGATCGGCCTGGTTGATGTCGACGACGCCCGGCAGCTGATCGTGCGTCCAGCCCTTGTCCGGCACGGCACCGGGTGTGAGCCTGCCTCAGCATGGCCCCGCCTGCAGGCGCTGCTTGATCGGGGACCGCCGTGACGGGGTTTGCCGTGGGCGTCCTGTTGCTGGTGGCCTTCCTGCTTCTTGACGCTCCCGGCCGTCGGAGCGCGGGACGTGGCAGCAGGGCGACCGGAGTCCCGCACTGGGTGGCAGGTCTGGCGGCGGCGCGGCCGGCTCCGGTAGACCCGCTGGAACTGCCACTCTTCGTCCATCAGCTGACGGCGCTGCTGAACGCGGGAAGATCTCCGCACCAGCTATGGCAGGACATCGCCGTGGTGTATTCGGTGGCCGATCATGAGCGGCCACCAGGGGCTGGTCCCGGGTTCGGGGCGCAGGCATCGCCGGTGCTCTGGGCAGCGCAGCAGGCTGCAGCGATCGGCGAGGGCGTCCCCGACGTGCTTCGCCGGGCGGCCGCGGGCCAGCCCTCTCGGCGGCGCTGGCGAGTGGGCCGCGCCAGAATTCCGCCTGACAGTGATGCGAGCCTATGGCTTGACCTGGCCATGTGCCTGGACATTTCTGAACGCAGCGGCGCTCCGCTGGCCGAGGTGCTGGGAAAGTACGCCGCCCAGCTCGATCAGTCACTTGACGCTGCCGCCGCCCGGGCGACGGCGTTGGCCGGACCGGCCGCCACCGCCCGGCTCCTGGGCTGGCTCCCACTCTGTGGGCTGGGTCTGGGCTACCTGACCGGTGCGCAGCCGCTGGCCGTCCTGTTCGGGTCAGGGCCCGGCCTCGCGTTGTTCGGTGTGGGAGTGTCCCTGATGTTGCTGGGCCGGCTCTGGTCCGGCCAGCTGGTCGCTGCGGCAGCGAAGGGCGGTTGAAGTGACCGGCCTGTTGGTCTTCCTCCTGCTGGGTGGAGCAGCCCTGTTGTTGGTCTGGTCCCGGCCGTCGCAACCCGGCGGCAGGGGATCCACGGTTGGCCACGGGGCTGCCCCCGGTGCGACGCTTCCACCCCGTCGAGGCAGTCTCACGGTCCCCAGGGACAGAGCCAGGCGGGAGCCGGACCGGGTTGACCCGGCGCTCATGATCGATTTGCTGGGGGCCATGCTCTCAGCCGGGGCACCCCTCGGCGGCGCGCTGGCCGCGCTGGGGGATACCTGTCCGCCACCCTTGTCGCTCAGCGTGCAGCGGGTGCAGGGAGCCCTTGCTCTCGGCGCCGACTGGGAAACGGCGTGGACCTCCGCAATCGCCCAATCCGATGCCACGACGGGTGCAACTCTTCGGGAGCTCGATGCGGCCCTTCGGTTTGCTGCACTCACCGGCGCATCGTCGGCGGGGATGGTGCATGCCTATGCCGGACAACTCCGTCGCAGGAGGAACAGCGACGCTCAGCGACGCGCGGCAACGCTGGGCGTCCGGTTGGTGGTGCCGTTGGGTCTTTGCTACCTTCCGGCATTCATCTGCCTGGGTGTCCTCCCTGTGGTCTTCGCCCTGGTCCCGCGCTGGGGGTGACGGCAGGTGAGCTGGTGCTGAGACTTATCCACATAGTCCGCTTTCCAGCCCCGCACCGAGGCGCGACCGGGCAGAGTCATGGCAGGGCACAAATGTGCTCCCACGGATAGAGGCCAGCGCACTGGCCAGCCTCGCCGTGAGGAATGACCTGGAGGAAGAAATGTCAGCAACAAAGGTACGGAGTTACCGCACGGCACACCGGCTCGCTATCCGGCTGCGCCGCCTGACCGGCTCCCAGACAGGGATGGCCACCGCCGAGTATGCCATCGCTACGCTCGCCGCGGTCGGGTTTGCCGCGCTTCTGGTGGCGGTGTTGTCCAGCGGCGAGGTCAGGGGCATGCTGATGTCCCTGATCAGCTCAGCCTTGAGCTTCGGGTAACGTGCTGACGCCACAGAATCTGCACCCCACCGATCTGCACCCCACCGATCTGCACCCCACCGCCCGGTGTTCCTCTGCCCGGCGCTCCCTCGTACAGGGGAACACATTGCACCGGACCATCCGGCAGCGTGGTGCGGTGACGGCGGAGGTGGCGGTGGCGTTGCCGTCGCTGGTCCTGCTCCTGGCACTCCTTCTGGGTGCTGCAACGGCGGGTGTGACGCAGCTGAGGTTGGAGGAGGCAGCCAGAGCCGGGGCCAGGGAAGTGGCGAGGGGCGAACCAGCAGGCCGGGTGCAGGCGACGGTGTATCGGCTCGCAGGCGGACAGGCAAGGGTGGAGCTGACCAGCGACGGCGGGTGGTCCACCGTGACCGTTAGCTCCCGCCTCGCCGTCCCGTTGCTGGATCTGGTGGGGTGGGATCTGTCGGCCTCCGCGTCGGCGCACACTGAGCTCCTCGGCACTGGCTGGTGACAATCGGCACATGAAAAACCCAGTGAGGAACGGTCGCCCCAGGGTCGAGGCAGGGTCAGGCACGGTGTTGGCGTGCGGATTGGCTCTGGTCATGATCACGCTGATCGCGGCAGTGGTAGTGCTGGCGCAGACAGCGACCGCAGCCGCGCGGGCAGCTACCGCAGCGGATCTCGCGGCGCTCGCCGCCGCTGACGCGTCACGGGGTCTGACCAGCGGGGATCCCTGTACGGTGGCAGCGGAAACGGCCGCCGCCCACGGCGCAGCCTTGCAGTCCTGCGACCGGGAAGGTCCGGGCGGCACCATCGTGGAGGTGCGGACCAGCCGGACGGTAACTTCCGTCGCGGGCTACCCCCTCCTCCCGGATGCGACAGGCCGCGCGCGTGCCGGTCCGCCGCCCTCGCGCCGGAAGACGCGCCAGCCAGTTCCTCGACGGATGCGCAGCGAGGGGCTAGGCGGGCGCGGTTGGGTCCTGGGCCAACATGAGGGACAACAGCGCCGCCGCATCACGCTTGCTGAGGGGGTTGTTCCGGTTGCCGCATTTGGGCGATTGGACGCAGGAGGGGCAGCCGGTGTCACATTCGCAGGCAGTGATCGCGTCCAGGGTGGCCCGGATCCAGATCCTCACCGCCTCGTATCCCCGTTCGGCGAACCCTGCTCCGCCCGGGTGACCGTCATACACGAAGATGGTGGGCAGCATTGTGTCGGCGTGCAGGGCTGTCGATACTCCGCCGATGTCCCACCGGTCACTCGACGCGACCAGGGGAAGCAGCCCAATGGCGGCGTGTTCGGCCGCGTGGAGGGCGCCCGGCAGGTCAGCGGCGTTCAGCCCACCGTCTGCGAGGAGTTGCTGATCGAACTCAAACCAGACGGCTTTGGTGTGAAGGTCGCGCGCACCGAGTTCCAGTGCCTCCTCGGACAGGATTTCGTTGGAGACGAAGGCTTTCCGTTGGAAGGACACCACCTGGGTGGTCACTTGCACCTCACCGAAGCGGATCTGCACCCCACCCCAGTCCTGGGTCCGGCTGGCTCCGATCACCTCAATTTCGGTGATGTCCCTGGCCTGGGTGTAGTAGTCGGGGTTGGACCTGGTCACCATGGCACAGTGATCCTGCTCGTTGAGCTCGTCCACGACATAGGTCTGACCCTGATGCACATAGATCGCTCCGGCATGGGCCTGATAGTGGCTCTGCGGCGAATCCATGGTGCCGAGCATGGTGCCGGTGCCTGTCTCGACAATACTGATGGGTCCGCCGCCGTCGGCCCGCAGGTTCACCATCCCGGCAGCGCTCTGCGGGTGGGTCCAGAACCAGCCGGCAGGCCGTTGCCGGAGAAAACCCTGATGCACCAATGCGGCGAGGAGCTCTTCGGTCCCCGCACCGAAAAGGCCCAGCTCTGCCGGGCTGAGGGGCAGCTCGGCCGCTGCCGCGCACAGGTGTGGACCCAGCACATAGGGGTTGGTCGGGTCGAAGACCGTGGCTTCCACCCCGACGTCGAACACCGCTTCCGGGTGGTGCACCAGGTAGGTGTCGAGCGGGTCGTCGCTGGCGACGAAGGCGGCGAGCGCGTCCTGACCCGACCGCCCGGCCCGGCCGATCTGTTGCAGGAGGGAGGCACGGGTGCCGGGCCAGCCGGCAACCAGCACGGCATCCAGCCCGGAGATGTCGATGCCCAGTTCAAGGGCGGGGGTGCTCGCCACCCCCAGCAACTGTCCGCTGCGGAGCGCCGACTCCAGTTCCCGGCGCTCCTCCGGGAGGTAGCCCGACCGGTACGCCGCCACCCGGGCGGGCAGGCTCGGATGAACCTCCTGCAGCAGGCGCTTCGCTGTGGCGGCGATGCTTTCCGCTCCGCGCCGGGACTTGATGAAGGCGATTGTCCGGACCTGGGCGGAGACCAGATTGGCCAACAGATCGGAGGTTTCAGCGATGACGGTCCGGCGTTTTGGGGCCCCGTTCTCGCCTCTGAGCTCGGTGAGCTCGGGCTCCCAGAAGGCCACGGTCGTTGACCCGTGAGGGGAATTGTCGTCCACCACCGGTGTCACCTCGTCACCGATCAGCTTCCCGAAGGAGACCGCAGGATCAGCGGACGTCGCGGACGCGCCGATGAACACGGGGGAGACACCATAGTAGGCGCAGACCCGCCGGAGTCGCCGGAGCAGGTTAGCCACGTGGGAGCCGAAGACCCCACGGTAGCTGTGGGCTTCATCGATGATCACGTACTTCAGCCGCCGGAAGTAGCGTGCCCACCACGCATGGTTGGGCAGGATCCCGTAATGCAGCATGTCGGGATTGGCCAGCACCAGGTTCGCGTGGTCCCGGATCCAGCGGCGCGCGGCAGGGTCAGTGTCGCCGTCGTAGGTTTCGGCGCGGACCGTCGGGATCTTCAGTGCTTTGATGGCCGCCAACTGGTCTGCAGCGAGCGCCTTGGTGGGGGCAAGGTAGAGGGCCACTGAACCGGTTGGCTCCAGTGATACCCGGTCATCCAGCGCCGTTCGGTGAATCTCGTCCAGCACCGGTAATTGGTAGCAGAGCGACTTGCCCGATGCTGTGCCAGTGGCCACAATCGTGTGTCTGCCACTGTGGGCCGCGGTGGCCGCAACGACCTGGTGCTGCCACGGGGTAGTGACTCCCAGCGCACCATAAGCGGAAACGACGTCCGGGTGCGCCCAATCCGGCCAGGGTTGGATGACGGCTTTCCGGGCCGGAATCTCCCGCACGTGAACCAGCTGCTCCGGTTCGGCACCCCCGCCCAGCAGGGGGATCAGGGAGTCATGTAGGGCCACATTGCCATTGTGTCACTCCGCCGGCCTGTCACTCCGCCCGCCCTACCAGTCCACTCACCCGAAGGCTCAGGCGCGAATGACAAACACGTCGGCCAGATGCTGCCAGCCCAGGTACTGGTAGAGCTCCTGCCCATCAGCCGATGCCATCAGGAGCCCATGTTCCACATCGTCTTCCAGGACGGCCGAGGTGAGCGCCCGCATCACATAGCTGCCAAGGCCGCGGCGCCGGTACTGTTCTGCGGTGATAATCCGGTCGTAGACGGCGAAGCCATCCGCCACCGCCACGGATCCGCGTGCCGCCTCCTCACCATTGGCGGTGACGATCACGCGGCGGCACGTCGGTTCGCGCAGATGGGTGAGGGAAAAGACGTCATCGGGTGACCTCGGGTCTTCGACGTCCTGCCCGTCCATGTTCACCGTCATCAGCGCCTGGCGGTCGTCGATGACCCTCATCCCGAGCGGGCTGAGGGCGGCGAGCAGATCGTCCATCCGGGTAGTCACCACGGTGAGCAGGCGGTTCGGATCGGCTTTCGTCTCCGCGGCCAGCGCCAGAGCCTGCTCATCGGTCGGGTCATATAGGAAGTGCTCCTGCTGATTACCGTTGTCCGTCAGCGAAACGGACACGGTGCGGCCGTCGTCGTGCGGCTGATAATCCCGGCAGGAGGACCAGCCGGAAACCCATGTAGCCAACAATTCCCTCGACAGATGTGCACTCATGGAATGACCATAGTTTGTGCGGCTTCCATTGAACATAGGAAGCCCCAGCCGTAGTTGATTTGAGACCTGCCCGACAGCGGGCCGTTATGCTTAAATGCGTGTCCATGAACCGCATTGTGCTCTATTACGCCTTCACCCCGCTGCCCGATCCAGAGGCGATCCGCCTGTGGCAGCGCGCCCTCTGTGAGAAGCTCGGCCTCCGCGGCCGCATCCTGCTGTCGAAGGACGGCATCAACGGAACAGTGGGCGGCGAGCTGAACGCAATGAAGCAGTACGTGAAAGCGACCCGTGAATATCCGGCCTTCAAAAAGATGGACATCAAATGGTCGGAGGGCGGGGCAGCGGACTTTCCCCGGCTGAGCGTCAAGGTACGGGACGAAATCGTGTCCTTTGGTGCCCCCAACGAACTCAAGGTTGACGACGGCGGTGTCCGGGGCGGTGGAACGCATCTGTTGCCCGCGGAGCTGCACCGCCTGGTCGACGAGAAGAAGGCCAACGGCGAGGAAGTGGTCTTCTTCGACGGACGCAACGCCCTTGAGGCGCAGATTGGCCGGTTCAAGAATGCGATTGTCCCCGACGTTGCGACCACGCAGGACTTCGTCAACGAACTGGACTCCGGCCGGTACGACAATCTCAAGGACAAGCCGGTGGTCACCTACTGCACCGGAGGGATCCGCTGTGAGGTGCTGTCCAGCCTGATGATCAACCGGGGTTTCACCGAGGTGTACCAGCTGGACGGTGGGATCGTGCGTTACGGCGAGGAGTACGGTGACTCGGGTCTCTGGGAGGGGTCCCTCTACGTGTTCGACAAGCGCATGCACGTTGAGTTCTCGAAGGACGCCAAAACCATTGGCAAGTGTGTCCGCTGCGAGACGCCGACCAACAAGTTCGAGAACTGTTCCAACCTTTCCTGCCGCAACCTCACCCTCTATTGCGCCACCTGCGCGGCCTCCCCGTCGACCCTTCGCTGCCCCCAGGGCTGCGAATCCGACGAGGCTGAGGCGACAGCCGCGGGTGCCGCGTGACGCACCCTGAGTTCACTGCCGACGTCCACGACGCCCCACTGAGTAGTGCCCCAGCCCTAATGGAACGACTCAGCGCCGATCTTCTGGCGCTGCGCTACACGGTCGACGGCGTCGCGGACCTGATCGGAGCCGAAGCCTGGGAGGCGCTGGAGAAGGACCAGCTGATCCCGGCGCTGCTCGCCTGCCGGCAGGCGGGGACGGCTACCGGGGGTGAGCCGACGGTTCCTGTGCTTCTCTGGCTGCTCGGCGAGCAGGTCCCCGACGAGCACCTGGGCAGGGCCTTTCCCCGCACCACCGCCGACGGTCTGGCCAGGTTGGGCCTCGCTGAACGCGTTGAGACCGGCGCGTGGCGCGCGGTGGTTGACCTGCGCCCCTACTCGTCCGACGCAGGTGGAGACCTGTGGGTGGCCAGCGACCTCGGCCAGCATCAGCGCCCCGGAGTGCTTCGCCGGGACCACGTCCTCGGGATAGGCCGGGCCTCGCTCACCCTGGCCCAGCTGACCATCCGGGCGGTAGTGGATCGCGCCCTGGACCTTGGAGTAGGGTGCGGGATCCAGACCTTCCACCTCCTCAGCCATGCCCAGCACGTCACCGCCACGGACGTCTCGGCACGGGCCCTTGCCTTCACCCGGTTCAACCTTCTCCTCAACGCCGACCGCCTCCGCCTCGACCCGACCGATCTCGGGGCGAGGGTCACCCTCCGGCAGGGGAGCCTGCTGGAACCCGTGGCCGGGGAGTCGTTTGATCTGGCAGTCACCAACCCGCCGTTCGTCATCACCCCGCGCCGGGCCGGTGAAACCCCCGACGGCCAGTTCACCTACCGCGACGGCGGACTGCCAGGCGACGACATCGTCTCCACCCTGATCAGGGAACTCCCCGGTGTGCTCGCTTCCGGGGGCACGGCCCAGCTTCTCGGAAACTGGGAGATTACCGCTGGCGGTCGCTGGTATGACCGGATCGAGGCCTGGATTCCCGCAGGGGTGGACTGCTGGGTCCTCCAACGGGAACAGCTCTCCCCGTCGGGCTACGCACAGACGTGGCTGCGGGACGCCGCTGAATCCCGCGATCCGGGCCGGTTCGCCGACCGCTACGCCGCCTACCTGGACGACTTCGCGTCCCGGGCTGTGGAATCCATCGGTTTCGGCTCGGTGCTGCTCCGCGCTCAGCGGAGCTCCGCGCCGCTGAGCCGGTTCGAGGAAATCACCCACGCACTCGAACAACCCATCGCCCCGCACATCGCAGCCGCCCTCGCCCGCCACGACTGGGCGCTGGCCCACACCGATGACTTCCCCCGGCAGCACCTGACGGTGGCCGACGACGTCACCGAGGAACGCCACCAGCGCCCCGGAGCCGAACACCCCGGCGTGATCCTGCTCCGGCAGGGCGCCGGATTCCGGCGCACCACCCTGCTCAGTACCGAGTTGGCCGGGTTCGTGTCTGCCTGCGACGGGGACCTGTCGGCCGGTCAGATCGCCACCGCGCTTGGCGCACTGCTGGGCCAGGACGACGACGCCTTCAGGGCCGCGCTGCTGGCCGACGTCCGGGAGCTGGTCCTTGACGGATTCCTGATTCCGGCAGAAGGCTGACCGCCGCAGGCCCGACCGTTCGAGGCCCGGCAGCACGGGTGGGTGAGCGGCCACCAGTAAGGAGAGCTTGTGCACAGTTATCCCGCTTGTGTGACCACTGGTACACCGGAGCCGTTACCCTATTGCAGGAAGGCATACCGCATACTGTGAAGGGTATGGGGCCGGATCGCCAGGGTCCCCGGTAGGACTACCGCTGAAACGCTACCCCTTCAGCATTACCTATATATAGGAGAGAAGTGCCCACTAAGGCAACGGACAACAAGCCCGGCCGCAAGCTCGTCATCGTTGAGTCACCCGCTAAAAGCAAGACCATTGCGGGCTATCTCGGCGAGGGCTTCGAGGTCACGGCGTCCATGGGGCACATCCGGGATCTTCCCCAGCCCTCAGACCTGCCCACCGAGCTGAAAAAGACCGGTGTCGGCAAGTTCGCTGTGGACCTGGACAACGACTTCGAGCCCTACTATGTGGTCTCCGCCAACAAGAAAAAGACAGTCGCTGAGCTCAAAGCTGCTCTTAAGGGCGCTGAAGCGCTCTACCTCGCGACTGACGGTGACCGCGAGGGTGAGGCCATTGCCTGGCACCTCCTGGAGGTCCTGAAACCCAAGGTGCCGGTGTACCGGCTCACCTTCCCCGAAATCACCAAGGAAGCCATCCAGCGTGCCCTCCTGGAAATGCGGGAGCTCGACATCCCCATGGTGGACGCCCAGGAAACACGTCGCATCCTTGACCGCCTGTACGGCTACGAAATCTCACCGGTCCTCTGGCGCAAGGTGGCCCGCGGCCTTTCCGCCGGTCGGGTGCAGTCCGTCGCCACCCGTCTGGTGGTTGAGCGCGAACGCGAACGGATGGCCTTCCGCGCGGCGTCCTACTGGGACCTCACCGGCACGTTCTCCCCGCAGAGCGGTGACGAGCGCCAGTCCTTCGGCGCCAAACTGGTCAGCCTCGACGGATCACGGGTGGCCACCGGCAAGGACTTCACCGATCTCGGTGAACTGAAGTCATCGACTGTGGCACGGCTCGACGCCGAGACGGCCACTTCACTGGCAGCCGAACTGCAGAACTCCGAGTTCGCTGTCCGGTCAGTGGATACCAAGCCCTACACGCGGCGGCCCGCCGCGCCGTTCACGACGTCGACCCTGCAGCAGGAAGCCGCGCGGAAGCTGCGCTTCTCCTCGCGGGTCACCATGCAGGTTGCCCAGCGACTGTACGAAAACGGTTACATCACGTATATGCGTACCGACTCTCCTGCGCTCTCGGACCAGGCAGTTAACGCCGCCCGCCGTCAGGCATCCGAACTGTACGGCGCCGAGTACGTTCCCGACGCCCGCCGCGTCTACAAAGGCAAGTCCAAGAACGCTCAGGAAGCGCACGAGGCCATCCGGCCGGCGGGGGACTCCTTCCGCACCCCGGCCCAGGTGGCAGGCCAGCTTCGGGGCGACGAGTTCCGCATGTATGAACTCATCTGGAAGCGCACCGTTGCGTCCCAGATGGCTGATGCCAAGGGATCCACCGCCACTCTCCGGCTCGGCGCACTGGCAACAGGCCCCGACGGGAAGACCCGCGACGCCGAGTTCTCGGCCTCCGGCACGGTCATCACCTTCCGCGGCTTCATGGCCGCCTATGAGGAAGGCAAGGACGCCGGCCGCAACGAGCAGGACGCAGCCGACGACGGTGGGCAGGGCGCCAGGCTTCCCAACCTCGCCGCAGGCGACAAGCTGGGCGCCGAAGAGGTCACCGCCGTCGGGCACGAGACTTCCCCGCCACCGCGCTACACCGAAGCTTCGCTGGTGAAGGTGCTTGAGGAGCTGGGCATCGGCCGGCCCTCCACCTACGCAGCGACCATCTCCACGATCATGGACCGGGGGTATGTGCGGACCCGCGGGCAGGCCCTGGTCCCCAGCTGGATCGCATTCTCGGTGGTCAGGCTCCTGGAGGAACACTTCCACGACTACGTCGATTACGACTTCACCGCAGAACTGGAAGAAGACCTTGACCGGATCGCCCGCGGCGAGGCCGGCCGGGTCGACTGGCTGAACCACTTCTACTACGGGGACCGCAAGGTCACCGGGCTGCACACCATCGTCAACGACCTGGGCGAGATCGACGCGCGCAAGATCAACTCGATCGAGATCGCCGAAGGCATCACCCTGCGGGTTGGCAAGTTTGGGCCTTACCTGGAGAAGCCGCTGCCAGCCGACGCCGAAGAGGGAACCGAACCGCAGCGCGCCAACGTCCCCGAGGATCTGGCTCCCGATGAGCTGACCGTCGAGAAGGCCATCGAACTGATGAACTCGTCGGGCACCGAAGAGCGGGTCCTCGGCGAGGATCCCGAGACGGGCCGCTCGATCGTGGCGCGGGACGGCCGCTACGGACCGTACGTCATCGAGCTCATCCCGGAGGTGACCGAGGAGGAGCTGGCGAAGCAGCCGGTCGAGTACTACAAGAACGGCAAGCCGAAGCCGCCCAAGAAGCCGGTCAAGGAAAAACCCCGCACGGGGTCCCTGTTCGCCTCCATGTCGCTGGACACCGTGACGCTTGAGGACGCACTGAAGCTGATGAATCTTCCGCGCGTGCTCGGTACTGACGCTGAGGACAAGGAGATCACCGTCCAGAACGGCCGGTTCGGTCCCTACCTGAAAAAGGGGACCGATTCGCGGTCCATCGGGTCGGAGGAGGAAATCTTCACGATCACGCTGGAGCAGGCGCAGGAGATCTACTCGCAGCCCAAGCAACGGGGCGGTCGCACTGCGGCGCCGCCGCTCGCCGAGTTTGGTGACGATCCGGTGTCCGAGAAGCCGGTGGTGGTCAAGGACGGACGCTTCGGCCCCTACATCACCGACGGCATTACCAACATCACGGTGCCTCGCTCAACAGCCATCGAGGAGCTTACCCGTGAGGTGGCGCTGGAACTGCTGGCGGAGAAGCGCGCCAAGGGACCGGCACCCAAGAAGACAGCAAGCCGTGCGCCCGCCAAGCGTAAGGTCGCAGCACGCAAGTAGGGCTGGTGCCGGGGGATTCCCGGCCAGCCCGCAGAGGGACAGGACGCCGTGGGGCGCGTCGTCAACGAAAGTATCGACGAGAATAATGGAATCATGCGTCTAGGCGTTCTGGATATCGGATCAAACACAGTGCACCTGCTCCTGGTGGACGCACACGCGGGGGCGCGCCCGGTGCCCTTCGCCTCCCACAAGCGGCCGCTCCAGCTCGTGGCGCATCTTGACGAATCCGGCGCGATTTCCGATCGCGGTCAGCGCGAACTGATCGCGTTTGTCAAGGATGCCCGGAAGTTCGCCAGTCGCCACGGCGCCGAGGACTTCCTGGCGTTTTGCACGTCGGCGATCCGCGAGGCCGCTAACGGGGAGGCGGTGCTGCAGCGGGTCAAGGCGGAAACGTCTGTGGTGCTGCAGGAACTCACCGGCGACCAGGAAGCGGCCATGACCTTCCAGGCGGTGCGGCGGTGGTACGGCTGGAGCGCGGGGTCCATTCTCAACCTGGATATCGGCGGCGGCTCTTTCGAGATGGCCATGGGTGAGGACGAACTGCCCGAGGTGGCCATCTCGGTGCCGCTGGGAGCCGGCCGGCTCACCCGGGACTGGCTCTCCGAAGACCCACCGACGGCGAAGAGTGTGAAGAACCTCCGCCGGTATATCCGCGCCACGATGAAGGAGGCCGCCGCCGAGTTCAGCTCACTTGGCGAACCGCACCTGGTGGCCGGCACGTCAAAGACTTTCCGGTCATTGGCCCGGCTCGCGGGCGCCGCGCCGTCCGCTGCAGGGCCCTTCGTACGCCGGGAGCTGCGCCTTGAGGACCTGTCCCTGTGGACCAAGCGGCTGGCCGCGATGTCGGTGAGTGACCGCGTGAATCTCGACGGCGTCTCGGAGACCCGCGCCGCCCAGGTCCTGGCGGGAGCACTGGTGGCCGAGGCGGCCCTTGAGGTGTTCTCGGTGGACAGCGTGAAGATCTGTCCGTGGGCGCTGCGCGAGGGTCTGCTGCTGCGCCGGTTTGACACCCTGATGTTCGAGGCGCAGGAACCGATGCCCGCCGTTGGCGTCGGCCATGTGCACCTGAGTTCAGCCCTCCAGGATGAACCGTGGGCAGGACGCGCGGCGTTGTGAACGGGGAGGCTGCACCGGAGCGAAACGCCGTGCGGGTGGCATTGTCCAGCGCATCGGTCTATCCGTTGGCGGTCCATGAGGCGTTCGCCGTGTCCCGCAGCCTGGGGTACGACGGCGTCGAAGTGATGGTCACCAACAACCATGTGAGCCAGAACCCCGACAAGCTCAGCGCACTCAGTCGGCAGTATGACCAACCGATCATGGCCATCCACGCACCGACCCTCCTGCTCACCCAGCAGGTCTGGGGCAAGGCATGGACCAAAGTGGAAATGTCGGCGGCGATGGCTGCCGAGGTTGGCGCGACGACGGTAGTGGTCCATCCGCCGTTCAGATGGCAGAGCGGCTACGCAGAAAATTTCGCTGAGGGAGTCCAGCGCATTACCGACGAGTACGGGGTGACAATCGCCGTCGAGAACATGTATCCGTGGCGGGTGCGGGGACGTGAGGCCAAAGCCTACCTGCCGCACTGGAACCCGGTGCCGCAGGCCTATGACGCAATCACCTGGGATTTCTCCCACGCCGCGATCGCCGGGATGGACTCCCTGGAGGAGATGCGCACACTGGGTGACCGGCTATCCCATGTGCATCTGACCGATGGGACCCCGAACGGCAAGGACGAACATCTTCTTCCCGGCCAAGGAACCCAACGCTGCGCCGAGTCGCTGCAATTCCTGACCGACTCTGGTTTCAGCGGGGTGGTGGCAGTTGAGGTAAGCACCAGAAAAGCGAAAGGTGCCGACGAGCGGGACAAGTGGTTGGGGGACACACTCGCTTTTGCTCGACGGCACCTAGGTCAGGCCAAGGAAACCTGACGGTTCATCACTCGCACCTCTAGGAGGTATTCCCAACACTAAGACAGCTACTTGTGAGTCAGCCGGGAGCCGGCTGGTAGCTCAATGTGTTTAAAGGACGGTGCCGGTGAGCTGTCCAGGATAGTGGGGGGCCATCCTGTGTCGTCACCGGCACCTGCGACCAAACCATGGAAAGTCCGATCGTCATCACTCGCACCTTTTTGGGGTAATAACGAGTGTACTGTTATTCTCTCCCAACGGTGACGCTGCAAGCTGGGATAACGCTGGGAATTCCCCCGTGGCAGGATGGAATCATGACCAACCCGACTGAACCCACCATTTCCTTCCTCGGCTGTGGATCCATGAACGAGGCGATTCTTGGCGGGCTGCTCGCCGGCGGTATGTCCCCGCGCCTGGTGACGGCCACCGTCCGGAGCGCCGAGCGCGCCGCGGAACTCCGCCGGGTGCATGGCATCACCGTGCTGGCCACCTCGGAAGACCCGGAAGCGAACCGCATCGCCGCAGCCACCGCCGACGTCGTCATCCTGGGCGTGAAGCCAGTCGGGACGATCGAGCTGGCGCGGGACATCGGGCCCGCCCTGAAATCAACGACCACTGTGGTCAGCGTTGCGGCAGCCATTTCCCTGGCCATGCTGGAAGCCGCTCTCCCGGAGGGGCAGCCGGTGATCCGCTCGATGCCCAACACGCCGTCCCGGCTCGGCAAGGGCGTACTCTCGATCTCGGCGGGCGCCCACGCAGATGCACCACTGATGGCTCAGGTACGCGCCATCCTCGGTGCAGCGGGCACCGTCGTCGACATCCCCGAGGAGCAGGTGGACGCGCTGTCCGCCGTCAGCGGCTCCGGGCCTGCCTACGTGTTTTACCTCGCGGAGGCCATGGCTGCGGCCGGGGTCGAGCTGGGTCTGGACCCCGGACTGGCAAAAATTCTTGCGACCGAAACGGTGGCAGGAGCTGGTTTCATGCTCGCAGAACCGGACGCCGATCCCACGGCGCTCCGCCGCGCTGTCACCAGCCCCCACGGCACGACCGAGCAGGCCATCGCCACCTTCGACAGATTGGACCTTCCGGTCATTATCGCTGCCGGAGCCCGGGCCGCCAGCAACCGGGCCCAGGCCATCACGGAAGAGCTGGACAACTAGGCAAGAGCTGGACAACTAGGCGCCCCGGTCACCCAGGGATCCGTCCGGGGTGCGAACGCTAGGGGCGCGCCGCGAACCGCTCCAGAAGGTCCACGTGCCCGGAGACGATGAGCATGTCCCGACTCGTCACCTTGGTGTCGGGCCGGGCGTAGGTGAAATCCTCACCGGGTGACTTCACGCCCACCACGGTGACCCCGTATTTGGACCGCACAGCCGATTCGCCCAGGGTGAAGCCCTGCGTCTCCTTGGGCGGGTACATCTTGACGATCGCAAAACCGTCGTCGAACTCGATGAAGTCCAGCATGCGCCCGCCGACCAAGTGGGCGGCCCGGACCCCGGCATCCGCCTCGGGATAGATGACGTGATTGGCGCCGATCCGTTTCAGGATTTTGCCGTGCGCCGGGGTAATGGCCTTCACCCACAGGTGATCAATGCCCAGGTCCACGAGGTTCGCGGTGATGAGCACGCTGGATTCGATCGACGTGCCGACACCGACGACGGCGGCGGTGAACTCCTGCGCCCCAAGTTGCCGCAACGCATCGATGTTGGTGGCGTCGGCCTCCACCACATGGGTGAGCACGCCCGACCACTTCTGGACGAGTTGAGTGTCACGCTCAATGGCCAGGACCTCGCGGCCCTGCTTCACCAACTGGTCGGCGGTGGCCGAGCCAAAGCGGCCGAGCCCGATCACCAGGACCGGGGCGTTATGTGCTGGTCTTTCAGCCAATGATCGGCCTCTCTTCGGGGTAGTGGTACAGGGTGCTGCGTTGCCGCAGGGCGAGCGCTGACGCGAGCGTGATGGTTCCCATCCGGCCAGCAAACATCAGGGTGGACAGGACGTACTTGCCCTCGGGCGGCAGCTCAGCGCTGAGATTGGTGCTCAGCCCGCACGTGGCGAACGCCGAGATCACCTCGAAGAGCACCCGGTTGAGGTCTTCCTCAGTCATCCAGAGCAGGACGCCGGTGGCGAGCAGTACGAGGGTGGCGCCCATGAAGATGACGGAGATGGCCACCCGCATTACACCCTCGGGAATTTTGCGGCCGTAGGCCTTCACATCGGAGTTGCCGCGGGCCTCCGCCACGATCGCCAGGAACATCACGGCGATCGTGGTGACCTTGATGCCGCCCGCGGTGGAGGCTGATCCTCCGCCCGCAAACATCAGAGCGTCCGTGAGCAGCATGGTGGCGGAACCCATCTCGGCCTGGTCCACCAGGTTGAACCCGCCAGACCTGGTCATCACCGATGCAAAGAGGGCATGGATCAGCTTGTCACCGCCGCTGAACCCGCCGATGGTCCTGTCATTGGACCATTCCAGCGCTCCCCAGGCGACCGCTCCCAGGACGAGGAGGATCAGCGACACGTTCACGGTCAGCTTGGTGTGCAGGCTCCACTTGCGGACCCGGAGGCGGTACTGGATGAGGACCAGGATCACAGGGAAGCCCAGGCTGCCCAGAAACACGCCGATCATCAGGGGCACCAGGATATACAGGTCAGTTTCGTAAGGCACCAGGCCGTCCGAGTGGGGAGTGAATCCCGCATTGTTGAAGGCAGAGATCGAATAGAACACGCCGTGCCAGACGGCCAGCCAGAACGGTTCGCCGAGCACCATGAACCGGGGGATGAGCATCAGGGCGAGCACAATCTCCACCACCACTGACGTGGTGATGACGATGCGCAGCAGGGTGCCTACCTCGCCAAGCCGGCTGGCGTTGTTCATGGCGGACTGCGCGAGGAGTTTTCCGCGGACGCCAAGGCGTTTGCTCACCATCAGGGCGAGCAGGGACGCCAGCGTCAGCGTTCCCAGGCCGCCCACAAAGATGCCGATGAGGATCACCAGCTGCCCGAAGAATGACCAATGAACTGCTGTCGAAACGACGGTCAGGCCCACGACGCAGACTGCCGAGACGGCGGTGAAAAGCGCGTCGTGGAGGGCGGTGGCGGTGCCATCGCTGGAGGCAATCGGCAGGCTGAGGAGCGCGGTGAAGATGAGGATGACACTGAAAAAGACAATCAACGCTACCCGCGCCGGTGAGCTGTTGGCTACACCATCGATGAAGTCCCGGATACGAGCCAGTACCCTGAGGTACACGCTCTGTTCTTCCCGCAGCCAGGATGGCTGTCCTCTTGCCATTGCGCTCGCTTTGCCCCGGTTCCGCGGTCTCGACTTCGGCTGGATCGCTTCAGATGTCCTTCGAGTAGTAAACCACTTTCACCGGGCGAGCGTGTCCAGACATCCAGTAAATCACGTAGCCTGTCAGTGATGAGTAGCGAACCCCCGTCGTTCCCCACCAGTGTTGTCTGGGACGACTCCATGCTGGCCTACAACTTTGGGCCAACACACCCCATGAACCCGCAGCGGTTGGCGCTGACGGCTCGTCTGGCCACCGATCTGGGGCTCTTCGACCGGGCAGGGATAACCCTTGCCGCACCCTTCGTTGCTACTGACGTCGAGCTGGGCAGCGTTCACAGCGACGACTACATAGCGGCGGTTCGCACGGCTGGCAGCAATCCAGAACAGGCAGACGCCGCCGTCGGTCTGGGCACCGCGGATAATCCAGCGTTTCCAGGCATGCACGAAGCCAGCGCGCGGCTCGTCGGTGGCTCTCTGGCTGCGGCGGACGCGCTACTGAGCGGTCGTGCCGTGCACGCCGTGAACTTCGGGGGCGGCATGCATCACGCCGCCCGGTCAGCGGCCAGTGGGTTCTGTATTTATAACGACGCCGCCGCCGCCATCCAACGACTACTCGACGCCGGTACGCAGCGGGTCCTCTACATCGACGTGGACGCCCACCACGGTGACGGCACCCAGAGCATCTTCTGGAATGACCCACGGGTGATGACCATTTCACTGCACGAAACCGGAATGAGCCTGTTCCCCGGCACCGGATTCGCCAATGAAACGGGCGGCCCGCGCGCTGAAGGTACAGCAGTCAATGTGGCGCTCCCCACCCTGACCGGTGATGGCGGGCTGCTCCGGGCATTTCATGCAGTGGTGCCGCCCCTGGCCGAGGCGTTCCAGCCCGAGGTCATCCTCAGCCAGCACGGCTGTGACAGCCACGTCGATGACCCCCTGACCAACCTCAGGATCAGCGTCGACGCGCAGCGCGAGATGGCGGTCAGTATCTGCGATCTGGCGGCCCGGCTCTGCGAGGGGCGGTGGATCGCGACGGGTGGCGGCGGGTACAACCTCACCAGCGTGGTTCCGCGTGCCTGGTCGACGCTGATCGCGGTGGCCGCCGGTGCGCCGGTGGGGCCACAGACTGCGGTGCCGGAATCGTGGCGTGCCCATGTGCTGGAGCTCTACGGCACTGACGCACCCCTGCTGATGGGGGACGGCGCCGACACCTGGTGGCGCTCCTGGGAGGTTGGCTATGACCCGAACGACGAACTCGACCGCACGGTGATGGCAACCCGCAAGGCCGTCTTTCCCCTCCACGGACTGGACCCCTGGTTCGACTAGCACCGACCGTATATATGCCGCTAGGGTAATGGAATGGTAATCGAGGATGTGTTCGCAGTCGTGGCGGAGGGAACCCGCCGCGAAATTCTCGGATCGCTACGTTCCGGTGACAAGGCGGTCGGCGAGTTGGTGACCGAACTGGAAGTCAGCCAGCCCACGGTGTCTAAACATCTCAAAGTGCTCCGCGAGGCGGGCCTAGTGTCGATGCGCGCCCAGGGCCAACGCCGTTTCTACTCGCTCAATCCGGCACCGCTGCGCGAGATCGAGCTGTGGCTTGCATCGTTTGACCTTCCGGTACCGGTGGCCCCGGAGGTGGCGGTGCTCGCACACCACCAGTCTTCGGTGCTGGCGGCCGCCGTCGATCCGGCCATCGACCTCGCCGGTCAGCCGGCTTTCGGGCGCACTGTCGGGCGGGCGGCCGAGCGGGCCGCGGACCTTTTTGCGCAGCTGCCGAAGTTGCGGCGCCGCAGGGATTAACGACGTGTGGCGGAACGCCCGGATCGTAACCAACAGGCACTTTCACTTTGGCCACAGCAGCCACTACAGTATGTGATGGCGGGAAACCTTGATTGGCGAGACGACACGCCGTGCGGCTGCTATATGGCACGCCTCAGATTGCACACGTTGGGGGTGCAGACCTCAGTGTAAGGAGCAATGTGGGATGGTAGACGCGAGTAATTTCTCTGACGTCAGGTTTTTGACCGTAGCCGAAGTCGCCGACATGATGCGGGTTTCAAAAATGACCGTGTATCGCCTGGTTCACTCGGGCGAAATGCCGGCGGTGCGGTTCGGCCGGTCGTACCGGGTTCCGGAATCGGCTGTCGAACAGTTCGTCAAAGGTGCGGCTGTCGAAGGTCAGTCAGAAACCGGATAGTCGACGGGCCGGCCCCACAACTGGGTCGGTCGGGAGCGCCGCCAATTAGCGGTACCCTGTTAAGGAGCGTTTTACGCGCTATCGGCTAGGCGTCCTCGAGGCGAAAAGGCCGGTCCGCGTAGGTAGTTGCGTTATTGTCAGCATCCGATCGTGATGCCCACCCGGGCCGCGTATCGGAAACCGAAGATCAGTTTGTGAGGACTTTATGGGTTCAGTAATTAAGAAGCGCCGCAAGCGTATGGCCAAGAAGAAGCACCGCAAGCTGCTTCGCAAGACTCGTCACCAGCGTCGCAATAAGAAGTAGATTCATTTTCGTTGAAAGGCCCGCCCCAGTGGCGGGTCTTTCTCCGTTAACGAGCCTGCCTAGTTGCCGCGCATCCTGGTGAACCCCCGCCACAGTCCGTAGACCGCACCGGCACCCGTTGCCGCCTTGAGGCCGAGGGTCGCGGCGCGTCGGCCGCTCCGGAAATCGTAGATCGGCCAGTTATTGTCGCGTGCATGGCGCCGGAGCCTGCGATCCGGGTTGATTGCCACCGGGTGCCCCACGATGGTCAGGAGGGGAATGTCGTTGTAGGAGTCGCTGTACCCCCAGCATCGCTGAAGGTTCAGACCCTCCTTCTCCGCCAGCGCGCGCACCGCCACGGCCTTGGCGGGGCCGTGCAGGAATTCCCCCACCAGTTTCCCGGTGTAATAGCCGTCAGCCACCTCGCCAACGGTCCCCAGGGCACCGGTGAGGCCAAGGCGGTTAGCGATCACGCTCGCCACCTCCACCGGGGTCCCGGTGACCAGCCACACCCGCCGCCCCGATTTGAGGTGCTGTTCAGCGAGGGCCCGTGCCCCGGGCCAGATCTTCGAGGCGATCATCTCGTCATACACTTCTTCGCCGAGGGCCTTGACGTCCTCATGCGCGATCCCGATGGCGAAGGCCAGCGCAGCATCGCGTACCGAGTTGATGTCGGTCATATTCTCGCCGCGCATCACAAAACGTAACTGTTTCCACGCGAGGCCGCTGGCGAACCGGAGAGTGAACGCCTTCCGTTGGTACATTTTCCGAGCCACATGGAAGAGGCTCGCGCCCCGCATCATGGTGTTGTCCACGTCGAAAAAGGCGGCGTCGCCCCCCGGTCCGGGGAGGGTTGCGGTTACCCCTGGACCGGCCTGCAGGGGCCCGGTGCTGGCAGCGGACATAGTGTGAGTCTAAATCACTTGAGTCCTGCGGCGTGATGCCACCTGGTGCAGAGTCAGACGGTAGCTTGGATGGCATGGTGATTCCCCCGCAGCCCGGACCGCCGGCGCGAAGCCCCGGTTATCCCACGGTTGAGCTGCTGACCCGCCCCGACTGCCACTTGTGTGCCGACGCGCGGATGGTGGTGGCCTCCGTCTGCGACGAGCTGGGGGTGCCATGGCATGAACTGTCGACAGCCAACGAACCCGCGTTGTTGGAGCGGTTCGCCGAAGAGATTCCCGTCCTGCTCATCGATGGGGTGCAACGGGACTTCTGGAAGATTGACGGGGCCCGCCTTCGTCGGCTCATCACCCGGTGACCGGCGGCGGCGGGCGAGCTTTGTGACGAACGCCGGGCGCCCTAAGGTGGAAGTATTCGCGACGTCGGCCGGACCGTCGTCGTATGGCCTTACCGTCAAGCGGCTGGCGGACAGTAAACGGAGCGATGGAAAGTGACGACGCCGGAAGTACCAGAGCTACAGCTGTCAGGGAGCGGTTCCGCCGCACGACAGATCCCGACAGCATCCTTGACGCGCCTGACTATCTACCTTCGGGCGCTTACCTCGCTGCTGGCGGAGGGAACCGAGCGGGTGTCGTCGGACCGGTTGGCGGAAGCGGCCGGCGTCAATTCTCCGATTTTGCGCAAGGATCTGTCCTACCTCGGCTCCTATGGGACCCGCGGCGTGGGCTACGACGTGCAGTATCTCAACCGGCAGATCTCCGCCGCGCTCGGACTGACGCTAGACTGGCGCGTTGCAATCATTGGGGCAGGCAACCTGGGCCGGGCACTGGCCGGCTATTCCGGCTTCGAATCAAGAGGTTTTGAGATTGTTTCCCTCTTCGACGCTGACCAGTTGGTAGTCGGTGCCGAAGTGGGGTGGCTGCGGGTGAGTCCCATAGGTGACCTGGAGCAGGTGCTGGAACGGACCCGCGCCAATATGGCGGTGCTGGCGGTCCCCGCCGGGGTGGCGCAGTCGCTGTGCGACCGGCTGGTTGCCGTTGGTATCACCAGCATCCTCAGCTTCGCGCCGGTGGTGTTGCAGGTGCCGGAGAGTGTCCAGCTGCGGAAGGTGGATATGGCCACCGAACTGCAGATTCTTGCCTACCACGCGCAACGGGCGCAGGAGCCGGACGCCGCCGACTCCCGCGCCCGAACCGCCCAATAATCAGGGCGTTGCTGGGTCAGAGCTGGGTTAGAACTGTCCGGGGACGATCTGCTTCTGGAAGTAGGGGCGCGCGGGCTTGAGATAGGTCATGACAACCCCGGCCACGCCGAGCAGGAGGACCAGAATGCCGATGACGGTCTCCACTGGCCCCGGTGTCACGAGTTCCTGACCCTGCAGCAGGTCGCTACCTTCGAGCATTGATAGTGACAACAGGCCGAACAGGTAGGACAGGATCGAAAGAACTGCCAACACTGTCGCAGTGATTCTGGCCCAGTTGTGACCCTTGCGGATGAAGATCGCGAGGAGGATGTAAATGCCCGTGGCGACAGCGGCGAAGACCAGTGTCAACGCGGTCCCGACGCCTCCGGCGGGTCCCTGTGCAGAGACGGACAGAGCCCCGATGACGCTTGAGATGAAGCTGAGGACCCCGGCCGCAATGATCAGCCAGAAGGCCCGTTCCACTTCCTTGGGCGCCGGGCCCTTCTCGGTTACGGATACCTGGCTCATGTTCCCCGGGTAGCTGTAGCCGGAGGGCTGGGCGTTTTGGTAACCGTAGGGGGCTGCCTGGCCGTCGGTCGGGACCTGTCCTGAGGATGGCTGCTGCGCTTCTGGATTGTCGCGCGGGGGCATGTCCTGGCCGGGATTGTGGTCATGGGGAGGTGTGCTCATTTACCGGTTCCTGTTCGCTAGAGACTGACTGGTACAGACCCTGAGGGGTCACACAGCCAACCCTAGCGCGGAGGCTCACGCAGCAATGGGATTAAACGACAGCGGCTGCCGCCTTCCCGAGGAGGGCGACAGCCGCTGTTAGTGGATGACTACTTGGCTGGGGCTACGAATGCCGCATCAAGGTTGATGGTCACCTTGTCACCGACGAGAACTCCGCCGGCTTCGAGAGCTGCATTCCAGGTCAGGCCGAAGTCCTTGCGGGAAATGACGGTCTTGCCGGAGAACCCGGCGCGGGTGGCGCCGAAAGGATCTACTGCAACGCCGTTGAATTCGGTTTCAAAGACCACAGGAAGGGTTACGTCGCGGATGGTCAGGTTGCCAGCGAGCTGGTAGGTCTCGCCGGCGCCTTCAATGGAGGTCGACTCGAAGGTCATTTCGGGGAAGCGCTCGACATCGAAGAAGTCTTCGCCGCGTACGTGGCCGTCGCGGTTGGCGTCGTTGGAGTTGAAGGAAGCGGTCTGGATGGTGGCGGTGACCTTGGAATCGGTCAGCGAGGATCCGACGTGCAGGGCGGCGTCAACGGTGTCGAAGTTGCCACGTACCTTGCTGATGCCGGCGTGCCGCACGGTGAAGCCGACCTCGCTGTGCGAGGCGTCGAAGGTCCAGGTGCCGTTGTTCAGTCCTGTGGGAATTGCCATGATGGTTCTCCTGATCGTAATGCGGTCTGGGTTATGCAGCCGTGGCGGCCGGGAGGCCGTCACCTATAATAAACATGCATTTGCATCGATTATTCCCGAAGTTACTCAAATGTTCAAATAAACTCTCAGCGGCGGATTTAGCCGCCTGCCCGAACTCTGAGAAACTGGACCTATGTCCCTTGCTACTGTCCACCTCGTGCGTCACGGCGAAGTCCACAATCCCGAGCGCGTCCTCTACGGCAGGCTGCCGAACTTTCACCTCTCTGAACTGGGCCAGGAAATGGCGCAGCGGGTTGCCGGTCACTTCGCGGCGCGGGTCGACGACGGCGCACGGATCGTCCGGGTGGTGGCGTCCCCGCTGACCCGTGCACAGGAGACCGCAGCACCCATTGCGCAGCGGCTTGGACTCGATATCGTGACCGACGATCGGGTCATTGAGGCCTATAGCCGGTTCGAGGGCATGGCGCAGGTCGCCCGCCAGTTGCGGTACCCCCGCCATTGGCTGCTGCTCGCCAACCCCTTTCGCCCCTCCTGGGGTGAGCCCTACAGTCAGCAGGTGGGCCGCATGAGGGCGGCCGTAGACGACGCCCGTCGCGCCGCCGTCGCACAGGTTGATACTGACGGGCCTGCAGGGCCAGTGGAGGTGATCGTGGTGAGCCATCAGCTGCCCATCTGGGTGTCACGGCTCGCGGCCGAGAACCGCAGGCTCTGGCACGATCCGCGCGACCGGGAATGCACCCTGACCTCCATCACGTCCCTGGACTTCGACGGCGGACGCCTGGTTGGGGTGCGGTACGAAGAGCCCAGCGCTGACCTGTTGGCCGGTGCGGCGAACCTGCCGGGAGCATAATAGTATTACTACACGTTGTAGAAATGTGGAAGAAGCTGTGAAAAATTCTGATCGATCCGCTGGCCGCCTGCAGAAGTTGGGTGTCGCGCTGGCCCTTGGGCTGTCCGCCTCATTAGCCCTTTCAGCGTGTGCCGCCGATGATCCGTTGGCGGTTATCGCTGACTCCGGCGACAACAAGAACTACATTGCCGGTGATGGCTCAGTGACCGAGTACGCAGCGGCCGAGCGGGGCGAACCCCTCGCTTTCACCGGTACCGGCTACGACGGATCCACAGTGGATTCGGCGGACTGGGCTGGTCAGGTCACTGTGGTGAACTTCTGGTACGCGGCCTGCGCTCCCTGCCGTGAGGAAGCCCCGGACCTGGTGGCGCTGCACGATGAGTTTGAGTCAGCGGGAGCACAGTTCATCGGGGTGAACATTCGGGACACCCAGGAGACAGCCGAAGCGTTCGAGCGGACCTTCGACATTCCCTACCCGAGCCTCAACGACCAGAATGGGGGCGTGCTGCTGGCCATGACCAGCTATGTTCCCCCGCAAGCCGTTCCCACCACCCTGGTGATCGACAAGGAAGGCCGCGTCTCTGCGCGGATCCTCGGCCTGGCCGACAAGAGCACCCTCGGCGCCCTCATCGACGCCGCGTTGGCTGAGTAATTGACAGTGTCATTTCCCCAACACCTCAGCGCCGCCGTCGGCGGATCCGTTCCGTTGGCTACCAGCAACGCATTTGCCGATACCGTACTGAACGGCTCCATGCTCCTCGCGCTGCCCGTGGCCCTGCTGGCAGGACTGGTGTCCTTCGCCTCCCCCTGTGTGCTTCCCCTGGTGCCCGGTTACCTCGGCTACGTCACTGGCCTGACCGGCGTCGATCTTGAACAGCAAAAGCGCGGCCGGATGCTCTCCGGGATTGCGCTGTTTGTGCTCGGATTCTCGGTGGTCTTCATGGCGTATGGGGCACTGTTTGGGCAGCTCGGCGCATGGATGGTCGGTTCGGAGAGCTGGCTGATCCCTGTCATGGGCATCGTGGTGGTGCTCATGGGGCTGATCTTCATGGGGGGATTCTCCTGGTTCCAGACTGAAAAGAAGCTGCAGGCCAGGGTCCCGACCGGTCTCTGGGGTGCCCCGCTGCTTGGCCTCACGTTCGGTCTGGGCTGGGCGCCCTGCATCGGCCCCACCCTGTCGGCTGTGCAATTGCTGGCGTTCTCCAACGATGACGCGAGCGCCGCCAAAGGTGCGGCCCTCACGTTTGTCTACTGTCTGGGTCTGGGCCTCCCGTTCCTGTTGATCGCGCTGGGTGTCCGCCGCGGGATGGGCGCGATGGCGTTCTTCAGGAAGCACCGGTTGGCCCTGCAACGCTTCGGCGGCGGCATGCTGGTGGTGGTGGGTGTGCTGATGGCCACCGGCGTCTGGACCCTGTGGATCAATGAACTTCAGAACTGGCTCGGCGGGGTGACCCTTCCCATCTAATGACTTCCGACAACTTTGAAAGGGGGCAGACTATGACCCCTGATACTCCCGAGGGCGGCAAGACCGACGTCGCGCTGCCGGCGCTGGGCGTCCGCGGTAGCCTGCGTTGGGGCTGGACCCAGCTCACCAGCATGCGCACAGCCCTGTTCCTGCTGCTTCTGCTCGCGGTCGCCGCTGTGCCCGGATCGCTGTTCCCGCAGCGCCCGGCCAATCCGGCGGTGGTTACCCAGTACATCCAGGACAACCCCGACACTGGGCCAATTCTCGACTGGTTCCAGTTGTTCGACGTGTATTCATCGGTCTGGTTTTCGGCCATCTACCTGTTGCTTTTCATCTCACTGATCGGCTGCGTGATCCCGCGGGCCATCGCCCACGGCCGGGCCATGAAGTCGAAGCCACCGCGGACGCCCCGGAAGCTTTCCCGGATGCCGATTTATGGCACGCTCGTCCTCCCCGCCACGGCGCAGGCCGGCGGCTCGCAGATCACCGCAGTGTCAGCCGCCGCCGATGCTGCGGCGATGCTGAAGAAGCGCGGATACCGGGTGGACCTGCGTGACGCGGATTCGGCACAACCCTCGGTGGGTGCCGAACGCGGCTTCCTCAAGGAAGTTGGCAACCTGGTGTTCCACTTCTCGCTGATCGGGGTGCTCGTCTCGGTGGCGTTGGGGGGCCTGTTCGGCTACAGCGGCCAAAAGATCATCGTGGAGGGCGACAGCTTCGTCAACACCCTGGTGGGCTACGACACCTTCACCCCCGGCGCCAACTTCAGCGCCGGGCAGCTCGAACCGTATTCGCTGCGGCTTGACCAGTTCGATGTGCAGTTTGACCGCCAGGAGACCCACTATGGGCAGCCCCTCGACTTCACCGCCAACGTCACCACGAAGGATGGCCCCGGCGCCGAGGAAGTCGAGCAGGTCCTCAAGGTCAATTCGCCGCTGAATATCGGGGGCACCGGCATCTACCTGGTCGGCAACGGGTACGCGCCGGTCGTCACCGTCCGCGATGGCAACGGCGACATCGCCATGCAGGGGCCCGTGGTGACGATCCCGCAGGACGGGCTGTTCACCTCGCTGATGGTCATCAAAGCCCCCGACGCGGCGCCGGACCAGCTGGGCTTCGTGGGGTTCTTCCTCCCGACAGCGTTTGTCGGCGAGGACGGCGTCGCCTTCTCCCGCGACCCGGACCCCTTCAACCCCCAGCTGAACCTCAACTCGTATTACGGCGACCTGGGACTCGACGACGGCGAACCGCGCAGCGTCTACGTCCTGGACACCGACGACCTGACCGAGCTCAACAGCCGCACCAGCGATGAAGGCGGAATTGTCCTCGGGGCGGGCCAGACCTACGACTTGCCGGACGGCAAAGGGTCAATCACGTTCGACGGACTGGATCGCTACATTGCGGTGGACATCCGCCACGATCCGGGCCAGTTGGGTGCCCTGATCTTCGCGACCCTGGCTTTGACCGGACTCAGCGCCAGCCTGTTCATTGGCCGCCGCCGGGTCTGGGTCCGCACCGGAACCCATGCCGACGGTCGGACCATGGTTGAGTACGGGCTGCTGGCCCGCGGTGAAGACCACCGGCTCACCGGCGAAGGAGCGGCCATCGACAAGGCGCTGCGCGAGCAGTGGCTGGTGGAAGGCCGGCTTGAGGAGCAAGATGGAAAGCCTGACGTCTCAGGTAGCACCACCCCCGAACACGCATCACACCAGGCAGGAAACGGTAAGGACAGCTAATGCCAACAATCAACCAGACGCTGGGGGAGTTCAGCGAGCGCTTCATGTTGCTCGCCGCCCTCACCTACACGGTCGCGTTCATCATCTTTACGCTCGACCTGGTGAAGAGTAGCAAGCGGATCCGAGCGGTCGAGGAGAACCTCGCCGCCTCCCAGGAAGCAGAGCAATTTGCCCTGGTCGGCGCCGACCGGAGCAGCCGGCCGGCTGCCCGTGGCGGCTCGACCGGTGTTGCCGGCGACACCATGGCCGACGACGCGATGGACTATTCGGGTCAGCGGAAGTTGGCGCGTATCGCCGTCGTCCTGACCGTCGTGGCGGCACTGATCCATGCGGCCGGCGTGGTCTCCCGCGGGCTGGCGACGAACCGGGTCCCCTGGGGCAACATGTACGAATTCTGCACCACGGGTGCGCTGGTCGTCATTCTGGTCTTCCTGGCCGTCTTGATCCGTAAGGACCTCCGGTTCCTCGGAACCTTCGTCGTCGGCCTGACCCTGGTGATGCTGTGCGCTGCGACCATCGGGTTCTTCACGCCAGCAGCCAACGTGGTCCCCGCGCTGCAGAGCTACTGGCTCATCATCCACGTATCGGTAGCGGTGGCCGCCTCCGCGCTGTTCACCCTGACCTTCGCCATGTCGGTCCTGCAGCTCATTCAGACGAGCCGGATCCGGAAGCTCGCTGCTGGCGGCGCCGACCGCGCGCCCTTCATGCGTCTGGTTCCGTCGGCGCTGAGCCTTGAGAACCTGTCCTACCGGATCAACGCCATCGCCTTCGTGATGTGGACCTTCACCCTCATGGCCGGGGCTATCTGGGCTGAGGAAGCCTGGGGTCGTTACTGGGGCTGGGACGTCAAAGAGGTGTGGACTTTCGTGATCTGGGTAGTCTTCGCCGGCTACTTGCACGCACGTGCCACCCGCGGCTGGACCGGTACCCGTGCAGCCTGGCTGTGCATCATCGGCTACCTGTGTATCGTCTTCAACTTCACGATCGTGAACATCTACTTCTCGGGCCTGCACAGCTACGCCTGAGCTGCGCGCGTCAACCAGTCCGATAGAAAAGTGCAGCTACGCCTCGGTGTGGCTGCACTTTTCTGTCTTACGGCGGTGGTCACACCTCCGTTGCGGTGACCAATCTGAACCGGCGGGGTCAACCCGGGCGCTGGAGAGGGATATTGCGGCCACGGATGCCCGGATTCCTCACGGATCCGGATCCGGATCCGGTTCCGACGCCGGGGTTCGGCTAAGGTCGGCCAGCTAAGTCCCCGAGCCAATTGCCGGGTGTCAGGCGGTCTTGCCGCCGGGCTCGTTGTCGGCTTCGCCGTCCTTCTTCTGCTGGTCCTCCCGGGCCTTCTTTTCCTGCTCCGCGCGGAGTTCACGCTCCTTGCGCCGGTTCTCCTTCTCGCGGGCCTCCTGGCGACGCTTCGCCTCAAGATTGCGCAGGAACTGGGGATCGTCGTCGGGCGCCGTGGGATGCCGGGGGGCGGGACGCTGACGTCCGCGGGTGCCGCTGGGCCGGGGGCGTCCGAACAGGAACCAGAGTCCGGCACCCAGAAGTGGCACCAGGACGATCGCCGCGATCCAGGCTGGCTTGGAGATGCTGCGCACCGAGTGCGCCTTGGTCATAATGCAGTCGATCAGCGCGTAGACAATGACGGCGACCGCAACGAGGATGAGAAACAACAACAGGCGAGGCATCTATCAATTGTAGGCGAGTAAACTTGGTGAGTGCCCTTCTTCAAATTCACCGCCCTCCGCCTCGGCCTCGTCGTGGTTTTCTTCGTCATCTCCTACTGGCTGGGCCTCGGCGCCATCTTCTCGGCGGTCGTCGCAGCGATCCTCGCCTGGTGCGTGACCTACCTGTTCTTCCGGTCCATGCGCGACGCCGCCTCGGCGTCACTGCAGCGCCGGTTCAAGGACGGTGCGCCGCCACGGCGTAACCTCTCCGAGCTCGACGACGCCGCCGCTGAGGATGGCTACGACCCGAACGCGTCGGTCAACGCGGACCGCAAGCCCCGCAGCTAGGCCAGCACGGTCGTCAGGACCACCCCGGCGCCGAACAGCACGCTGAATCCCAGATTGATCAGACCAGTCTGCTTCAGGACAGGGATCAGGCTGCGCCGCTTCTTGCCCTTGAGCATCAACCAGCTCGGCATCAGGCACGCCGGTACGAGCAGCAGTACCAGCAGCACCCACGGGTAGTCGTAGACCAGGAACAGGGGCAGCAGCAGGGCCACGGCGAGCATCATCACGTACGTAATCCGCGCCGCGGTGTCCCCGAGCCGCACGGCGAGGGTGATCTTCCCTGCCTCACGGTCCGTCGGGATGTCCCTCACATTGTTGGCCATCAGGAGTGCCATCGCGATGATGCCGGTACTGATGGCACCGATCCACGCCACGGCGTTCAGCTGGCCCGCCTGGGTGTAGGTGGTGCCGAGCGTTGCGACCAGGCCGAAGAACACAAACACAAAAACATCTCCCAACCCCATGTAGCCATAGGGGTTGCGCCCACCTGTGTAACCCCAGGCGGCGGCGACACAGCCCACTCCAACCAGCAGCAGGAACCAGGTCTGGGACAGCACAATGAGGCTGGTGCCCGCGATCATCGCCAGTGCGAAGCACGCGAACGCGGCCCACTTCACCTGACCGGGCCGCGCGGCGCCGGACCCGGTCAGTCGGAGTGGGCCCACCCGGTCCGCGTCAGTTCCCCTGACGCCGTCGGAGTAGTCGTTGGCGTAATTCACGCCTATCTGCAGCATGATGGCGACGACGGCGGCCAGCAGGGCATTGACGGGCTTGAACGCCTCAAGGTCGAACGCGGCCGCACACCCCACGATCACTGGTGCAATAGCCATGGGGAGGGTTCGCGGGCGGGCGCCCTCAAGCCATTGTGCGGCAGTAGCCACGGTGCTGTCCTTTTCGTTGGGGGAGTGTGGGGGAGTGGGGTGTCTAGGCGTCGGAGCGCTCGAGCAGCGCCCGAACAGCCAGCCGGTCGGGTTTGCCGTTGGGCAGAAGCGGGAGTGATGCGAGGGCGACGACGATATGGGGCGCTGCGTGAGCGCCAAGGGAGGCCCTCGTCTGTTGGCGCACCTCGTCGGCGCTGACCTGCCCGACGACGGCGGCAGCCACCGCGGTGCCCCATTCGGCACTGTCGATGCCGAGCACCAGTGCCTCCTGCACTCCGGGCATCCCCTCGATGGCCGAGGCCACCGCTGCGGCCGACACCTTCAGGCCGCCGGTCACGATGACGTCGTCGAGCCGACCGGCAACGGTCAGGACCCCGTCCGTGACGTCACCGGCGTCGTCGGTCCGGAACCAGCGGCGTCCCGAGTTGAACGCGAACCGGTCAGCGCTCAACTCGGGTTGCCCGAGGTACCCGTCGGCGAGGACAGGTCCGCTGATCCACAACCGGCCTTCCTCGGTGGTGACGTCAACGCCGTCCAGGGGGACGCCGTCGTACACGCAGCCGCCGCACGTCTCGCTCATGCCATAGGTGAGCACCAGGTTGAGGCCGTGCCTGCGGGCGTCACTCAAAAGTGTGGCGGAGGCGGGGGCGCCGCCCAGCAGGATGGCGTTGAACCGGCGGAGCACCTGAAGTGTCTCGGGCCGCGGGTCCTGGAGGAGGCGGTGCAGCTG
The DNA here is from genome assembly GCF_015751665.1 of Arthrobacter sp. CAN_A1. NCBI lineage: Bacteria > Bacillati > Actinomycetota > Actinomycetes > Micrococcales > Micrococcaceae > Arthrobacter > Arthrobacter sp. CAN_A1. The sequence goes on along the minus strand of NZ_JADOUR010000002.1, from coordinate 98,339 downwards.
GGTGGGGACCAGCGAGGTGAAGCGGACCTTATCGGTGAGCTCGCCGGCGGCCTCGGTGAAGGCCCCGGCGGTGAACGGTGCGGCCAGGTCCATCGTCCAGGGGCGGGTTCCTGCGTACAGCGATCGGACCAGCACCTGGAGACCTGCGACATAGTGCACGGGCAGGGTGAGGAGCCACTGGCCCTCGGCCTTGAGCGCCAGGGCGGTACCCATCGCTGAGGCGGCCAGCGCATCGACGCTGAGCATCGTCTGTTTGGGGACGCCGGTCGATCCCGAGGTGCTCAGGACGGCGGCAATCTCATCGTTGGGCAGTTCCCCGTCGAAGCTTTGCCCCGCGTCGGCATGGGGTGCGACGGCGGGCCCCTCCCCGGCAAGGGCGGCGGCCAGTGGCGTGAGGAGAGCGTGGGGGTCGGCGCCGGACGGCGTGTGGATCGGTAACAGTTCCATGGCGGCCTAGAAGTAGTAGGGGTAGGCGGACCAGTCAGGGGCCCGTTTTTCCAGGAAGGCCTCTTTGCCCTCGACCGCCTCGTTGGTCATGTAGGCCATCCGGGTGGCTTCGCCGGCAAAGACCTGCTGGCCAGCGAGCCCGTCGTCGGCCAGGTTGAAGGCAAACTTGAGCATCCGGATGGCCTGGGGGCTTTGTCGTGCGATATCCGCCGCGTACTGCAGGGCCGTGTTCTCCAGCTCGGCGTGGTCCACCGCCTCGTTCACGGCACCCATCGCGACCATCTCCTCGGCCGAGTACTCGCGGGCGAGGAAGAAGATCTCGCGGGCCTTCTTCTGCCCGATCTGGCGGGCCAGCAGCGCGGAGCCGTACCCGGCGTCGAAACTGCCAACGGTGGCATCGGTCTGCTTGAACTTTCCGTGCTCGCGGGAGGCGATCGTCAGATCAGCCACCACGTGCAGGCTGTGCCCGCCGCCGGCCGCCCACCCGTTGACGACGGCGATGACCACCTTGGGCATGGTCCGCATCAACCGCTGCACCTCAAGGATATGGAGCCGGCCCGCACGGGCGGGGTCGACACTTTCGCTGGTCTCGCCGTCGGCGTACCGGTACCCGTCGCGGCCGCGGATCCGCTGATCGCCGCCCGAGCAGAAGGAGTGGCCCCCGTCCTTCGGGGACGGCCCGTTGCCGGTCAGCAGCACGGTGGCGACATCGGAGGTCATCCGGGCGTGATCCATGGTGCGGTAGAGCTCGTCGACGGTCCCCGGCCGGAACGCATTGCGGACCTCGGGGCGGTTGAACGCAATCCTGACGGTCGGGAGATCCCGCACCGCCCCGCCGGGGGTCCGCTCGACCTGCCGGTGATAGGTAATATCCTGCAGATCACCGAACCCTGACACGAGACGCCAACGGGCAGGGTCAAAGAGGTCCGATACCTGTGGGGGAAGGTCGATAGTCACCCATCGAGTGTATCTTCGCGCCGCCCTCTTGGCGTGATCGCGGGTGCGCCGGGGCCCCGTGGGCTCTTCGTTATCGTCCCGTGCTCGCACATCAGCCAGTTGCCTGCTGTGCTGGTGTCATGAGGCCGCCACGCGGCCAGGCCTCCGGAGGGGAAAAAGTGAACATCGCCAAAGTGTTGACCGGTTGCACATTCGCTGGGGGCATTGCGCTGATGGGGGCTGCCGGAGCGGTGGCCGCTCCCACCGACACGACGAATCCCACCGGCGCCGCGGACACCGTTCCGCTCGTCCCCTTCGACCAGGCAACGGTGATCGACTGGGACGACGTCGTCTTCGCCAAGGGCGGCGTGCTCACCGCTGATGGGACAAACCTGTGCTCGATCGACCCCTACCGGTATGTGTTCGCTGACCGGACCTATCCCTGCTTTATCGGCTTCGGGGAATCGCCCGGTCAGACGGCGCCGACCACCTTCCCGGTCCTGGTGCCTTTCGAGCAGGCAACAGTGGTCGATCCACAGACCATTACCCTCGTTCAGGGCGGTGTCATTGCCGCCGACGGAACCAACCTCTGCACAGCCAATCCCGGAAATATCGTGTTCCCTGATGGCCGGTATCCCTGCTTCATCGATTTTGACCAGACCTTCACCACCGTTCCCGGTCCTGCGCTTCCTGTCCCGCAGGTAGCGCAGGTACCGGTCGGTGGCGCGGATACGGGCGTCCCCAGCGCAGGGTCCGGCCCGCCTGATCGAGGACTGACGGCGACGGTCGCCGCGTTAGCCGTCGCCGCGGGAGCCGCCGTCGCCGCGCTGCCGGTGTTGCGCCGCAGACTCATGGCCGACTGACGGCTCCCGCCCCGGCGTGCCGGGCCACGGCGTCAGGAGATGCAGAACTCGTTGCCCTCGGGATCGGCCATCGTGGACCAGATATGGGGACCCTGGTTGGCCTCGTACAGGAATTGGGCGCCGCGCGCCTCGAGCCGGGCCCGGGTGTCGTCCTTGCTGCCGCCGTTAAGATTGATATCCAGGTGACAGCGGTTCTTGACCGTTTTCGGTTCGGGGACGGGCTGGAACAGGATGCGTAAGCGGCCCTTTTGCCCTTCCTCCCCGGGGCGGCAGATGGCCGAGCCATCGCGCCAGACCCGGACGCCGTTGTGTTCAACCAGTTCGTCTGGCTGGGCCCAGCCCTTGGCGAGTACGTCGTCGATGAAGGCCTGATCGGTGGGCTCGACGACCCAGCCGAGGGTTTCCGCCCACCAATCGGCCTGGGAGTGGACGCTGATGCAGTCGATGGTGATCTGAAGGGTGTAGGTCATGGCTCGAGGCTAGTGACCGGCGGTCAAGGATGCCACACCATTGCGGTCAGTTGTAGTCCCTGATCGCTCAGGCTATTGTGAATAGCTCAAAAGCTAAGTATATTAGCCATATGATGAACAACCAGTCGACGCGGCTCCTCGCCCGCCCTGCCCAGGGCCAGGTAGCTTACGACGTGCAGGGCAGCGGTCCCCTCGTCCTTCTCGTTCCGGGGATGGGCGACCTCCGATCGACCTACCGGTTCCTCACCCCCTCGTTGGTGGCCGCCGGCTATACAGTGGCCACCACCGACCTCCGCGGCCATGGTGACAGCACCACCTCGTTCAGTGGGTACGGGGACGAGGAAACGGCCGGGGACCTGGCCGCCCTCCTGCAGGAGCTGGGGACGCCGGCCGTCATCGTCGGCAACTCAATGGCCGCCGGTGCCGCGGTGATCGTCGCCGCTGACCATCCGGGTCTGGTCAGCGGGCTCGTGCTCATTGGCCCCTTTGTGAGGGAACCGGCGGTCAGCGCGGCAGCCAGACTGTTCTTCAGGATCCTGATGGCGGCCCCCTGGGCTGCTGCTTCGTGGAAGGCGTACCTGCCCCGGCTCTATGCGGGACGGAAACCAGAGGATTTCGCCGCGTACCGCCAAGAGATCGTTGCCAGCCTGAAGCGGCCCGGTTACGCCCTCGCTTTCAGTCTCACCACACGGACCGATCACGTGCGGGCGGGGAACATGCTGGCCGCGGTCAGCACGCCCGCCCTCGTCATTATGGGCGAGCAGGACCCGGATTTCAGCGATCCACAGGCCGAAGCCGAGCGGGTTTCTGCGGCATTGAGCGGCTCCGTCACCATGATTCCCGACGCCGGTCATTACCCCCAGTCGCAGCAGCCGGAGCTGACGTCGTCGGCAATCCTGACGTTCCTCAGCACCAGAATCCACCATGCCTAGGGCCGGTCTCGACAGGGACGCCGTCATTGACCGCGCCGCGACCCTCCTTGATGACCGCACGTCGTCGGGGCTGAATCTGGCAGTCCTCGCCGAGAGCCTTGGCGTCCGCCCTCCATCGCTCTACAAGCACATCGACGGGATGGCCGGTCTGCAACGCGGAATCATGCTCCGTGCCAAAGCGGAGCTGTGCCACACCCTCGGGCAGGCGGCCATCGGCAGGTCCCGCGAGGCCGCCATCACCGGCATGTCTCATGCCTACCGCCAGTGGGCGCTGGAACATCCAGGCCAGTACCCCCTCACCGTGAGCGCTCCGGCGCCCGACGATGAGGAGGATCGGGAGGTCTCCGCTGCCACCGTCCAGGTAATTTTCAGCGTCCTCGCCGGGTACCACCTGGAGGGCGACGACGCGGTTGACGCCACCCGGTTCCTCCGTTCCGCGCTCCACGGGTACGTCTCCCTCGAAACAAGCGGTGCGTTTGAACTGCCTGTCAGCCGCGAGCGTAGTTTCGAGCGAGTGGTCACGAGCGTGGTGACAGCCCTGTCCAAGTGGACGGGCTAGCTGTATCGACCACAGAGGTTGGTGAGGGTCGACGGCCCGGGCGTGGAGTGCCTCACAACTCAGTCAGCGGAATCCAGGGTGCGATGGTCCCGTTCGGCCAGTCGCCGGAGTTCACGGAGCTGTTTGCGCATCATCACCAGGTCACCCCACGCGAGCGCGGCCTGCCGCGGCCGGGACAGCGGCCCGGCGGGCAGCGGCACGGAGAGGCGGGCCACCAGCCGTGAACCGCGACCCGCAGGTTCAACCGCATACTCGATGACCAGTGCACCGAAAAGGTGGGAGGCCCGCTCTGATCGGGGCACGACGGCAAACGAGTGTCCCGGATCGACCGCCGACACGGTGAAGATCCGCATCACCGGATCCCCCACCCGAACGTCGATCACCTGCGGATCAAGCAGTTGGGGGCTGCGCCGTCCAAAGTTATCCAGAAGGTCATAGCTGTAGGGCGCCCGGCGGAGCTGGGTGGTCCACGCAAAAAGCAGGTCCGCTGTGCACTCAACGTCCACCGCGCGTATCCAGCGCTGACTGGACGCTGAGGCGGCGTCGTGGGCCGGATCCGGCGACATGCCCGGGCTGGTCTCTGCCCAGTACCAGGGCAAACGTGAGACGGTCATGGCTCCATCCTGTCGGAGATCCGCCCGCACCGCGATAGCCCTGGCAGCCGCAATCCGGTTGACGGCGTGGCCGCACGGGGGCACGCTGGTCCCATGAGGAAATAGCCTTGCATCCGTCTGACCCGCCGGCGACGACCGCCCGGCCTCTGCGCTGCCCTGACGGCGCCCTTTTCGACACTGCGAGGAACCTTTGACCGAACATCTACAACTGTCCGACGTGTCCCATGGATACGGCGACCGCCTGCTCCTCGACCATGTGGAGCTGACCATCGGCCGCGGCGAACGGGTCGCGGTGGTAGGCGAGAACGGTGCCGGCAAATCGACGCTGCTCCGCCTGATCGCAGGGGTGGAGGTTCCCGACGGCGGCCAGGTCGCCGTGCATGGCGCGGTGGGCCACCTCCCACAAACCCTCGACCACGCCCCAACCGACACCGTCGGTACGGTGATCGACGCGGCCCTCAGCGGCATCCGGGCCCTCGAAGCCGAGCTGCGGACCCGCGAGGCGTCCCTGGATTCAGCCGATGCCGACGAGCTGGATCGCTACGGCGCGGCTCAGTCCGAGTACGACCTGCACGAGGGGTACAGCGTCGACTCCCGGGTCGACGCCGCCCTCAGCCAGCTCGGGCTCGGCGACCTCCCACGGGCGCGTACCCTCGACACCCTGTCCGGCGGTGAACAGGAGCGCCTCGCCCTCGCCTGCCTGCTGGCCGACCCGGCCGCCATCCTGCTCCTGGATGAGCCGACCAACCACCTCGACGACGACGCCGTCGGCTGGCTTGAGCGCGAGCTCGCCGCCCACCGGGGTGCCGTCGTCGCCGTCACCCATGACCGCTCCTTCCTGCGCACCTTTGCCACGACGATCATCGAGGTGGACGGCGACCGTCGCGAGTTGCGGCGCTACGGCGACGGGTACGAGGGGTATCTCAAGGCCAAAATTGCTGAGCGCCGCCGCTGGGAGCAGGACTACCAGCAGTGGCTCGACGCGAAGGAAGCCGAACGGGCCAAGGCCGCAGCGGTGGAGGGGCGGATGGGCTACGGTCGCCGGCGCGACGGCGACAAAATGGGCTACGACTTCAAACAGGGCACCGTGCAGGAAGCCATCACCAGCCAGAAACGCAACGCACAGGAGCGGCTGCGCCGGCTGGAGGAGCAGCCGGTGGACCGGCCGCCTCAGCCGCTCGTCCTGTCGGCGCAGTTTGGCGGGCAGTCGTTGACCGGCCCCCTGCTGGAGCTGGCGGGTGTCTCTGTGGGTGAGCGCCTGGCGGTGGAGTCCCTCAGTGTGGGGGCGGGGGAGAACCTCCTGGTTACCGGGCCCAACGGCGCGGGAAAGACCACCCTGCTCAACGTCCTGGCAGGCGTCTGCCCGGTCGACGAGGGTCTTGTCACTCAACGGGGTCGCCTGGGGTATCTTCCGCAGGAACTGGCACCGCACCGGCAACCGTCATTGCGGCTACTCCCGGCCTTCGCCGCAGGCCTGCACGGGGACCTGGACGAACACGCCGACCGTTTGCTGAACCTGGGTCTCTTCCGCACTGCTGACTTCCTGGTCCCCGTGGGAACCCTTTCAGCCGGTCAATACCGCCGGCTGGCGCTGGCCCGGCTCCTGGTAGGCCGCTACGACGTCATCCTGTTCGACGAACCCACCAACCACCTCGCCCCGGTCCTGGTGGGCGAGCTCGAGGACGCTCTGGCCGGTTATGACGGGACCCTCGTCGTCGTCAGCCACGACCGCGAACTGCGGCGGTGGTTCGGCGGCCTTCCCGCTGGTGAGGAGCTTCGACTCGAGGCGGGACGGGTCGTCGGGGCATCACGGCAACCCCCACCGACCGGGGTGGAGCACCAGCCCACCCTGCCGGAATAGTGCCGGACCCGCAGCCGAGCGGTGGGGCAACAGCGACTCTGCGCGGGAGCCACTTTTGTGGGCCGGTCTGTAATATAGAACGAACGGTCAGTAATTGAGCTGCCCGCGAGACTTACACAATCGCTGATGATTCTGGAGGCAGGCATGACCGAGGCATTTCTGGTCGGCGGGGTTCGCACCCCGGTGGGACGCTACGGCGGAGCGCTTTCCGGGGTCAGGCCCGATGACCTCGCAGCTCTGGCCATCCGCGAGGCGGTGGCCCGCGCGGGTATCGACCCAGGCGAAATCGACGAGGTGATCCTTGGCAACGCCAACGGCGCCGGTGAGGAAAACCGCAACGTCGCCCGTATGGCATCGCTCCTGGCCGGACTCCCGGACACTGTCCCCGGCATCACCGTCAACCGGCTCTGCGCTTCGGGCCTGTCAGCCATCATCATGGCGTCCCACATGATCAAGTCCGGCGCCGCCGACATCGTCGTCGCCGGTGGCGTGGAATCGATGAGCCGCGCGCCCTGGGTAATGGAGAAGCCCGCCAAGGCCTTCGCCAAGCCCGGGGATGTCTTCGACACCTCCATCGGCTGGCGTTTCACCAACCCGATCTTCGCGGCGCAGGACAAGACCACGTTTTCCATGCCGGAAACCGCCGAGGAACTTGCCTCGGTGGACGGCATCACCCGCGACGACGCCGACGCCTTCGCCCTGCGGTCCCACCAGCGGGCACTCGCGGCCATTGAAGCGGGCCACTTCCGTGACGAGATCGTCCCGGTGCACACCCGCCATGGCAAGCGCGAGGTCACCGTTGACACCGACGAAGGCCCCCGCGCCGACACCACCCTCGACGTGCTTGCCGGACTCCGCCCGGTCGTCAGGAAGGATGGAGTGGTCACCGCCGGCAACTCCAGCTCACTGAACGACGGCGCCTCCGCCGTCGTCGTCGCGTCCGAGGCGGCCGTCAACCGGCTGGGACTCGCCGCCCGCGCCCGCATCCTCGACGGCGCCTCGGCGGGCGTCCCACCAGCCATCATGGGTATCGGCCCGGTTCCGGCCACGCAAAAGGTGCTGCAGCGGACGGGGCTGAGCATCGGCGACCTCACCGCCGTCGAACTCAACGAGGCGTTCGCCACCCAGTCCATCGCCTGCATCCGCCGGCTCGGGCTCGACGAGGAACTGGTCAACCGCGACGGCGGCGCCATCGCCCTGGGGCACCCCCTCGGATCCTCCGGATCGCGGCTCGCGATCACCCTGCTCGGCCGGCTGGAACGCGAGGCACGCGGCGAAGCCCGGGCCATCGGCCTGGCCACCATGTGCGTCGGTGTGGGGCAAGGCACCGCCATGCTGCTGGAGCGCGTCTGATGGAGAAGTTCACCACGCTGCGGGTCATTGACGACGGCGACCGCCTCACCGTCCAGCTGCACCGCCCCGAGGTCCGCAACGCCATTGACCAGACCATGGTCGATGAGCTTCATGCTGTCTGTGAGTCACTGGAGAGGCAGCCGCGCCTCCTGATCCTTGCGGGAAGTAACGGCGTGTTTGCGTCCGGCGCCGATATCGCGCAGTTGCGGGAGCGACGCCGCGACGACGCGCTCGCCGGAATCAACTCCACCCTGTTTGCCCGCATTGCCCGGCTTCCCCTGCCGGTGATCGCCGCCCTGGACGGGTACGCGCTCGGCGGCGGGGCCGAGCTCGCCTACGCTGCAGACTTCAGGATCGGCACGCCCACCCTGAAAATCGGCAACCCCGAGACCGGGCTTGGCATCCTCGCAGCGGCCGGCGCCACCTGGCGGCTCCGGGAGCTGGTCGGCGAACCACTGGCGAAGGAAATCCTGTTGGCCGGGCGGATCCTCGGCGCCGATGAGGCGCTCGCTGTCAGGCTCATCACAGAAATCCACGAACCCGCCGCCCTCCTCGCAGGCGCCAACGCGCTCGCCGACCGGATAGCCCGGCAGGACCCGCTGGCTGTCCGCATTACCAAGTCGGTGTTCCACACCCCGCCCGAGGCCCACCCGGTCATTGACCAGCTGGCGCAGGGCATTTTGTTCGAATCCGACGCGAAGTTCGACCGGATGCAGGCATTCCTCGACAGGAAGAACAAATGAGCCCCTCGACAGCAAATCCCGGCGCAGCACGTATCCCCAACCTTGTCGGGGTTCTCGGCGGCGGCCGGATGGGTGCAGGTATTGCCCATGCGTTCTGCATCGCGGGTGCCGCCGTCGTCGTCGTTGAGCGCGACGATGACGCCGCCGCGGCGGCCCGGCAGCGCGTCCTCGATGCCTTGGGTAAAAGCGTTCAGCGCGGGACAACGGCTGAGGGTCTTGAGGCGTTGTCTCAACGGGTTTCCGTGTCGGTTGACTACGCGGCTTTCGAACCCTGTGGGCTGGTGATTGAGGCGGTGCCGGAGGATTTTGATCTGAAGGCGCAGGCGCTGGCGGCCGTCGAAGAGCGGCTGGCGCCCACCGCGTGGCTGGCGACCAACACTTCGTCACTGTCGGTCGGCGGGTTGGCCGAAAAGCTTCAACGCCCGGAGCGGTTCTGCGGGCTGCACTTTTTCAACCCGGTGCCAGCCTCCACCTTGATCGAGGTGGTCCTGGCGCGGCACACTTCGAGCGAGCTCGCCGACGCGGCGCGCGGTTGGGTGGAACAGCTCGGCAAAACCCCGGTGGTCGTCAACGATGCGCCAGGCTTCGCCAGTTCCCGGCTGGGCGTGGCAATTGCCCTCGAGGCGATGAGGATGGTCGAGGAGGGTGTCGCATCAGCCGAGGACATCGACACGGCCATGGTGCTGGGCTACAAACACCCGGTGGGCCCGCTCCGCACCACCGACCTGGTGGGGCTCGACGTCCGGCTCGGCATCGCCGAATACCTGGAGTCGACCCTGGGGGAGCGGTTCGCTCCGCCCCAGCTTTTGCGGGACAAGGTAGCGCGCGGCGAGCTGGGTAGGAAATCGGGCAAGGGGTTCTTCGACTGGACCGGGTAAGCCTGGGTTAGCCGGCCAGGTACTCGCTGTACTCAGGCACCGTCGCAGTGGGGTTGTGCACCTGCCACAGCCAGCACCTTGCCAGCGATCGCCGGCAAGGGCATAGTGCCAGGTTTCGCTGACCTGCGCGTCCTTCTGATCGAGGGCTTCGGCTTCTGGCGCTTCTACGAACTGCTGCGGTAGGCGGCGCCTACCACCACCGCGACGATAGGTTCACCGAGCTGCGGAAGGACTTCAGGTAACCGGCCTGATATCCCTTGGCGGTGGGGTGCAGGTCATCGATTGCGGTGAATCCCGTATAGGTGATCCAGGGGTCTCTGGTGCCGATGCCGTGGCCATTGAACCTCTTCACCACGTCGACGTACTGCAGCCCGTTGGCTTTGGCGTTCTGCCGAATCACGGTGTTGAGCGCATCGGTGCCCTCATTGAAGAGCCTTTGTGCCTCGGTGCTGAGCAGTACTTCCGACCCGGACTTGGGCGAGAAAAGGTGAGGGTACCCAGTGACCACAATTTTCGCCTTCGGGGCGGTGGAGCGCAGGTTGCCGTACAGGTCATCCAGCGCGACGGCGAGAGTGGTCTGGGCTTGCAGGGTGCGGCCATCGATCACCTGGTCGCAGACAGCCAAGGGCTGAGTAGCGCATGCGCCCACCACCGCCCCGAAGTCCAGGTCGTTGCCGCCCGCCGAGAGGGTCACCAAATCCGTGTCGGAGCCGATCAGGCCGGCGCCGATGAGTTGTTCCAACTGCTCGGGAAGGTCGGGTACAGCGTCGGTGCGGTTTGCGGCGGCTTTGGCCCCGCTGCAGGTGGCGTTGACGGTCAGGTCAATTCCCCGACGGTCATCGAGCAGACCCGGAAGTCCCAGCGGCGATTGGCCGCAGGCGTTGACGTAGGAGCCCGCGCCGAATCCCGCGGCATAGGAGTCCCCTAACGCCACATAGTCGACCTGGCCCTGAGGCCTCTCAGTGTTCGTAGCGGCGGCGGGACCCGCGACAGTGCTGGCCATCAGGCCGACCGAAAGCATAGCTGCGGCAGCGCAGCGCCCGAGGATGGAGCGGTATGGAGTTTTCATGGCACCAAGCTACTCCTCCAGCGGAACGTTGCATACGGCCAGCCGAAGCTCCTTTCCCCAGATCGCGGCGCAGAGACTTGCTAGGGTGTGGACATGACCTCCCGGCCTGGCCACCCGCATGATCAGCACAACGCCGAAACCCGTTCCGTCCGGTGGGAGGGTGCAGTCAACGCCCGCGACCTCGGCGGGGTTGGCGGTCTCATCCAGCAGGGCCGGATCTACCGGATGGGCCGCCACGAGTGGATCACCGGTGCTGGCTGGCTACAGGCCCACGACGACGGTGTCCGCACCGTCGTCGACCTCCGCAATCCAGGAGAGTTCGGCCGGCGGGATAGCGACCCGGCGGTGGCTGGGGACGCTTTGGACCGATTTGCGATTGTCAACTGTCCCACCGAGGACCAGTCCGATGCCGAGTTCATGGAGCTGGTTGGCCCTTACCTGAACTCTCCCCAGCACTACCTGGAGAATCTGCGGCGCTGGCCAGGCAAGATCGCCGCCGTCGTCAGGGCAGTGATCAATGCGCCCGACGGCGGGGTTGTGGTTCACTGTTCGGCTGGCCGTGACCGCACCGGCCTGGTGATGGCAGTGATGCTGTCAGCTGCAGGGGTGGCCGCCGACGAGATTGTGAGCGACTACGCGCTGGGGGTCCGGGGGATCAACGAGTTCCACTCGACCCAGGAGACCCCGAAAGAAGCGCCCCTCTCCGAGGATGAGCTGGTGGAGCGTCTCGATCGTGCCGTCACGCACCTGAGGGACTTACTGGCACACTTCGACGCCGAGCAGTACCTGCTGGGCGCGGGCCTGACCCCCGCGGAGCTTGCAGCGTTGCGGCTCCGGCTGACCGGGTAGCCCCCATGATTGAATGGCCCCATGACCCCGCTGACGCCAGTGACCCTCACCGGACCGACGATCACCCTGGAGCCGCTGACGCCAGACCATCACGAGGGCCTGGCCGACGCGGTGCGGGACGGTGCTCTGTGGAACCTCTGGTACACATCGGTCCCCGATCCCGAGGGTATGGCGGCGGAAATCAGCCGCCGGCTCGCCCTTCAGGAGCAGGGCGCAATGCTGCCCTTCGCCCTCCGACTGAACCACACGGGTCAGCTCCTGGGCATGACCACCTACTGCAACATCGACCTTGATACTCCGCGGGTCGAGATCGGCTACACCTGGAACCGGGCGTCTGTGCAGGGAACCGGAACCAACCCTGAAAGCAAGCTGCTGCTCCTGACACACGCCTTCGACGTGCTCGGGTGCACCGCCGTCGAATTCCGTACGCACTGGATGAACCACCAGTCGCGGCAAGCGATCGCCCGGCTGGGTGCAAAACAGGATGGCGTGCTGCGGGCCCACCGGTGGGGACCAGACGGTACCCTGCGGGACACCGTGGTTTTTTCGATCACTGCCGCCGAGTGGCCCATGGTGAGGGCGGGGCTTGAGCACCGGGTGACGAAAACCCGCTAGCGCCTAGCGGCGGTCGAGTAACAGGTTGGTGATCCGCAGGCTGCAGAGGCGCGCGCCGTCGTCGTTGGTCAGCACCACCTCGTGGGTGGTGAGGGTGCCGCCCAGATGGAGCGGGGTCGCAGTGATGGTGACCAGCCCCTCTCGCGCGGACTTGTGATGGGTGGCTGACACGTCCACGCCGACGGCCGTTTTGCCCAGCGTGCTTGCATGAATGACCGCAGCCCACGAACCCACCGCCTCTCCCACAGCGAGGGACGCGCCGCCATGCAACAGTCCGAAGGACTGCCGGTTCCCCTCCACGGGCATGGTCGCGACGACCCGCTCCACTGACTGCTCGAGGATCTTCACGCCCATCTTCTCGTCGAGTTCGCCGAGCTGGATCTGCCAGGGCTGGTGGGTCACCGGGTGCTCCTTATGAGGGTTACGAAAATGCCAGTTAATGTACGCTGGATATATTACCGAACGTCCGTTCAGTTATCTTCGTCGGACGCTCGGCGCCCGAGACACTCAGAGGTGAAAGGCAAGTCGACGATGACTTCAACAGCGGTACGCGTGGAGACAGTCCCCAGTTTCATTGAGGATGCCTGGTGGACACCCGACGCCGGGTCCCTGACGGAACGCAACAGCGCCGAGGTGCGTGACGCCAGCACCGGCGAGACCCTGGCCGTCGTCAGCACCGAGGGGCTCGACGTCGCGCGCGTGGTCAACTACGCCCGCGCCACCGGGCAGCGTGCACTCGGCGAATTCACCTTCCACCAGCGCGCCCTGATGCTCAAAGCGCTGGCGCAGTTCCTCAACGACCAGCGCAGCTCCCTCTATGAGTTGTCGGCCCGCACCGGTGCAACCAAGATCGATTCCATGGTGGACATCGACGGCGGGATTGGAGTGCTCTTCACCTTCGGCTCCAAGGGACGCCGGGAACTGCCCAACTCCAACGTGGTGGTGGATGGACCGCCGGAAACCCTGTCGAAAGACGGGACCTTCCTGGGGGAGCATATCTACACCCGTATCCCGGGTGCGGCGGTGCAGATCAACGCCTTCAACTTCCCGGTCTGGGGGATGCTCGAGAAGCTGGCGCCAGCATTCCTGGCCGGTGTCCCCACCATCGTCAAACCGGCGACACCGACGGGGTACCTGACCGCCGCCGTCGTGAAGTTCATCATCGAGTCCAACATCCTGCCGAAGGGCGCGCTGCAGCTGATCTCCGGATCCGCCCGGGACCTCCTGGACTACCTGGATTACCGGGATCTGGTCTCCTTCACCGGGTCGGCGTCGACCGCCAACAAGCTGAAGTCCCACGACAACGTGGTGCACGGCGGCGTCCGCTTCACCTCCGAAACCGACTCGCTCAACGCTGCGATCCTCGGCGCGGATGCTGTTCCCGGCACCCCCGAATTCGACGCCTTCATCAAGTCGCTGGTCACCGAGATCACGGTCAAGGCCGGGCAGAAGTGCACGAGCATCCGCCGCACCATCGTGCCCAAAGCCCTGGTGAATGATGTGGTCGCCGCTGCGAAGGACCGCATCGAACAGCGCATCGTCCTCGGCGATCCACGCGCCGAGGGCGTCACCATGGGGGCCCTTGCGTCGCTGGAGCAGCTGCGCGACGTCCGGTCCGCCGTCGAGACCATGATTGCCGCAGGTGGTGAGCTGGCCTACGGTACCCTCGACGCACCCCGCGTTACCCAGGCCGACGGCACGGTGGACACCGCCGTCGACGGTGCCTTCATGTCTCCGGTGCTCCTGACCTGGGACAACGCGGAAGCGGTTGAACTGCACTCCATCGAGGCCTTCGGTCCGGTGGCGTCGGTGATCGGGTACGACGACGCCGCGCATGCCGTGCGGCTCGCCGCCCTCGGTGCCGGGTCGCTCGTAGCGACGGTCTGCACGAACGACCCCGCGATCGCCCGGGAACTGGTCCTCGGCATCGCGGCGCATCACGGTCGCGTGCTGATGCTCAACCGGGAGGACGCGAGGAGTTCCACCGGGCACGGCTCACCCGTACCGCATCTGGTCCACGGCGGACCGGGGCGGGCCGGCGGTGGCGAGGAGCTCGGCGGCATCCGCTCGGTGCTGCACCACATGCAGCGGACGGCCCTTCAGGGCTCACCGAACATGCTCACCGCGGTGACGGGAGTGTGGCATACCGGTGCCGACCAACGGTTCGATGACACCCACCCGTTCCGGAAGGACCTCGCGACCCTGCGGATTGGCGACGGCGTCCGCTCGGACCTGCGGCAGGTGACCCTGGCGGACATCACCGCGTTCGCCAACACCACCGGAGACACGTTCTACGCGCATACCAATGAGGAAGCCGCCGCGGCCAACCCGTTCTTCCCAGGCATCGTGGCGCACGGCTACCTGCTGCTGTCCTGGGGTGCCGGGCTGTTCGTCGATCCTGCTCCAGGGCCGGTTTTGGCCAACTACGGCCTGGAGAATCTGCGCTTCATCACGCCGGTAGCCGCAGGGGATTCGATCCGTGTCACCCTGACAGCCAAGCGCATCACCCCGCGCGAGGACGAAGAGTACGGCGAGGTTGCCTGGGACGCGGTGCTGCACAACCAGGACGACGACATCGTCGCCACCTACGACGTCCTGACCCTCGTCGAGAAGTAGCCCCCCACCGCCACCCCACTCGGTGGGGAGGCTAGGTGCTGTGGAGCCCGTCGAAGAGCATGCTGATGACGTCGTCGGCCAGTCGCTCGGGAGACACAGCGCCGCTGGGTTTGTACCACTCGACGATCGAGTTGATCGTCCCGAACAGCAAACGGGTGGTGGTCCGCGGGTCGAGGTCGGAGCGTAGGGAGCCCTCGGTCCGGGCGGCATCGACCAGGGCGGCCACCTGATGGTCGAAGGTGCGACGGCGCTCCAGGGCGCCGCGCTCCACCTCGGTGTTGCCCCGCAGCCGCAGCAGCAGCGTCACGAAGGGGAGGCGCTCGATCAGGACCGCGATCGTCCCCCGGAGGACAAACTCCAACCGGGCGTCAGCTTTGCCCGAGGTGGCGGCGGGAGCGGTCAGCACGGCCTCCAGCCCGCCCAGCGCATGATCCAGGGCCAGACGAAGCAGGTCCCCTTTGGATGGCACATGGTGGTAGATGGCTGATTTGCTGATCCCCAGGTTCTCGGCGAGGACCCCCATCGAAGTGGCCTCATAACCGTGCCGGTTGAACACGTCGACGGCGATCGTGAGGACAGCCTGCTGGTCGTAGCCGGGCCGGCCGCGTCGGTTGGCCGCCTGCGGGGGAGCGATGCCCATCAGGCGCCAGCCTTGGGCCGCAGGTCGTAGATCCGCCGGAGCTTGCCGCTGGACCGGGCCAGCGACCCGGGCTCGGCCACGGTCACGGCGCAGCTGGAGCCGATATGGATCTTGATCTGTTCGCTCAGCTGGCTGGCCGCGGTTTCGGCATCGTGCGCCGAAACCCCATCCCGAGGTTCAATCTTGACAGTCATCGCATCCATCCGCTGGCCCTCCGGCCGGGTGAGCTCGAGCTGGAAATGCGGGCTGAGCGCCGGGATGCGCAGGGCGATCTCCTCGATCTGGGTGGGGAACAGGTTCACGCCGCGGAGGATGATCATGTCGTCGCTGCGCCCGGTGATGCGGCCCATCCGGCGCATCCCAGGTCGGGCGGTGCCGGGTAGCAGCCTGGTCAGGTCGTGGGTCCGGTACCTGATGATGGGGAGTGCCTCTTTGGTGAGGGAGGTGAAGACGAGTTCGCCGTGTTCGCCGTCGTCGAGCACCTTGTCGGTGAACGGATCGATGATCTCTGGGCGGAAGTGGTCCTCCCAGATGTGGGAGCCGTCTTTGCTCTCGACGCATTCACCCGCGACCCCCGGGCCCATCACCTCGGACAAGCCGTAAATGTCGCAGGCGTCAAACCCCATCCGGTTCTCCAGTTCGTGGCGCATCTCCTCGGTCCACGGTTCGGCGCCAAGGACAGCAGTCTTCAGCGATGTGCTGGCGGGGTCGATGCCCGCCGCCGCCATCGCGTCCAGGATGGTGAGCAGATAGGTGGGGGTGGCCAGGATGGCATCGGGTTCAAAGTCCCTGATGAGCTGGACCTGGCGTTCGGTCTGCCCACCCGAGATAGGGATCACCGTGCAGCCGAGCTTCTCTGCACCAAAATGGGCGCCCAGACCGCCAGTGAACAGGCCGTAGCCGTACGCGTTGTGTACCTTGTCGCCCTTCTTGACACCCGATGCCCTGAGCGACCGGGCCACCAGGGTGGCCCAGCGGTCCAGGTCTCCGGCGGTGTAGCCCACCACCGTCGGACGCCCGGTGGTGCCCGATGAGGCGTGGATCCGCGCCACCCGATCCTGCGGGACGGCGAACATCCCGAACGGGTAGGTACGTCGCAGGTCCTCCTTAGTGGTGTAGGGGAACACCGCCAGGTCACTGAGTTCCTTCAGATCGGACGGGTGTACTCCCGCGGTGTCGAATTTCTCCCGGTAGAGCTGGACGTTGTCATAGGCGTACTGGACGGTGTGCTGGAGCCGCGCGAGTTGCAGCTCCTCGATCTGGTCCCTGCCCATCAGCTCCTCCGCGTCGAGAGTTGAGGGATCGGCAGCGCTGGCCTTGAGTGCCGTACTGGTCATGTGAGGCTCTTTTCTGTCCTGGTGCCGGTGGAGCTGTCGGAGGTTGCGTTGTTGGGCATGATGCGTTGCGGATTCGGGATGGTGCGGGACCGCCCACGGAACTCGGCAATCGCACGCGTGCCCTCGCTGTTCTCGGCGGTCACCGAAATGTCGTAGAGACCGCTGCGCCCCGCCGACGCGCGGCGGGTGGCGGTGGCAGTCAGTCGGTCTCCGGGCTGCGCGGATGCGAGGAAGGTGACGTCTGCGCCCGAGGCCACCGTGACGGTTTCGGTCTCACCGACCGGGTTGCAGGCCAGGGCGAACGCCGAGTCGGCGAACGCAAACACCATCCCGCCGTGAGCTATCCCGAACCCGTTCAGCATTTCGTGGCGGAGGGTCATGGTGATCACCGCGTAACCGTCGTCGAGGGCAACGACGTCGATCCCGAGCCAGCGCGAGGCGTGGTCCCGTTCGAGAATCGGATGCGTGGGTTGGACGCCGGTGTCCGCCATTGAAGCCTCACTTAGGGATCGCTGATAGGTGATTCATTTTAGTGACCGAATGTTCATTCAGATAATCCCGCAGGCGGGACGGTGTCAAGAGATGACGCACTGGCGGACCGGTCGACGGCGCGCCCGGGTGGTTCAATGGGTTCAGGCGCTCGTAACGATTTGATAACGGCGTGTTCGGGTACCCGCTTCTGACTAGGAGCTTCGGGATGAAGTGATCTCGAAAGAAAGCCGTGGAAGCGCTCCCACTTAACATGAGACGCAGGTCACTCAAAAATGATTCCAGAGCGTGAGAGCGCTCCCATGACGATTCAGGTCATCACCCGACAAAGGAGTCACCCGTGCACAATCGAGCCAAATTTACCGCGCTGTCAGCGAGCGCAGCCTGCCTGGCCCTTGCCCTGTCAGCCTGCGGAACCGGTTCCACCCCGGGAGGCGACATCGACGGCGCCACCGGCGAATCAGACGTCACCCTCACCGTGGCGACCTTCAACGAGTTCGGATATGAAGACCTCTTCACCGAATACGAAGAACTCAACGACAACGTGACCATCGAACACAAAAAAGCGGCCACCTCCAACGAGGCCCGCGACAACCTCACCACCCGGCTGGCCGCTGGATCTGGACTCTCCGACATCGAAGCGATCGAGGTTGACTGGCTGGCGGAGCTGATGGAATTCCCCGACCAGTTCGCTGACCTCGCCGACCCTGCGGTCGAAGGCCGCTGGCTGGACTGGAAGACCGAGGCCGCCACCACCCCGGATGGCAAGCTGATCGGCTACGGCACCGATGTGGGCCCCCAGGGTGTCTGCTACCGGGCCGACCTCTTTGAGGAAGCTGGCCTGCCCACCGACCGGGACGAAGTCGCTGCGCTACTGGGCGGCACCTGGGAGAGCTACTTTGAGGCCGGCCGGGACTTCGTCGCCGCCAGCGACGGAGTCGCCTGGTTCGATTCAGCCGGAGCCACCTACCAGGGCATGATCAACCAGGTCGAGAATGCCTACGAGAATGAGGACGGCACGGTCATCGCCGCCGATAACGCCGAGGTCAAGGAAATCTACGAGACCGTGGTCGCTGCCTCGGTGGATGACAACCTCTCCGCCCATCTGGGCCAGTGGAGCGAAGACTGGACGGCGGGCTTCCAGTCGGACGCGTTTGCCACCATGCTGTGCCCGGGCTGGATGCTCGGTGTCATTGAGGGCAACGCCGAAGGCGTCGAAGGCTGGGACATTGCCAATGTCTTCCCCGGCGGTGGCGGCAACTGGGGCGGGTCCTACCTGACGGTCCCCGTGCAGGGCGAAAACCAGGCCGAAGCCAAGAAGCTCGCTGACTGGCTCACCGCACCCGAACAGCAGATCAAGGCATTCAACGCGAAAGGTACCTTCCCCAGCCAGGTCGACGCACTGGAAAGCACCGACCTGCTCGGCGCGACCAACGAGTTCTTCAATGGGGCACCGACCGGTGAAATCCTCGCCGAACGGGCGCTGGCCGTGGATATCACCCCGTTCAAGGGACCGAAGTATTTCCCCATCAACGATGCGATGCAGCAAGCCCTGACGCGTGTTGACGTCGACCAGACCGACGACGTCGCATCCTCCTGGGAGAAGTTCGTCACCGCGGTCAACGCGCTCTGACACCATGGCCGTCACCGACCGGGCGCTGAAACCAGCCCCACCCCGGCGCCCGCCGTCGTCGTCCAGGAAGGTCCGTCGGATTACTTTCTCCCACCGGCTTTCCCACTGGGATGTGAAGTTCTCCCCGTACCTCTACATCTCGCCGTTCTTCCTCCTGTTCGCCATCACTGGCCTGTTCCCCCTGGGATACACGGCCTGGGTTTCAATCCACAACTGGAACCTGATCGGCGGACAGGGGGAGTTCGCCGGACTGGAGAACTACACGTTCATCCTGTCCCAGCCGTTCTTCTGGAACGCTGTGGGCAACACGTTCAGCATCTTCCTGCTTTCCTCCGTGCCTCAGGTGGTGGCGGCAATCGTCATCGCCGCGTTCCTCGACGCGAACCTGCGGGCGAAAACCTTCTGGCGGATGGGGGTGCTCGTCCCGTTCGTCGTCGCACCGGTGGCCGTGGGCCTGATCTTCAACAACCTGTTCGCCGACCAGTTCGGGTTGGTCAACGAGATTCTCCGGTCCCTCGGATTTGAGGGAGTGCGGTGGCATTCCGATCCGACAGCCAGCCACGTGGCCATCGCCACCATGGTGAACTTCCGTTGGATCGGCTACAACACGCTGATCTTCCTGGCAGCCATGCAGGCCATCCCCCGGGATGTCTACGAGTCGGCGGCCATCGACGGGGCGGGCCGGCTCCGCCAGTTCTTCTCCCTCACCGTGCCGATGCTGCGTCCCACGATGATCTTCGTGGTGATCACCTCGACCATCGGCGGGCTCCAGATCTTCGACGAGCCGCGGGTGTTCGATCAGTACGGGTTGGGTGGGGCCGACCGGCAATGGCAGACCCTCACTATGTACATCTGGGAACTCGGGTGGGGCCAACGCAACTTCGGGCGAGCCTCGGCCGTCGCCTGGCTGTTGTTCCTGATCATCGTGTTGATCGCAGTCTTGAACTTCTTCATCACCCGGCGCATCGCCAACCAGGGAGGCACCAAGTGAGCTCCATCCCCTTGACCGCACAGACGGCAGGAAAAGGTGCGGCCCGCGCCGCCGCCCGCCGGGGCGACCGACGACGCCGGAAGGGTCCCGGCGGCACCGGGAGGCGTCCTGGGTTCCTCACCTACGGGTTCCTCGGTGCCGTCCTGCTCGGGTCGCTGTTTCCGCTCTACTGGTCCTACCTGGTCGGCAGCCACGACAGCACCGTGCTGTCCCGCGGTATCCCCCTGCTGCCGGGCGGGAACTTCCTGACCAATGCGGCGCAGGTGCTGGACAGCATTCCCTTCTGGACAGCGCTCGGAAACTCGTTGCTCGTCTCCAGTGTGACGGCGTTCTCGGTGGTGTTCTTCTCCACCCTGGCCGGGTTCGCCTTCGCCAAGCTGAAGTTCAAAGGCAGCAAATGGCTGCTGGTGTTCGTGATCGCCACCATGGCGGTCCCCACCCAGCTCGGCGTGGTGCCCCTGTTCATCGTGATGTCCAGGTTCGGCTGGACCGGGTCACTCTGGGCGGTGATCATCCCCGCCCTCGTCACGGCGTTCGGCGTGTTCTGGATGACCCAGTACATCAGGGACGCCCTGCCTGATGAGCTGATCGAGGCGGTGCGGGTGGACGGCGCCTCAATGATCAGGGCGTTCTGGCATGTGGGGCTCCCAGCCGCACGGCCCGCCGCCGCAATGCTGGCCCTCTTCACTTTCATGGCCACTTGGACCAACTTCTTCTGGCCCTTCATCGTGCTCGATCCCAGTAACCCCACCCTCCCGGTAGCATTGCAGCTTCTGCAGGCAGCTCACTTCGTCGACTATTCTGTGGTTCTCGCGGGTGCAGTGCTTTCGACCATTCCCCTCCTGCTGGTTTTCGTTATCGCAGGACGCCAACTCGTTTCAGGAATCATGCAAGGAGCAGTCAAAGGATGACCACCACAGACATCACCTTCCCGGAAGGATTTCTCTGGGGCGCGGCCACAGCGGCCTACCAGATTGAAGGGGGGGGCGCACGAGGATGGCCGGCAGGATTCCATCTGGGACGTGTTCTCCAGGGAGCCCGGCGCGGTTGCCGACGGTCACAACGGCGACGTTGCCTGCGACCATTACCACCGCTCGGCCGAAGACGTGGCGCTGATGAAACAGCTCAACCTGCAGGCCTACCGGTTCTCCACCTCCTGGGCCAGGTGCATGCCGGACGGGGTGACGCCGAATATTGAGGGCATCAGGTTCTACTCCCGTCTGGTGGACCAGCTGGTCGCCGCTGGCATCAAGCCGTGGCTCACCCTCTACCACTGGGACCTGCCGCAGGCGCTGGAGGAGCAGGGCGGCTGGGCCAACCGCGAGACTGCTTACCGGTTCGCCGAGTACGCAGCGGTGATGCATGAGGCGCTCGGCGACCGGGTCCGCATCTGGACCACCCTCAATGAGCCGTGGTGTTCTGCCTTCCTCGGATACGCAGCGGGGATTCACGCGCCAGGCCGCCGGGAACCCCGCGCCGCTCTCGCAGCCGCTCACCACCTGCTCCTCGGCCATGGGCTCGCGGCGCAGGAGCTGCGCCGCCGTGACCCGGCCGCGCAACTGGGATTGACGCTGAATCTCACCGTCCCCGATCCCGTCGATCCGACCAGCGACGCCGACGTCGACGCTGCCCGCCGCATCGACGGCCAGTTCAACCGGATCTTCCTCGACCCGGTGTTCAGGGGCCAGTATCCCCAGGACGTGCTCGACGACGTCCGCCACCTGGGGCTGGAGGAGTTCATCCACGACGGCGATCTGGCGGTCATCTCCGAACCCCTCGACCTGCTGGGCGTGAACTATTACCACGGTGAGGCGGTGACGTCGTCGGCCACCCCTGCCGACGACGACGGCGGACATGCACCCCAGGGCCGACCTGTTGCTTCACCGTATGTTGCTGCCGACGGCGTCCGGTCGGCACCCCGGGGCCTCCCCGTCACCGGGATGGGCTGGGAGGTTCAGCCGGATGGGCTGCGCCGGCTCCTGGTCCGCGTTCACCAGGAGTACACCGGGCCGGCGGGGATCCCCGTGTACATCACCGAGAACGGTGCGGCCTACGACGACGCACCTGACGCGTCGGGGTTCGTCGACGATCAGGACCGGCTCGCCTACTTCGACAGTCACCTGCGGGCGGTCCGGGCAGCGATCGACGAGGGCGCCGACGTGCGCGGCTACCTCGCCTGGTCCTTCCTCGACAACTTCGAATGGGCATGGGGGTACCACCAGCGCTTCGGCCTGGTCCGGGTGGACTATGACACCCAGCAGCGCACCCCGAAGGCCAGCGCGCTCTGGTACGCCCGGGCTGCCGCAGCTAACGCACTGCCGGCGCCTGGCCAGCAGGCGGGACCGGACCCCGCCGTGGGGGTGGCGAACCCGGGGGACACCGCGCTGGCCTCCATCGGCTAGGGCCCGGCCGGCAGGCAATCGTGTCGTATTCTCTAGGTGATGGATGATCAGCAGCTACGGGCCGGGCGGCCCGGACTCGCGCACCCGCCGGGAGCGAAATACAGCCCCACCCTGGAGGACCTGGCGGCGACGGCCGGGGTGTCCCGGTCGACGGCGTCGCGCGCCATCAACGGGGGCAGCCGGGTGAGTCCGGAGGCCCAGGCGGCGGTGGACGCCGCCGTCATTGCCCTGGCCTATACGCCCAACCGTGCGGCACGGTCGCTGGTCACCCGGCGCACCTCGTCGATTGCCCTGGTGATCCCCGAACCGGACATGCGCGTCATGATGGACCCGTTCTTCGCGATGGTCATCACCGGCGTCACCGAGTCGCTGCGGGAAACCGATGTGCAGCTGGTCCTGCTGATGTCCCGGAGCGACGACGCGGCGCGGACGGTCCGCTATCTGCGGGGCGGGCACGTCGACGGCGCCATCGTGGTCTCCCACCACCAGGGGGACACCTGGGTGGGTCCGCTCGCCGACAGTGGGCTGCCCATCATCTTTATTGGCAGGCCCTGGCAGAGCGGGCACGGACTGACGTACGTCGATACCGACAACTATGGCGGCGGTACCCAGGCAGCGCAGCACCTGCTCGCCGCCGGTAGCCGGCGTCCGGCCACCATCGCCGGGCCTTCCGACATGACCGCCGCCGTCGACCGCCTCCGTGGCTGGCAGGACGGGTTGCTCGGCGCCGGAGCGGCGTCGAGCCCGGTCGAGTTCGCTGACTTCACCACGGTGGGTGGGGCCGAGGCGACCCGGCGGCTGCTCGACGACGCGCCCGGCACCGATGCGATCTTCGCCGCATCCGACCTGATGGCTGTCGGCGTGCTGGAGGTCCTCCGGTCCCGCGGGCTCCGGGTTCCCGACGACGTCGCGGTGGTGGGGTATGACAACCACACCATCTCAGCGCTGGCGTCGCCGGCCCTGTCCACCATCACCCAGCCCATGGTGGAGATGGCGACCAAGGCTGGCGCCATGCTGCTGGAGGAGATTGAGGCCCCCGGCACCCATCCCGACCCGGTGATCTACCCGGCTGAACTGGTGGTGCGGGGCTCCTCGGCGCCGAGAGCCGCAGCGACGAAAGCGTAGTCCCAGGCGACGTCCTTCCACCGCTCGTACCGGCCGCTGGCCCCGCCGTGGCCGCCGTCCATCTCGGTCTTCAAGACGATCGGCTCGCTGCCGGTGGTCGTGTCGCGCAGCTTGGCCACCCACTTCGCGGGTTCCACATACAGCACCCGGGTGTCGTTGAAGCTGGTCACCGCGGCAATCCGCGGGTACCGGGTGGCCTTGATGTTCTCGTACGGGGTGTACTCCTTCATATACCGGTACACCTCGGGGTCGGTGATCGGGTTGCCCCATTCCTCCCACTCCAAGGCTGACAGGGGCAGTTCGGGGTCAAGGATGGTGGTCAACGCGTCGACGAACGGTACCTGGGCCACCACCGCCCGGTACAGGTCGGGGGCGAGGTTGGTGATGGCACCCATCAGCAGCCCGCCGGCGGATCCGCCCATCGCGGCGATCCGGTGGGGGTCAACGTAGGGCGACGCCGCCACATGCCGGGTCGCGTCGACGAAATCGGTGAACGTGTTCTTCTTGTTGAGTTTCTTGCCGCCCTCGTACCAGGTGCGGCCCATTTCGCCGCCCCCGCGGATGTGCGCCACCACGAAGACCACACCCCGGTCCAGCAACGACAGCCGTGCGATCGAGAAGCCAGGATCCATGCTGATCTCGTAGCTGCCGTAGGCGTAGACCAGCGCCGGGTTGCTGCCATTCGCAGGAAGGTCGGCTCGCCGCAGCACCGAGAGCGGCACCAGGGTACCGTCGGTGGCCGTGGCCCATTGCCGCTCGGCCGTGTAATCCTCGGAACGGTAACCGCCGCGCACCTCGGTTTCCTTGCGCAGCAGCAGGTGCCCGGTGTCGAGGACATAGTCGTAGACACGTGGGGGAGTGAAGAAGGACGTGTAGGAGAGCCTGATGATCGGCGACTCGAACTCGGCGTCGGCAAGGTTGCAGGTGAACAGCTCCTCATCGAACGCGGGTTCCCCGGGGGCGGGCTGGCCTGCCGTACCGAGCCCGGCGAGCGGGAGCACCTGAACGCGTTCGATGGTGTCCTTGCGGACCGAGACGACCAGATGGGTGGAGGTGACGGCGACGCCGCCCACCCGCACGGCGTCGTCGTGGGCCACCACGGTGTTCCACCGCTGGTCGGTGAGAGGTTTGCTGAACTCGGACTCAGCGGCGAGGCTGACCATCGAGTTCTTGGCGTTCCGGTTGTGGGTCAGGACGTAGTGGCGCTCGCCGTCGATCGTCACGGGGTCGGCCTCGTAGAGGACCTTTTCGCTGCGCGGAATCAGGGTCAGCAGGCCGGCGGACTGGTTGGCCAGATCGAGCACGCGGTACTCGCTGTATTCGGAGCAGCCGATGCCGATCAGCAGTTGTGACCGGTCGGCTGACAGGTCGAAACCCGTCCACATGGCGACGTCGTCCTCCTGGTACACCACGGCGTCCTGCCCCACCGGGGTGCCGAGGGTGTGGGACCTGACCTGGTAGGGACGCCACGAATCATCAACCACGGTGTAGAACACCTGGGTGCCGTCGGGGGAGAAGGCCAGCCCGTAGAAAATGTTCGGCACCACGTCGGGGAGTAGGCTGCCGGTGCGAAGATCCTTGATCCGCAGGGTGAAGCGCTCATCGCCGGCGTTGTCTTCGCAGTAGGCGAGCAGGTTCCCGTCCTCGGTGACCGCCAGGCCCCCGAGGGAGAAGAACGGCTTGCCTTCGGCCTCAGCATTGCCGTCCAGCATCACCTGTTCGCCCTCGATGGGCTTGCCGGGGACAATCTCCGGCGGCGTCCAGTCGCTGGCGAGGTCACCGGTGTCAGTGGCGGCTACCCGGCAGTTGATGGCGTACTGCATTCCCTCTTCGGTGCGGGCGTAGTACCACCAGCCCTTTTTGCGGGAGGGGACCGACAGATCGGTTTCCTGCGTCCGGTTCTTGATCTCGGTGAAAATGTCCTGCCGAAGCTGTTCCTGGTCCGCTGTCACGGCGTCGGTGTACGCGTTCTCGGCCGTGAGGTGGGCGACCACCTCGGGGCTCTCCTTTTCCCGCAGCCACTCGTACTCATCCACGAAGGTGTCCGAGTGGTGGGTGCGTTCCGTCGGGACCTTCTTGGCGACGGGCGGGGCGGGGAAGTGCGTCTCTGCAGTCATGGAAACCATCCTGCCAGAGAGTCGGGCGTGCAGGTTTGCCCAGGTTGTCCGGTCCGCACCGCGTGGCGGGCTGCGGCACACCGGTTGTGGGTCGACGACGGCGGCAGTACCTTCGCAGACCTGCGCGCCCTGGGCAGGTATTTGGCCGGCCCTCAGGCGGTGTGGACCGCCGGATCGATGACCGGATCCGCGCTCTTGACCGATTGCCAGATGAACCCGGCCACCACCACGGCTGCCACGGCTGCCACCGGGATGGCTGGAAGGCGAAGGAGGACCAGGTCCGGGGTCAAGCCGATCACCGCGGCATAGGCCAGGGCGATTCCCATTCCCAGCAGGCCGCTGTGCCACACTGCCCACGACCTGACGATCGATTCCAGGTTCACTGCAATCACTACCAGGGCTGTGATAGCGAGGAGGATCAGGGCGAGGAGCAGAGCTGTCACAGCGACGGCGGTCCCGGTGACTATCGCAGTGACCGCAAACGGCAGAACGGTCATCGCTGCGACGGCGAGAGCCCTGCCGATCCAGGCTCCCGGACCGGCGGGCCGCCCCCGGGGCAGGTCGAGGTTGTCCGCATAGTCGCCGGGTAGGCCGAAGGCGTCGAGGGGCCGTTCACCGGTGTCCTCAAGATGGGTTTCGACGGTGGACACGGCGTCGCCGATGAGATGCCCGGGCACGTCCCTGAACCGTAGCTCCAGCGTGAAGTCTTCAAGCCACTTCCGCCGCTCAATGCCGGTGTCATTCATGGGGGTCTCCGTTCAGATGGATCAGGGTCTGGGTAGTGAAGGCGCGCCAGTCAGCAGATTGCTGGACCAGTTCCGCGCGTCCGGCGTCGGTGAGGGAGAAGAACTTGCGGCCGGGCCCGCCGTCGCCCGCCCTCCACTCGGTGGTAACCAGGTCAGCCGACTCCAACCGGGTCAGCAGCGGATACAACGTGCCGCCCTTGATGGAGCCAAGTCCCGCCTCCTCAAGCGCTGTGGCGATCGCGTAACCGTAGGTCGGCCCAGCCTCAAGGACCTTGAGGACGCTCATGCCCAGCGCGCCGCGCATCCATTCGCTGGGCCATTGCCTCTTAGGCAGGTGCTTGTCATCCACAACTAGATAGTGGCACTAACTAGTCAGTCTGTCTACCTAGCTAGAGAGTGGCTGTTGACGGTCCGGCCACCGCCCCGATATCCTGAACGAACGGTCGGTAATTAATCTGCGACCGACTTCAACGCACTTTTGACGCTCACAGTGAGGTGACCACCATGGCAACAGCACCAGCGGTTGACCAGACGCCGTCCGAAACGCCCGACGAGCAGGCCGGACGGGAGCAGTTTGAGCGGCTCATCAGCGAGGACTCCCGGATCGAGCCCCGCGACTGGATGCCGGATGCCTACCGGAAAACCCTTGCCCGGCAGATCTCCCAGCACGCCCACTCTGAGATCATCGGCATGCAGCCCGAGGCCAACTGGATCTCCCGTGCACCCTCACTGAAGCGCAAAGCCATCCTCATGGCCAAAGTCCAGGATGAGGCGGGCCACGGCCTTTACCTCTACTCGGCGGCCGAAACCCTCGGCACTCCCCGCGACAAGATGACCGAAGACCTGATCGCCGGCAAGGCCCGGTATTCCAGCATCTTCAACTATCCTGCAGTGACCTGGGCCGACATGGGCGCCATCGGGTGGCTGGTCGACGGCGCCGCGATCGCCAACCAGGTGCCCCTGTGCCGGGCCTCCTACGGGCCGTACGGCCGGGCCATGGTGCGGATCTGCAAGGAAGAATCCTTCCATCAGCGCCAGGGCTTCGAGATTCTGCTGGAACTCGCCAACGGCACGCCGGCCCAGAAGGAGATGGCGCAGGACGCCGTCAACCGCTGGTACGCCCCCTCGCTGATGATGTTCGGCCCGCCCGACGACGATTCGCCCAACTCGAAGCAGTCCATGGCTTGGAACATCAAGCGGTTTTCCAACGATGAACTGCGGTCGCGCTTTGTCGGCATGATGGTGGAGCAGGTCAAGGTGCTCGGCTTGACCCTTCCGGATGATCAGATCCGGTTCAATGACGACACCCAGCAGTGGGAGCACGCACCGCTGGATTGGGATGAGTTCAAGGAAGTCCTCGCCGGCCGGGGGCCCTGCAACGCCCAGCGGATGGAACGCCGTCGTGAAGCCCACGAAGATGGTGCCTGGGTGCGCGAAGCAGCGGCAGCCTACGCCGACAAGCGGGCCGCAGCAGCAGCACAGCAGAAGGCGGCCTAGATGACCGGCGGTTCGACGACGGGTGACGACGGCTCCACGGCGCCGGCACCAGCGGTTCCCGAGAAACGTCAGCCCTGGCCGCTGTGGGAGGTGTTCGTCAGGTCCTCCCGCGGGCTGTCCCACGTCCACGCCGGGTCGCTGCACGCGCCCGACGCCGAGATGGCAGTCCGGAACGCCCGGGACCTGTATACCCGGCGCAACGAGGGCGTCAGCCTGTGGGTGGTCCCGGCGTCGTCGATCATCACCAGCGATCCGGACGCCAAGGGACAGTTTTTTGAATCCCCGCAGGGCAAGGACTACCGGCACGCCACGTATTACACGAAGAGCGATGGGGTGAAGCACCTGTGAGCGAATCCAACGCCAGCGCCACCCGCATCACCCCGGGCAACGCCCTGCGCCCCGAGGATATTGCGGCGTCGGACCTTAAGCCGAGCGCCGACGTCGCCGAGTACGCGCTACGCCTGGGCGACGACTCCTTGATTCTGGCCCAGCGGCTGGGTTGGTGGATCTCGCGGGCACCTGAGCTGGAAGAGGATGTGGCCCTCGGCAACATTGCCCTGGACCTGATCGGCCACGCGCGCTCGTTCCTCAGCTACGCCGGCCACGGCCTGGACAAAACCGAGGACGATCTCGCCTACTTCCGCCGCGAACCCGAGTTCCGCTGCGCCCACCTTTTCGTTCAACCCAACGGAGACTTCGCGCGCACCATCGCCCGCCAGCTGGTGGTCTCGCACTACCAGTTCGAGCTGTACTCCCGGCTGATGCATTCCACCGATCCGACGCTCGCGGCCATCGCTGCGAAGGCCGTCAAGGAAGTCGATTACCACCGCGACCACAGCAGCCAGTGGGTGCTGCGTCTCGCCCTCGGCACCGATGAGTCCCGCCGCAGGATGATTGCCGGCCTGAAGCTGACCTGGCCCTATGTGGAGGAACTGTTCATCGACGACCAGCTCTTCGATACGCTGGGCGACGCCGCCGTCCGCCCGAGCACTCTCAGGGCTCCCTTCGACGCGATCATCGCCACCCTCTTTACCGAGGCCGACCTGGAGGTGCCCGCCGTCCCAGGCGCCGTGGGCGGCGGCCGCACCGGACGGCACAGCGAACATCTGGGCTACCTGCTGGCCGAGATGCAGGTGCTCGCCCGCGAGCATCCCGGCGCCACCTGGTAGGCGAGGTGCAGTCATGAGCATTGACACATCCGGCACAGCCAGCACCAATACCGCGCACCGCTCCGCCGACGCCGAAACCGCGAGGATCTGGGACATCGCCGCCACCGTGGTGGACCCCGAAATTCCCGTCCTCACCATCGAGGACCTCGGGATTTTGCGGGAGGCCCGGGTCGACGACGGCGCCGTCACCGTGACCATCACCCCCACCTATTCGGGGTGCCCGGCCATGGACGCCATCCGGGACGACGTGACCAGTGCCCTCGCGGCCCACGGCTACACGGGCGTCATAGTCCGCCTCACTCTCGCCCCGGCCTGGACCACCGACTGGATGACCAGTGCCGGCAAGGCGAAACTGGACGAGTACGGCATCGCCCCACCCACAGGGCTCGCCGCGGCGGGCCCTGTCCGGGTGGGGCTCAGCGTGAAATGCCCCCAGTGTTCCTCCCTCAATACCCGCGAACTCACCCGCTTCGGTTCCACCTCGTGCAAGGCGCTCTACGTCTGCCAGGACTGCAAGGAACCCTTCGACTACTTCAAGGTGCTTTAGATGGCAGTCAAGCTCGCCCCGTCCACCCAGCGCCGCACGGCCTTCAACGAGCTCACCGTTGCCGAGGTCCGGCGGCTCACCGGTGACGCCGTCGAGGTCACCTTCGCCGTGCCCGATCACCTGGCCGGCAAGTACAACTACCTGCCCGGCCAGTACGTTGCGCTGCGCACCACGCTCGACGTCGACGGCCAGCCCGTCGAAGTCCGTCGCAGCTACTCCATCTGCGCTGAGCCGCGGCCCGGCGAAATCCGGGTGGCCATCAAGAAGGATCTTGGCGGCGTGTTCTCCAGCTGGGCGAACGAGTTCCTCAAAGCTGGCGACCGGCTCGACGTGATGAGCCCGATGGGCCAGTTCATCTCCAAACACGAGATGAACGAACTCAACCGGCCCGAGCACCTGCAGGAAAACCTCACCGTCGCCGGGGAGGCCACGTTCGTCGCCGTGGCAGCAGGGTCAGGGATCACCCCGGTGATCGCCATCGCCCGCACCGTGCTCGCCGCCAGCGACAACGTGCGCTTCGACCTGATCTACGCCAACAAGGCCGCCATGGACGTGATGTTCCTCGAGGAACTCGCCGACCTGAAGGACCGCTATCCCGCCCGGTTCGCCCTGCACCACGTGCTGTCCCGCGAGCAGCGGATTTCCCCGTTGCTGAGCGGCCGGATCGATGCGGACAAGCTGCAGAAACTGCTGGGCACCGTGATCCGGACCGACGACGTCGACGAATGGTTCCTCTGCGGTCCGTTCGAACTCGTCCAGCTCTGCCGGGACACCCTGGGGGAGCGCGGCGTCGCCCCCGAAAAGATCCGGTTTGAGCTCTTCTCAACCGGCGAACCCACCCGCCCCGAAGGTCAGATCGGCCGTCCAGTCCGTGCCGACGACGACGGCGAAAATTTCACCATCTCGTTCAACCTCGATGGGCTGCAGGGCAAGGTATCCAGTCCCACCCACGCGAGGGAATCCATTCTCAACGCGGCACTGCGGGTCCGGCCGGACGTCCCGTTTGCCTGTGCTGGCGGTGTCTGCGGGACGTGCCGCGCGAAGCTGGTTACCGGCACCGTCGAAATGGAAGAAAACTACGCCCTGGAGCCCGACGAAATAGCCAGAGGCTACGTTCTCACCTGCCAGTCCCGGCCTACCAGCGAGAGGGTGTCGGTGGACTACGACGCCTGAGTCTCTCTCAAGAAAAACTCCTCCGGCTGCATCCAACTGCCCTCCCTCAGCGGTAGTACCCGGTGTAAGCATTAGTTGGAGGCCCACTGGGCCCGAGTGAGGAGCAAAAAATGCGAAAGAGTATTTACGCAGTAGGTGCAGTCGCCGTGCTGGGCGCTGCCTCCGTTGCCGCCCCGGCGGTTGCCACCGAGACCGCCGACACGGCCTCATTGTCGGTCCTGCACGCGGTCCCCGACCTGACGGTCGATGTCTACGTCAATGGTGACCTGACCCTCGACGACTTCACCCCCGGTGAACTTGCCGGACCCCTGGAACTTCCTGCAGCGACTACGAGCTGGCCGTGACGGCGTCTGATGCTGCCGACGCCAGCGCACCTGTCATCGGTCCTGTCGCTGTCACCCTGGCTGCGGGTGGAAACTACACGGCCACGGCGAACCTGGATGCCGACGGCGCCCCGACGGCGAACTTCTACACCAACGACACCTCGGCGGTGGATGCGGGACAGTCACGGCTGACCGTCCGGCACACTGCCGCCGCCCCGGCAGTGGACGTGCTGGCCGGAGACGCTGTGGTTGTGGAAAACCTCAGCAATCCGGACGAGGCAACCCTGACCACCGACGCCGGGACGATCGCGGCCTCAGTAGCCGCCACCGGAACCACCGACCCGGTGATTGGCCCAGCGGACCTGACCCTCGCCGAAGGCACGGCGACAATCGTGTACGCCTGGGGAAGCCTTGAGGACGGCAACCTCGCACTCGCCACCCAGGTGATCGAGGGGCTGCACTCCGATCCCGCCGCTGTACCCGGCGCACGGGCCGGTCCGGCCCAGGACAACACCGTCGCTCTGGAAGGCTTCACCGCCCGGGGGAGTGCAACAGTTCTGGCCGCTGGCGACGGCGCCCGTACCCTCGAAATCACTGTGACCAATGAACAGGCGCAGGGGTACCAGGAAGTGTGGTTGATTGCGCCGGACCTGGAGCAGATGTACAGCCTGGGCGTCATTGGGGGTGGCACCAGTTCGCTGGTGATCCCTGACGACGTCGACCTGGCGGCCTTTCCCATCGTGGATGTCTCCGACGAACCGCTCGATGGTGATCCGGTGCATTCCGGCGTCAGCGTCCTCAGGGGAACGCTGGACGCCGCAGCGGGTTAGGTCGGCGCTAGGCTGGGTGTAAATGACCGGAAGGCTCTGGCAATGATTGACCTGACTATCGAGAACAATGTCGCTGAGATTGTCCTCAACGCTCCAGCGAAACTGAACTCCCTCAATGAGGAAGCGCTCGGCGAGCTATCGAGCGCCTACGACGACGCTGCGGCGGCCGCGGCGAGCGGCG
Organism: Arthrobacter sp. CAN_A1; assembly: GCF_015751665.1. Classification (NCBI taxonomy): domain Bacteria; kingdom Bacillati; phylum Actinomycetota; class Actinomycetes; order Micrococcales; family Micrococcaceae; genus Arthrobacter; species Arthrobacter sp. CAN_A1. The sequence continues at coordinate 66,334 of NZ_JADOUR010000002.1, read as the reverse complement.
CCGTCCGCGCGCTGGTGCTCCGCGGTGAGGGCCGTGCGTTCTGCGCCGGCCGGGATATTTCCAACGTTCACCCCGAGACTGACGACGCCGTCGCCTACCTCGGCGGCCTCGTCACCCCCTTGCTGCGGAAGATGGCTGAGTTCCCGGCGCCCACCTTCGCCGCGGCGCACGGGGCATGCCTCGGCGTTGGGCTCGGCCTGCTCGTCGCCACCGATGTGGTCTACGTAGCGGAGAACGCCAAGCTCGGCTCTCCGTTTGCCAATCTGGGGGCCACCCTGGACTCGGGCGGACACTGGCTCTTCACCGAGCGGTTGGGTGCCCACCGCACCCTCGATTTGATCTACACGGCCGAGCTGATGACCGGGGCGGACGCCGTTGCCGCCGGGCTGTTCAGCCGGGTTATGCCCGCCGATGAGTTGCTGCAGCGCACCCGGGACACGGCGCAGCGGGTTGCCTCGGGAGCCACCGGTGCGTTCCGGGCCTCGAAGGCACTGGTGGCAGGGATCCGCGACCGGCGGATCGGCCTGTGGGAGTCGATCAGCGAGGAGAACACAGCCCAGGGCGAGCTATGCGGCAGTGATGACTACGCCGAGGGATTCGCAGCCTTCCAGGAAAAACGCACGCCGGTCTTCAGAGGCTGAACGTGGCCTCCCGCGGGTCGGCGGCGCTCAACGGCGGCGAGATCTCGCGGGGCAGGCCACTCTCGGTGGGCCGGCCCAGCAAATAGCCCTGGCCAAAGTCGCAACCCAGACCATGCAGCGACTGGGCCTGGCTTGTGGTCTCGATTCCCTCGGCGACCACCCTCAGTTTCAGGGCGTGGGCCAGCCCGATGACCGCGTTGACGACGGCGAAGCTCTCCCGGCGGCGGGCGTTGTCATCGAGACCGGCGGTGAACGAGCCATCAATTTTCACGGTGTCCACGGGGAACTGGGCGAGGTAGGACAGCGACGAGTAGCCGGTGCCGAAGTCGTCGATCGCCAGATGTACTCCCGTAGCCCGCAACTGGGTGAGCGTGGTCCTGGCTCGGTCAAGATTGACCATCAGGACACTTTCGGTGATCTCCAGGCCCAACGCGCTGCCAGGGAGTTGGTGGGCGTCAAGGGCGCGCTGGACGGTGGCGGCAAAGTCGGGGCGCCGCAGTTCAAACGCTGACACGTTGACCCACACGACAGGACAGTCGACGCCCGTGGCGCGTCGTCTGCCGACCTCGCGCAGGGCCTCCTCCAGCACCCAGGCGCCGAGGTCGATGATCAGTCCGGTTTCCTCGGCCAGATCGATGAACTCGCCGGGCATCAGCAGCCCGCGGACCGGGTGCTGCCACCTGACCAGGGCCTCCAGGCCCACCACTTCGCCGTCGGCAAGGCTCATCTCGGGCTGGTAGTGCAGGCGAAGCTGCCCCTCCCGGATGCCCTGCATCAGTTCGCTCTCCAACTGGGCGCGGGTCTTGACCCGGTTGCATTGCCCCTTGTCGTACATGGAGGACCGGTTGCGGCCCTGTTCCTTGGCCGCGTACATGGCGTCGTCGGCATCGCGGAGCAGTTCGGAGGTGGTGGTGTGATCGGCGCCAGCGAGGGCGATGCCAATGGATGCGGAGACGAAGACCTCGTTCCCACCCACCAGGATGGGTGGTTTGAGCGCTGCGAGGATCCTGGCTGCCACAGCGGTGGCCTGCTCTTTGGTCGAGTCGAGGCACAGGACCACAAACTCGTCGCCGCTCAGCCGGGCCACCGTATCAGCGGGGAGCACCGCCGACTGGAGCCGTCGGGCCACCTCGGTGAGCACACCGTCGCCGGCCTGATGGCCGTACGTGTCATTGATGGCCTTGAACCGGTCCAGGTCGCAGAACAGGACGGCAACGGGAGTCCCCGTGTCCCGGGCGGCGTTGAGGGTCTGACCGAGACGATCCACCAGCAAAGCCCGGTTCGGGAGACCCGTCAGGGTGTCATGCAGTACCTGGTGCTGCAGCATCGCTTCGAAAGCCTTGCGGTCGGTGATGTCCTCGATGTGGTCGATCAGCATCCCCGGGCCGCCGTCGTCGTCGGGCACCATCGAGGAGGAGTGCAGGATGCCCACCACGGCGCCGTCGGCGTGAAGGAACCGGGTCTCGTGCCGCCGCCGGCCGGTAACCCCGCGCAGCAGCGACCGGCGCTGGCGCTCAGCGGGGTCCCGGTCATCGGGGTGCGTCAGCTCCTGCACCGACATGGTCAGGAGAGTCCGCTCGTCGCGGCCCAGCAGTTCGGTCAACGCCCGGTTGACCTGGATGAATTCCCCGGTAGGCGACGTCACCGCCATGCCGATCGGCGCGTCGTCGAAGGCGCTGCGGAAACGTTGGTTCGATTTTTCCAACTCGAGTTCGGTCAGCTTGAGGTCGGTGATGTCGCTGCACGCCAGCACCAGGGAACTGGCGGGGTCCGCGCCGGTTGCGTCGAGGTCGGCGATGCTGACCTCAAACCAGCGCCAGTCGCCGTCACCGTCGCGGAGGCGAAGTTCGGTAATGGAGCTGCGGCCCAGCCGGAGACCGGACGGGGCTGCCAGGAGATTGTGGGCGCTACGACTGTCGTCGGGGTGAACCAGGTCGAGGAAAGGGCCGCCGGTCAACGCCGAGGCCGATGTACCCAGCAGTTGCTCGGAGGTGGGGCTGACCGAGGTGACCTTTTGCTGGTGGTCGAGGATGACCAGCAGATCCGAGGTGTTGGCCAGCATGGTCTGCACGGCGATCTCGCGGTGCTTGCGGTGGGTGATGTCGCGCTGGATAGCGACCCAGTGGGTGAACCAGCCCCGCGCATTGGCCACGGGAGTGATGTTGATCTGGACCCAGAACTCCTGGCCGTCCTTGTGGACATTGAGCAGCTCCACCTCGACCGGCTCCCAGGCTTTGAGGGCGGCGCGCAGGCGGTCCAGCTCGGCTCGGTCCGTCTTTGGTGACTGCAGGATACGCGGGGTTTTGCCGACAATCTCATGAGGCTCGTACCCGGTCATCCGGGTGAAGGCCGGGTTGACGTAGATGACCTCAGGTCCACCGGAGGGGAGATCAAGGGGTTCTGCCCTGGTCACCAGGACCACGTCATTGGCGTTGACCACGATGGATTCGAACAGCGCTGCTGCCTTGGCATCGGGGATGCCAACAACTTTGCGTGCTTCAGTAGCCGGCTCACGGTGATCAATCATGCTGTTCCCCTTTTAAGCCAGCCCGATGACGGCATGTTTGGGCCTTCTAGTGCGGCCGGTGATCGTATTAAACCATAGCGCGGAGTGGTGCAGGTGGACGCCGCGAACGGCCCGCCCCTTCGGCTGGCTGGATGCAAAAGTTTTATAACTTTTAGGCCAATTTTTGTGAAGAAAGTCTGCTTTCAAAGTATTTTCCCGAGGCAATGACTTTTACTTGAGGGGTGGCCAGGGGGCGGTTCCGCAGCGTCTCATGGGGGAGGATGACATTCAGAACGGGATGTCACCACCAGTCAGGTTCCGCCTCCTAGCCACACCTCCCTGATGCGCGGCTCAGGGGATACGCAGCTCAGCGGGTGTCAATATCCTCGAAGACCAGGAACGTCTGGGTGTCCATCACGCCCGGCATCGATTGCAGTTGATCGAAGATGACCCGCCGAAGCCCCACGTTATCCTCGGCCCGTACCAGCAGGATGACGTCGAAATCCCCACCTACGAGGGCAATGTGGTGAATCTCCGGGATGAGGCGAAGCTGTTCCCTCAGTTCCCGCCAGGCGTGCTGCTGAACCTTGAGGGTGACATAGGCCGATGATCGGAGCCCTGCCTTGATGGGGTCGATCAGCGCAGTGAATTTGGTGAGGACTCCCGACTCGGTGAGCCGGGCAATCCTTGAGTAGGCGTGGGCGCGGGAAATGTGGACGTTTTCAGCCACCGCAGTCACCGACAGCCGGCCGTCCCGGGTGAGCTCTGCCAGGATCCTCCGGTCCACTTCGTCCAGGGGTTGGTCCATCATGTGTCTACACCTTTCTACGTAACCCAGCTCACACTGGCAATTCGTCCACGATTTCAAACAGGTGGAAGATAAAAGTCTACAACTGTGCCCTCAAGTAGATACGAAAAGCCACCCAAGCCCATAATTGGACTACACAGCATCCAGCGCCCGGCACCATCCGGGCGGGTGGGATCAGGCGAACCGCCGCCCCACCGGGCGGTACGACGGAGGCGGATATGACCATCTCGAGCGGCAACCACACGGCCCACGGCACGGTAGACATCACCGACAGGCCCGGATCAGCCGAGGCGGACATGCTTCCCTCGGCCATCCCAGTGCAGCTGGTGGACCCGAACGGTATCCACACCGCCAACGACGCCTATCCTCTGCCCGACGGCGCAAGCCTCCTGGCGGCCTACCGGAAGCTCGTTATCGGCCGCCGCATCAACGATCAGGCCAACGCCCTGGTCCGGCAGGGCCGGATGGCCGTCTATCCTTCCTCCCACGGCCAGGAAGCCTGTCAGGTGGCTGCCGCCGTCGCAATCGGCCGTCAGGACTGGCTGTTCCCCACTTACCGCGACACGGTCGCCGTGATCACCCGCGGCGTGGACCCGCTCGAGGTCCTTACCCTGCTGCGCGGCGATTGGCATTCCGGCTACGACCCGCTGAAACACAAGGTGGCCACCCAGGCCACCCCCCTGGCAACCCAACTGCTGCACGCGGTTGGCGTGGCGCACGCCGCCAAGCTGAAGGGCGAGGACACCGTGGTGCTCGCTCTCTGCGGCGACGGTGCCACCAGCGAGGGCGACTTCCATGAGGCGCTGAACTTCGCTGCAGTCTTCCATGTCCCAGTGGTCTTCCTCATCCAGAACAATGAGTACGCCATCTCGGTGCCGCTGAAATCGCAGACCGTCGCGCCGTCCCTCGCCCACAAAGCGATCGGATACGGTATGCCGGGCGAGCGGGTAGACGGCAACGACCTCGCCGCCCTCCTGGCGGTGCTCGGTCAGGCCGTGGACAGGGCTCGTGCCGGAGGCGGTCCATCTTTGGTCGAAGCCCACACTTACCGGATGCAGGCCCACACCAACGCCGACGATCCCTCCCGCTACCGCTCGGCCGACGACGTCGAAAAGTGGATCCCCAAGGACCCGCTCAGCCGGATGCGCACCTACCTGCGCGGATTGAACCTTTTGGACGACGACGGCGAGACCAGCATCGCCGCCGACGCCGAGGCGATGGCAGCCACCCTCCGGGACGGGCTCAATACCGACCCGGTGGTGGACCCCGAAGACCTGTTCAACTATGTCTTCACCGAGAAGACCAGTCAGCTTCGCGAACAGGCCGCCCTGTTACGTGGAGAACTCAGCCGCGAACAGCCTTCCGAGGACGTGAATCCATGACCGACACCACCGAACGGGTGCGGGACAACGAGGCAGTGCCGGTGCAGGCCGCACCCCGCGCCGCCCAGCCCGTGACCTTCGCCAAAGCACTGAACGCGGCGCTCGCCGACTCGATGGCCGCCGATTCATCAGTGGTGATGTTCGGTGAGGACGTCGGGGCGCTGGGTGGTGTCTTCAGGATCACCGACGGGCTCACTGCGCGTTTCGGCACCGGACGCTGCTTCGACACCCCGCTGGCCGAAGCCGGCATCATGGGGATGGCCGTCGGGATGGCGATGAACGGGATGCGCCCGGTGGTGGAGATGCAGTTTGATGCGTTTGCCTACCCCGCGTTCGAGCAGGTGGTGAGCCATGTAGCAAAAATGCCGAACCGCACCAAAGGCAAGGTCAAGCTGCCGATCGTGATCCGCATTCCCTACGCGGGTGGCATTGGCGGGGTTGAACACCACTGTGATTCGTCCGAGTCCTACTACGCCCACACGCCGGGCCTGACGGTCCTGGCACCGGCAACAGTCCGCGACGCCTACACCATGCTGCGTGAGGCGATCCGTTACCCCGACCCGGTGGTCTTCCTCGAACCGAAGAAGCTGTACTGGTCCAAGGAAGTACTCGACCTGGCAGAGCTCCGCGAGTCCTTCGAGTCCACCACCGCGACGCCATCCATCGGACGTGCGGTGGTCGCACGTGAGGGAACCGACGCCACCCTGGTGGCGTATGGCCCGTCGGTGCCCACCGCCATGGCCGCTGCTGCTGCGGCCGCGGAGGAGGGGCGCTCGCTTGAGGTCATCGATGTGCGTTCCATCGTCCCGTTTGACGACGAAACCGTGTGCGCGAGCGTCCGCAAGACCGGCAGGGTCGTCGTCATCGCTGAGGCGCCGGGGTTCGCATCGGTGGCGGCTGAAATCGTGGCCCGCATCCAGGAGCGCTGCTTCCACTCGCTGGCGGCACCAGTACGGCGTGTCACCGGGTTCGATGTGCCCTACCCCTCACCAAAGCTGGAACACTTCTTCCTACCAAGTGTCGACCGAATCCTCGACACCGTCGACGAGCTGCAGTGGGAGGACCAGGCGTGAGCGCCACGACCACCAGCGCACCTGCGCTTCAGGTCTTCAACCTGCCCGATCTGGGCGAAGGTCTCACCGAGGCGGAGCTGGTCACCTGGCTGGTTGCTGAAGGCGACGCCGTCGTCGTGGACCAGGCCATTGCCGAAGTGGAAACCGCCAAGTCGGTGGTGGAGGTGCCGTCCCCGTTCGCCGGTGTTGTCGAGACACTTCACGGCCGCGCCGGGGAGACGATGGATGTAGGGAAACCGTTCATCTCGGTGCGCGCGGCAGGGGCACCTGCCGGGACCGGACCCGACGGCGGAACCACCCCGCATGGCACCCGGGCGACGGCGGCGGAAGAGGCGTACCGCGAAGAGGAACGCGCTGGAATCGCCCCACCCGAGAATGCCGCTCCGGTGGCCGCGCCAGCACCCGACGAGGGTTCAGGTAACGTCCTGATTGGATACGGCACCCCGGGGGGAATCAGCTCCGGTCGGAGACGTCGCCCCCGGAACCAGCCGGACCCCAGGCCTCAGCCGGCCCGCCCGGCAGCGAGTCCCATGGAGGCTCCACGAACCGTGGGGGGATCAACGGCGACGCCGCCCATGGCACCGCTGTTCATCTCACCGCTGGTCCGTAAACTGGCCAGGGACGCTGGCCTCACCCCGGCGGACGTGACCGGGTCAGGCTCCAACGGACTGATCCTGCGCCGGGATGTGGAGCAGGCCATCGACCGCGCGTCAGGCGGGCCGGCCGGTGCCGGCAGGAGCAGCGATGGCACTGGTGACGGCATCAGCGCTGATGACGGTGCCCTCGGGTCGAGCGCACCATTGGGGGTGAACGGGGACACGGATCGCCGATCCGGGCTTGCCATCACCTCGCGGATTCCGGTCAAGGGGGTGCGGAAAGCCGTGGCCGAGACCATGTCGCGCAGCCGCCGGGAGATTCCCGAGGCGACCGTGTGGGTGGACGTCGATGCCACGGCACTCATGGACCTCAGGGCGTCGCTTAAACAGTCACATCCGGACACTGCGCCGGGCCTGCTGGCCTTTGTTGCACGGTTTGTGACCGCGGGCCTGGCGAAGTATCCGGAACTGAACACCCGCATCCTGACCGATGACCAGGGTCGTCAGGAAATCCTGAGCGTTGAGGGAGTCAACCTGGGGATTGCCGCCCAGACCGACCGTGGCCTGATGGTTCCGTGTGTGCGCCGTGCCGACACGCTGAGCGCCCGCGATCTGGACGCCGAAATCCGGCGACTCGCCGCCGTCGTGCGGGACGGCAAAGCGACACCCGCCGAACTGACATCGGGGACGTTTACCCTGAATAACTACGGCGTGTTTGGCGTGGACGGGAGTGCAGCGATCATCAACTACCCCGAATCCGCCATCCTGGGCATCGGCAGGATCATCGACCGCCCCTGGGTGGTCGACGGTACCCTGGCAGTGCGGAAAATCACCGAACTCACCCTTACTTTTGACCACCGGGTCTGCGACGGTGGGGTCGCCGGCGGGTTCCTGCGCTATGTTGCGGACGCGATCGAGAATCCAGGCACCGTGCTTGCGGACCTTTGAAGCGCGCGGCCCAGCGGTAGGCACCCCGCTCATCGGCTCGGTCGCAGCCCCCGAACATCACGTGATGACCTTCAACATCCGACGGTCAATGCTGCACCTGCTGCCCGGGAACAAGGATTCCTGGGCCGTGCGGGCACCCCTCGTGACGCGTCTCCTCAGCGATGAGCAGCCCACCCTGCTCGGCGTCCAGGAGGCGTTGCCGTCGCAACTGGACGCCGTGCGCGCCGGGCTGGGGGCGAGCTACGCGGGCATCGGGAAGGGGCGCAACCCGGACGGCAACGGTGAGCAGTGTCCCCTGTTCTATGACCAGCGTCGGCTCACGCTGCTGAGTTGGGAACAACTCGCCTTGTCCAACACCCCAATGGTTCCCGGTTCGACGTCGTGGGGGAACCGGATTCCGCGCATCGCGGTCAGCGCAGTGTTCAGTGATCTCACCACCGGTCAGGAATTTGGGGTGATCAACACGCACCTCGATCACCTGTCCCGGCGGTCGCGCCTGTACTCGGCGGATACCCTGCGCCACCTGGTGCGGGATTCCCAGCTTCCCGGCATCGTGATGGGCGATTTCAACATTGATGCGCCGTCGGGCCCGTACGACATTCTGACCGGGTCGGGGGTTCTGAAGGACACCTGGACCTCTGCACACCGTCAGCTCACCGAACAGTGGGGAACCTTCCCGCACTACCGCAAGCCTCAGCGGGGGACCAAGCGGATCGACTGGATCCTCGCCAGTTCCGGTTTCACCGTGCTGCGGGCGGGAATCAACGTCACCCGGTACGGTGGTGCGTGGCCGTCCGATCACGCCCCCGTGCAGGCTGTCCTGATGCTGGGTGCGGGATCCAGCGCATAAACGGTCGGCGCACCTGAAGCAGTCGAAAGGAATTCATGTCCGATACGCCAGCAGTACCCGTTGAATCCCGATGGCGGGAAGTCGGGCCACAAACGTGGATCCTGCGCGACCCCGCACCCGGTATTAATCCGGGCCTGGTGGTGGGCACCGAGCGCGCCCTGGTCATAGACACCGGCGCCGGTCCGGTGCAGGCGGCAGACATCCTCGACGCAGTGCGGGAGCTGACCAGCCTGCCGGTGACGGCGGTCAACACCCACTCACACTTCAACCATGCGTTTGGCAACGCCTACTTCGCTGCCCACGGCGTCGACGACATCTGGGCCACAGCGCGCTGCGCGGAGGACCTCGCGGAGACCGGTGAGCGCCAGCGCCCACTCACCGCCGAACGTGAGCCGACCATGGCCGACGACGACGGCCCCCATACGTCGATCCACCCCGCCAACCGGGTGGTGGAGGGCAGCCCGGTCGACCTCGATCTGGGCGGGATCTCAGTCACCCTGTTTCACTTGGGCAGGGGCCACACCGACAACGACCTTCTGGTCGGCGCCGGCAACGTGCTGTTTACCGGCGACCTGGTCGAAGAGGGCGGCGACCCCGGATTCGCTGACTCCTACCCCGCCGACTGGATCCGTACGCTGGGAAAGATTGCCGCTCTGGAGGACCTGTACGACGTCTTCGTCCCAGGACACGGCAACCCCGTCGGGGTTGAATATGTTACGGCGCAGCTCTACAAGATGCGGACCGCGGTGCGCGTGACCAAGGTGGCCATGGACGAAGCGTCAGTGGACATGACCAAGGCCATCCCCATCCTGCCCTACGGCCCCGAACAGTCGCGGGCACTCCTGATCCGCCTGCGCACGCTCGCGCACTGGAAGTGGCATCAGGCCGCCTCGTCCTGACAGCAAGCCCCCGCCGGGCCATCCGTGGTCCGCTCCGTGACGAACCTCATAGTGAAGAGGATCATGGTGCTAATCAGTGCCCCGAGGCTTCGGAGAACGGCTCCGATCGGGATCCTGCTGGAAAGGCTGATCATGGATATCCGCAAGAGCATTATGGGAGTACTTCTGGCCGGAGCACTGGTTGGAGTGGCTGGCTGTGGCGCGTCGGAAGACTCCGGCACCCCGGCGGCGGAGCCGGAAACCACCACCAGCCCCGCGGCTGAGGAAACTACCGCGGCCGCCGCTGAAGAAACCAGCGAGGCTCCAGCCGAAGCGACCGACGAGGAAAGTGCCTCCGAGGAACCAGCGGCGGCAGCCGAAGAGGTGACCATCACGATCACTGATTTCGAGTATGAGATCTCCGGTCCGGTGGCCCCGGGCGCCGAGGTGACGGTCATCAACAACGATTCGGCCGCGCATACGGTGACCTCTGATGAGGAGGGAATGTTCGATTCCGTGTTCGGGCCCAACGAGACTGTCACTTTCACTGCACCAGACGAGCCCGGAGACTATTCCTTTATCTGCACCTACCACCCAGCGATGGTCGGCACCTTGGTCGTTGAAGAATGAGTAACCCGGCCGCCATCCCGGCCCGCAACAGGCCGGTGCTGGTGTGGCTGAGGGTGGCAATCGCCGTCGGGCTCGCCATTGACGCTTTTGTCCACCTTCAGCTGGCGGCCAACTATCAGCTGGCGTTCCCCGGGGGCATCGGCGGCGGGAACCTGTTCCGCGTCCAGGCAGTCGCTGCGATCCTCGCAGCCCTCTATGTGCTGATCCGCGGCAGCTGGCTCTCCTATCTGGTCGCTGCCTTGGTGGCGCTGTCGGCGTTCGCTGCCGTCGTGCTGTCGGTGTACATCCAGCTGCCGGCTATCGGGCCCATCCCGGCCATGTATGAGCCCATCTGGTTCTTCGACAAGGCGCTCAGCGCCGTCGCAGAAGGGGTTGCAGGGGTACTTGCCGTGGTGGGCATGATCCTGGTGGGGCGGCGCACCAGGGAACGCTAGCGGTTTCGACAGCCGGGCTGGCCCCGCGTGGGCCGGCCCGGCTGTCCTCCACCCGATGACTAGAGTGGAGGCGTGCCGCAGGAACCGTTCAACCTCAAGACGATTGCTGTCGGGGCTTACGGCCCGTCTCTGCTGTACGGGATGGCGACTGGTGCAATCCTCCCGGTGATCGCGCTGTCCGCCCGCGATCTGGGGGCTGACCTTGCCATGGCGGCCCTGGTCATCACACTGACAGGGATCGGTTCGTTGGTCACCAATGTGCCGGCGACCCTGATCGCCACCCGGTTCGGTGAACGCCGTGCCCTGGTGGGCGCCTCCCTCTGGTGTTCAGCGGCCATGGTGTTAGGTCTGCTCGCCCCTAATCTTGCGGTCTTTGCTGCGGCCATCTTCATGGTGGGAATGGCGGGCGCCGTCTTTGGTCTGGCCCGCCAGAGCTACCTCACCGAGGCGGTGCCCATCCACCTCCGGGCCCGGGCCCTGTCCACCCTGGGCGGGGTGACGCGGATCGGGGTATTCCTCGGACCCTTCGCCGCAGCCCTGGTCATGAGCTTCGCCGGGTTGGACGGCGCCTACTGGGTGGGTGCAGGAGCCGCCCTGGTGGCCGCGGTGCTGAGCAGCAGGGTCCCCGAGCTGAACGCTCCCGGCCGGGTTGCCATGACCGGATCCGTTATTGCGCGGGCCGGTGATCCGGCGTCGGCACCCACCGTGGGGTCAATCCTGCGCTCCCACCGGCGGATCTTCACCACCGTGGGCATCGGCGTCGTCCTGATTGCTGCGACCCGTGCCACCCGGCAGGCAGTGCTGCCGCTCTGGGCGCAGGATATCGGTCTCGACGTCACCACGACGGCCCTGATCTACGGTCTGTCCGGCGCTATCGACATGCTGATCTTCTACCCTGCAGGCAAGCTGATGGACGTCAAGGGGCGCCGCTGGGTGGCGGTGCCCTCCATGGTGATCATGGGGGTGGCCCTGATCCTCCTGCCCTTCACTGTGGACGCGGCGGGGCTGTTGCTGGTTGCCCTGCTGATCGGGTTTGGTAACGGGATTGGATCCGGCATCGTCATGACCCTGGGCGCAGACTTCTCACCCACCCCGGGCCGGCCCCAGTTCCTGGGAATCTGGCGGCTCCTCAGCGACGTCGGGACCATGTCCGGTCCAGGAATCCTCGCAGCGGTGACCGCTGTCGCCACCCTATCGGCGGGAATCTGGACGACCGGTGGGCTGGGCCTGGTGGCGGCCGCGGTCCTGTGGTTCTGGGTTCCGCCGCGCAGGCCGACGTCGACCGCCGGGAACTAGGGCTCGCGCCGTCGGGCCTGATGGCTGAAGAGGCAGCCCGCAGCGGCGCTGAGCGTGAACCCCACGCCAACGATCATCGAGAGACCGGACCAGAAGAACAAGGGGATCTGCGCCGTTCCTGGCACTGGCGCGGGCCCGATGAGCTGGACGTAGAGGTAGAGGATGACTCCCAGGGCCAGACCGGCCACGCCCGCTGCCCAGCACAAGGTAAGCCACAGTTTTGAGGCGGCCCAGTGCTCGCCGAAGCCGCTCCACACGTTCCAGGCGTTGCCGAACCGCATGATGAACAGGCCGCCGATGAGGGTCCAGGCGCCAACGACGAGGAATGCAGCGATGACGTCGGCCGGACGGTGCCACAGGTTGAGAAAGGTGGCGGCGCCCGCAGCCACCGAATAGGCGCCTCCGGCCGCGGCGGCCAGGGGCCGCCAGCGGGGCGTCACCACGAGGAATATTGCAGCCGCTGCAGAGGCGGCGAGGGTCGTGTGGCCGGAGGGCAGCGAGTTGAAGTCGAGGGTCGGCACGCCGCGGTCGGGGCGGTCGAGCAGCAGGTTCTTGAGGACCTGGGTGGTGAGGTTGGCGCCGGCGATCGTTCCCAAAGCGATGACCGCCGCCGACCAGCGTTGGCGCCGCAGGGTGACAAAGAGAATCACCGCGGCGGCGATCAGGACGGAGAGTGCCGGCAGGCTATCCAGAAACTGCAGGAAGGGTTCCTGCGTGTCCGGTGCCGCGAAACCAGCTTCACGCCACGCCGATTCATCAGCGAACTGGCCCGTGCTGGTTCGCACGAATGCCCAGTAGGTCCAGGCCAGGGCCGCAGCGCACAACAGCGAACCCAGCAGGAACAAGGCTGGGTTCCGTGCGGCGGGAGGTTGCCGCCCCGTCGGATCCGCGGTTTTCTGTGAGCTCACCCTGTAAGACTTTCACATCGGCATCTCCCTTCTGTAATCCAATCGTGATCTTGCCGGGGTCCCGCTCGCCCGCTGACCCGGGACAATAAGTCCATGAGACGGCATGCTGTGCTTCTGTCGGTGCTCCTGGCGACGGCCGCCGGGGTGTTGTCGGCGTGCGGGGCGGTCGGGGTTCCGGCCTCGGTGCCCTCCGGGTCTGATTCTCCTGTTTCTTCTGGTTCGTCGTCGCCTGGCCCGTCCCCCACTCCTTCAACGACGGCCAGCGGCGTCGCGGCCCCGGGGGAGGTGCTGGCACAGGGAACCATCCTGCAGCAGGGTGATGCGCTGCCGCAGCTGTGTCTGGGTGGCGTTGCCGAGTCATATCCGCCCCAGTGTTCCGGGCCGGACCTGCTCAACTGGGACTGGGATATGGTCGACCAGGAGGAAACCGCCTCCGGGGTGACGTGGGGCGCTTACGCCGTGCAGGGAACCTGGGACGGGACCGCCTTCACCCGCACCCAGGAGCCCATCCCGCTTTCGCTCTACGACCCGATTGCCGACCTGGATCCACGACTGGATCCGGCCAACCCTGGTCCAGGCAACCAGGCCGACCTTGAAGAACTCCAGGCCGAGCTGTTCGACTGGGACGGGCCCCAGATCGTGGGGTCCGCTGTATCCAACGGGTACGTCGTCGTCACAGCTATTTACGACGACGGCACCCTCCAGAAACAATACGACGCCAAATACGGACCGGACACGGTGATCGTCCAGTCGGCGCTCCGACCGGTTTCCTGACGGTCCAGTTCCCTGGCCCGACCGGTTCTCGGCCGGGTGGGTCCGGGCCGGTCGCGTAGCCTGAACGCGTGAGCACTCTTCCCTCGATCGCCGAACTTCGTTCCTCCGCCCGGGTGGTGTCCATCCCCATGCGGGTCAAGTTCCGGGGGATACTGCACCGCGAGGCCCTGCTGGTTCACGGGCCAGCGGGCTGGGGCGAGTTCAGCCCCTTCCCCGAATACGACGACACCGAAGCGGCACCCTGGCTGCGTGCGGCAATCGAGGCCGGTTGGGAGGGCTTCCCTCCTGCCCGCCGCACCTGGGTGGCTGTCAACGCGACCGTCCCGGCTATCCCTGCCGCGGACGTCGAACCCATCCTGGCGCGGTTCGGACCGGTCACCGCCGTGAAGGTGAAGGTGGCGGAGCGTGGTCAGACCCTCGCCGACGACCTGGCGCGCATCGCCGAGGTCCGGCGGATCCTGCCGGATGCCGGACTACGGGTGGACGCGAACGGCGGCTGGACCGTCCCCGAGGCCGTGACGGCGCTGACGGCGCTCGCCGGGCACACCCTGGAGTACGCGGAGCAACCGGTGATGGCGATTGACGGACTACGGGAGGTCCGGCTCGAGCTGCGCCGTCGGGGTATCCCGGTCTTGATCGCCGCCGATGAATCAGTCCGCAAAGAAACCGACCCGCTGCGCGTCGCACGGGAAGACGCCGCCGACCTGCTGGTGATCAAGGTTGCACCCCTGGGTGGGGTTCGTCGCGCACTAGATATCGTCGCGCAGGCCGGGCTCCCCGTCGTCGTCAGCTCGGCCCTCGATACGTCCGTGGGCATCAGCGCTGGTGTTGCTCTGGCGGCGGCCCTTCCCGAGCTGCCCTATGCCTGCGGGTTGGGCACGGTGTCGCTGATGCGCGGGGATGTGACAGCGAGCCCGTTGGTGCCCGACGGCGGTTGGCTGCCGGTCGGCCCGGTGCAGGTGTCCGGGGAGCTGCTGGAGCGGCATGCCGCCGATCCTTACCGCACTGCGTGGTGGCTGGCCCGGCTGGAGCGCGTCGGGGCAATTCTCGGCTGCCCCTAGCCCCACCAGCCTTCGCTTCTCTCCTTCGCTCCTCCCCCCGCCACTTCACCTCACTTCACTTCATTCGGGTTGAGTCAACAGATATGACCGTTTCGACGACGAAAACCCGCTATTTCCGTTGACTCAACCCGGGGGGAGTGGGTCCGAACCTCGCGACACCACCCGGCGGTTGCCCTGGGAGACCGGGGAAAGGGAAAATTCACCCTCCCGTCATCTGGGTGGCCCACGGTGTTTGCCTGAGCTTGCCAGTGTGGAACCGGCTCACCCCGTTCCACTGCTGGAAGGCACCCCATGAGTGACACAAAGAAGCGTTTCCTGCCCATGCTTGGCCACACCAACGGGAAGCGCAGCGCCGTGACCTGCGCTCTGAAGTGTGACAATGCCTGTGCATCGGCGGTCTGCAACACCACTGACAACAGCTACTTCCGGGACATTGTCTCAACCGAGTTCTCCCGGCGGAATGTCCTCGGCGTCGGTGCCGTAGGTGCTTTGGCCCTCATGGTGGGCGGACAGACAGGAACCCAGTTGAGCCCGACAGGTCCTCAACTGGCGCCCGCCGTCGCCGTCCAGAAGCGCGGGACACGCAGCAACCTCAAGTTCACGCCGATCCGCCCGGTGGATGCGCTGGTTGATGACTTCACTGTACCGAAGGGCTTCACCTGGCAGCCTGTGATCCGCTGGGGTGATCCGCTGTTCCGCAACTCGCCGGTGTTCGATGTGTTCAACCAGTCCGAGGCTGCACAGGAACTGCAGTTCGGCTACAACTGCGACTACACGGACATCCTGGATCTGCCGGGCAGCAAGGGCCGGCGAGCGGTGATGTTCGTCAACCACGAGTACACCAACGAGCCCATCATGGTGCCACCCACCATGCCCGCCGCCGAGGTGCGCGGCATCGGCCGGGCCGCACATGGTCTGACCGTCGTCGAACTGGAGCGGCAGAACGCGTCGAAGCCTTGGAAATATGTACAGGGTGCTCCGCTGAACCGCCGCTTCCTGCTGGACACCGCCTATGAACTGACCGGTCCAGCAGCCGGATCCGATCTGGTCAAGACCATCGACGATCCCGCGGGCCGCACCATCCTCGGAACCCTCGGCAACTGCGCCGGAGGCACCACGCCCTGGGGGACCATCCTGTCCGGGGAAGAGAACTTCAACGGGTACTTTGTCAGCCCGGGCACGAGCGCTTCGGACCGGCGTTATGGGCTCACTTCCGCTCCGACGGCCCGTGGCTGGGAAATCGATGAGCCCCGGCTGGATACCAGGAACCCGGGTTACCAGAACGAAACGAACCGGTTCGGCTACATCGTCGAAATTGACCCGTTCGATCGGAACTCAACGCCGAAGAAGCACTCGATGCTGGGCCGCTTCAAGCACGAGGGCGCCAACGTGATGGTGGCCGGTGACGGCAGGGTTGTCGCCTACTCCGGCGACGACGAGCGGTTCGACTACCTCTACAAGTTCGTTTCCAAGAACCGGATGGATACCGCTGGCACGCCGGCCGCCCGCCGGAAAAACATGTCGTTGCTCTCCGAGGGGTCACTCTATGTGGCACGGTTCCAGGGCAATTCGACAGTCGAGATTGACGGATCGGGTACCGTTCCGACCGACGGGTCGTTCGACGGCGTTGGCGAGTGGCTGCCGCTGATCATCAACAACGAATCGGCAGTGCCGGGGATGAGCGCAGCGGAGGTGGCCGTCTACACCCGGCTGGCGGCTGACAAGGTGGGACCCACCAAGATGGATCGGGCCGAGGACGTCGAGCCCAACCCCCGCACCGGCAAGGTCTATGTGGCCTGCACCAACAACACCAACCGCGGCGTCGGCGCCAACTCACCCGCCGACGAAGCGAATCCGCGAACCGCCAACCGGTCCGGCCACGTCGTCGAGATCACCGAGAACGGTGGAGACCAGACGTCGGCCCGGTTCACCTGGAACCTGCTCATGGTCTGCGGAGACCCGGCCAATGACCCCACCGTGTACTTCAGCGGTTTCCCGGGGGAGAAGGTGTCCCCGATTTCCTGCCCGGACAACCTTGCGTTCGATTCGGTGGGCAACCTATGGATCTCCACCGACGGTCAACCCGGCACGATCGGGTACTGCGACGGGCTGTTCCAGGTCACGCTCGAGGGTGAGGAACGCGGCAACGTTGAGCAATTCCTGGCAGTTCCGCGGGACAGCGAGACGTGCGGGCCGATCATCAGGGACAAGGATCGCCACGTCTTTGTGGCAGTGCAGCATCCGGGCGAAAACGGTGTGTGGGGAAACCAGACCTCACTCTTCCCCGACTACGTGGCAGACGGCACCGAACCGCGCCGGGGGGATGCAGCAGTACCCCGGCCATCGGTGGTGCAGGTCTACCCGGGCAATGACAAGCGCCGCGGTCGTGGCCGGGGGAACGGTAAACCCCGTCGTGACGACGACCGTGGCGGCAGAGACGCCAAGAGCCAGGGCAACTCCTAGCCGGATTCGCTCCACCCCACCAGGGACCGCCACGTAACCAGGGATTGAGTCAACACCTATGGCGGTTTTCGCTCCGGAAATCGGTCATAGGTGTTGACTCAACCAGGGGTAGGGGAGCGGGCGGGGGCGGGCGCCGAGGGGCCGCGCCGGAGTGTGTGAGGATGGAGGCGTGAACGAGCAGCTGAAGTCCATCGACGCCGCCCGGCTGGCCGTCGCCGCGCTGACGGCGGCAGGCGTGCGCCACGTCGTCGTCGCCCCGGGATCACGCAGCGCCCCCATGGCTTACGCCCTCGCCGAAGCTGAAGCAGCTGGCGCGGTGCGGTTGCATGTGCGCATCGACGAGCGGGTCGGCGGGTTCACCGCGCTCGGCCTGGCGCAGGGAGCCCAAGGGCCCGCTGCGATCCTGACGACGTCGGGCACCGCCGTTGGTGAACTGCTGCCAGCGGTGATGGAGGCCAATCACGCCGCGGTGCCGCTGGTGGTGTTATCCGCCGACCGCCCGGAGGAGCTGCGGGGGAGCGGCGCCAACCAGACCACCAACCAGGTGGGTCTCTTCGGAACGCACGTCAGATGCGCGCTCGACATCCCAGCCGGCGCCGACCCCTCGGCATTCGTGGCCAGGGCCCTCGCGGAGGCGCTCACCGGTCCCCGTGGTCCGGTACAGCTCAATCTCGCGTTCCGCGATCCGCTGATCCCTGGCGACGACGCCGACGGCATCCCCGTCCCCATCGGCATCCCCAACGACGCCGACGCCGCCGACGATCACGCCTCCCCGACCGGTCAAGCACCCGGTGCGCACCCCGCCAGCGAAGAAGAGCTTACGACCCTGCGCCCGGACACTTCCTCCACTCATGCAGCGCCCGCCCGCACCGTTGTTGTTGCCGGACATCGCGCCGGCGAACTGGCTGCGGTGTTCGCGCAGCATCTCAACCTTCCGCTGCTCGCTGAGCCCTCCTCCAACGCCCGCTTCGGGCCCAACGCGGTGGCTCAGTACCGGTTGCTGCTGGAACATCTGGGGTCCGACGTCGAGCGGGTCGTCGTCTTTGGCCGGCCTACCCTTTCACGGCCCATTGCGGCGCTGCTATCCCGGCCGGACGTGGAGCGGGCCCTTTACCTTCCGGGTCCGGTGGCCTGGTTCGAGGAGGGGCGGCGGCAGGAGCGGATCATCAAGAGTCTCCCTGAGTTGCTGCGATTCGCTGGCCGGGGCGGGCCGGGCTGGCTGGAACGGTGGCAGCAGGCAGGGGTGCGCGCGGACGCTGCGCTCCGTTCCCTCCTCGCTGAGGCCGCAGCGCTGAACGGGTTGCAGGTGGCCGACGCCGTCTGGGAAGCTACCGACGGCAACCTGGTGCTGGGATCGTCCAACCCCATTCGCGACGCCGACCTGATGGCTTCTCCAGGCTGGCACCCGTTGGAGGTCTACGCCAACCGCGGCCTCGCGGGCATCGACGGGACCATTTCCACTGCGACCGGGGTGGCGCTCGCGACGGGCACCCCCACGCGCCTCCTGGTGGGGGATCTGACCTTCCTGCACGACGCCGGCGGGCTGCTTCTGGGGCCAGGAGAGGAAGAGGCCGACCTCCAAATGGTGGTGCTCAACGACGCCGGGGGCGGTATTTTCGGCTTGCTGGAGCACGGAGAGGAAGGAAACCTGGGCCGGCATGGCGACGCCGTCGAACGATTGTTCGGCACCCCCCACACCGCGGACTTCGCGGCGCTGGCCCGTGGCTACGGGGTCAGCCATCAACTCGTCGCCTCAGCGGCCGACCTCGATGCTGCCTTGGCCTTGCCCATCCGGGGTCGTTCGGTCATCGAGGTCCGTGCCGACCGTTCGGTGCTGCGCACCCTGCACGCCTCCATCCGCGAACGCATCGCGCGGGTCATCTGACGGTTACTCGAGCACCCTGTAACTCTGCCATCCGGTGCCGACCGTGAAGGAGCCGCCCCAGCCGTTCCTGGTGATCGGGTAGTGCTTGAGGGCGCCGGCAGCCGTGCGGCCGGTCAGCCCGTAGGAACCTGGCCCCTGGAAGCCCGAGACGGCGCGGACCTCGGCCACGTGCTGCCAGTCGGACCCGATGACCCGCCGGTTCTCGGCGATAAACCGCGCCTGGCCGTTGGACCGGTACAGCACCAGTTCACCGTTGGTGCGGGTTCCCAGAATGTCCTGGTTGCCGTCCCGGTCGAAGTCGGCCAGCGTCAGCCGCAGGTTCTGCCAGCCGGAGCCAATCTGCCCCCGGTCCTTCGAGGACAGGGCGCCCCCGGTGTTGTTGGCGTAGTGCCACAACCTGCCGGCACCGTCTTTGGTCACCACTGACGGGTAACGGCTGCCACGCCACCAGGTTCCGACGGTGATCTCGTGGGCACCCCAGCCGCTGCCGATCGTGATGGGCGCCTGGAACCCGCCGGCGCGCAGCCCGCGGTAGAGGGTCAGCCGTCCGTCCTGCCACTGGGCGAGGACGTCCTGGACGCCGTCGGCGTTCCAGTCAGTGGCGAAGCCGGCCTTCAGCCCACCCCACCCACTACCCACCCGGGACCGGGAGTGGAATCCGCCCGACCAGTTGGCCGGATAGCTCCACAGCACCCCCGCCGAATCGACGGCGGTGAGGCTGGTGGGGGTTTTGATGCTGGGATTGCTGCCGTCGAAATAATGCTCAAGCGTCGGGATGCCACGGGTTTTCATCTCGGTGGCGAGGGACTTGCCAACGTAGCGCAGATGCCAGGGCTCGTAGGTGTAACCGGTGGTGGACTGATAGCCGTCCGGGTACCGAACAATGAAACCGTACTTGTACGCGTTGGCCGCTACCCACTGGCCACCAGCGGTATTGCCGAAACAGGATCCCAGCCCGCAGGAACCGTTCGCGTTCCCGACGTCGACGGCGAGTCCCGTCTGATGCTCGCTGTGGCCCGGCTTTGCCGACAACGTATCGGCCACCGCCTGCCCGTACATCGCCACATAGTTGTTGTACAGCCCGGCCTGCTCACCATAGGAACGGTAGGCACTGACCACGCTCAGGGGCGCCCCGGCGTTGCGGGCACCAGCGAAGAGATTCTGCAGGTTCGCTGACACTGCACGCCGCAGCACGTAGCTGGTTCCCGGGTAGTACACCAGATCCGGTGCAACGTAGTTGAGCGGGTTCAGCGGCCGCGATTTGGTGACGAACACGTGATAGCTGTTGGGATCACCCACGGGAACGGCGGCCGTCGCCGGCTGGACCGACAGCATGCCACCCAGGAGCGCACAGCACAGGACGACGACGCTGACGAGCCGCGCGCGAAACCGAGTGACACGAGTGGATGAGGGCATGAGGATTCCCGCAGGTAGGTGGGTCTGGTGGACCTATCGTCCCACGCGCCCGGGTCTGCCGCTAGAGGACCTTGGAGAGGAACTCTTTGGTGCGGGCGTGTTGTGGATTGCCGAGGACCTCCTCGGGTGTGCCTTGTTCAACCACCACGCCGCCGTCCATGAACACCACCCGGTCGCCGACTTCGCGGGCGAAGCCCATCTCGTGGGTGACCACCATCATGGTCATGCCATCCTTGGCCAACCGCTTCATCACGTCCAGCACATCCCCCACCAACTCGGGGTCGAGCGCGCTGGTCGGCTCGTCAAACAACATCATGTCGGGGTCCATCGACAACGCCCGGGCGATCGCCACACGCTGCTGCTGCCCACCGGAAAGCTGTGAGGGGAAGGCCGTAGCCTTTTCGGCGAGACCCACTTTGGCAAGGTTGCGCTGGGCGATCTCCTCGGCGTCGGCCTTCTTGCGCTTTTTCGCCCGGATCTGCGCGAGCGTCAGATTGCGGGTCACATTGAGGTGAGGGAAGAGGTTGAACTGCTGGAACACCATGCCGATGCGCGTGCGCACCTTGTCCAGGTCTGTTTCGCCGTCGGTAATGTCCACGCCCTCCACCAGGATGGTCCCACTGGTGGGCTCCTCCAGACGGTTGACGCAGCGCAGGAGGGTCGACTTGCCCGAACCGGAAGGCCCAATGACGCACACCACCTCACCCTGGCCCACGTGGAAGTCGATGCCCTTGAGGACCTCGTTGTCGCCGAAACTCTTGTGCAGGTTGCGGACCTCGATGGCCGGCACATCCTTGCGGAGCGCTGCTTCAGTCACCGCGCTCACCGCCCTCTCTTGTTATGTCGTTCGAGCTTGGACACCAGCTGGGTCAGCGGCAGGGTGATGATCAGGTACATCAGTGCGGCCAGTACCAGCGGTGTAGCGTTGCCGGATGCGGACACCAGATCGCGCGCAAACGTGGTCAGTTCGCGGTCGCCCAGAGCCATGCCAGCGATGAACAGCAGGGACGTGTCCTTGATCAGGATCACCAGCTCGTTGGTCAGCGGCGGGGTGATGATCCTGAACGCCTGAGGCAGGACCACCGAGATCATGGTCCAGGAGGGGCGCATGCCGAGCGATCGTGCGGCTTCCACTTGACCCGGTGGAACAGCCTCGATTCCGGCTCTAATGGTTTCGGCGATGTAGGCGGAGGACACGAGGATGAGCGCAATCAGGCCAGCCCCAGCGCTCCCGCCCGGTGGCCGCCACCCGAACGCAATCGGCACAGCGAACGCAAAACCGAAGATCACCAGCAGGGCTGGCAGACCGCGGAAAAGCTCAATGTAAGCGGTCGCCAGCCAGCGGTAAGGCAACACCGGCGACAGCTTCATGAGTGCCAGGACTAGCCCAACAATTAAGCCGCCGATGAAGGCGATAGCCGTGTACAGGACGGTGTTCTTCGCCGCTATCAGGATAATGTCGGGAAACGCCTCGGCAGCAATGTCGAAATCGAAGAAGTAGGTGCGGATCGCCGTCCAGTCGGCAAGCGACACGACCACGACCACTGCGAGTACAAAGACCGCGTACAGGGCGCCGCGGGTCAGGCGTCGGCGGGTTGAGCGTTTCAAGAGGAAGCCAATCGTTATCGGGAGATTGTCGGCCCGGAACCCGTCATGACGACGAGCTCCGGGCCAGGGTTTCTACTCCGTGAAGTAGGTGTTGTAGATCTCGTCGTATTCGCCGTTGTCACGCAATTCGGCGAGTTGTTCGTTGACAGCAGCGAGTAGTTCTTCGCTGCCCTCCTTCTTCATGGCGAAGCCGTACTGCTCATCGGTCTTGAACTCTTCAGCGATGGTGTACATGCCGTCTTCGGTGTGGTTCAGGTTCACTGGAAGGTCCTGCAGGATTGCTGCGACATTGCCAGCCTGAAGTGCCGCATAGAGCTCTGCGTCGCTAGGGAAGGCTACGACCTCGGTGTCGGCGGGAACGTTCTCGCGGGTGTACGTTTCCCCGGTGGTTCCGGCCTGGACGCCGACGGACATTCCGGCAAGGTCGTCGATTGACGCGACGTCCGAGTCAGTGGGAACCAGCAGCGACTGCAGGGAGTCGTAGTACGGCTCAGAGAAGCCGAGGTTCGCGGCGCGCTCCTCGGTGATGGTGATGGCGCTGGCGCCGACGTCGCACTGGCCCGCCGCAAGGACAGCACCGCTGGCGAGGCCGTCGAAGCCAACGTCAACTACCTCAAGTTCGAGGTCCATACCGGTGGCGATGGCACGCATGATGTCCATGTCGAAGCCCACGTACTCGCCGTCTTCTTCATATTCGAACGGTGCGTAGGGGATGTCCGAGCACACGGTCAGGGCGCCCTCGGAAATCAGGGCCATCCCGGATTCGTCGGCGGCTGGCTCATCGGAACCGCCGCAGGCGCTGAGCGCCAGTGCGCCGATCGCTGCGATGGCAAGGGTCTTGGGAACTGTCGAACGCTTGGCGAACATGCACATACCTCATTTGTGGACGGGAAAAACTTCGTTTCAAATTCTAGCTGCATAGAGATGTGCATCACAGGCTACAGGCATTGCGTATTGGTAACCAACAGGGTCTGCTTGGCCGGAGTAGCTACCGCCGAATGCCCAGCGCCTCGATCATGGGCCTGAACTTGCTCCAGGATTCCGCAAGCTCCGCCTTCGCATTCGAGGCGGCGACGATCCCGCACCCCGCGTACATCCGCACCCGGGTGGGGCTTTCGATCACCGCACCGCGCAGCGCGATGCCCCACTCACCGTTGCCGCGGGCGTCCATCCAGCCCACCGGCCCGGCATAGGGTCCGCGCTCCAGATGCTCGAGTTCCCGGATCAGGGCGCCCGCCACAGTAGTCGGTGTCCCGCAGACCGCCGCCGTCGGATGGAGGGCGCCAACCAGGGCCAACGACGTCGGCACGCCGCCGTCGTCGCACTGGACCAGTTGCGCCGTCACGTCGGAGGCCAGATGCCACACGTTGGGGAGTTCCAGGACAAAGGGTTCGCTGTGCGAGGTCATGGAGCTGGTGAACGGTTCGAGCTGTTGGGTCAGCGAGTCGATGGCGATCTGATGTTCATGCAACTGCTTCTCGGAGCCGGCGAGTACCCGCTTTGCATAGTCGGGGTCATCGGCCGGTGCGTTGGCCCGGTCCAGTGTTCCGGCCAGCACCCTGGCCTGCGCCGTCGCGTTCTCGACCTTGATCAGCATCTCCGGGGTCGAACCGATCAGCCCGTCCACCGAGTAGGTCCAACAGTCCGAGTACCTCACCGCCAGCTCGCGCAACACCTGCGCTGTCGCCACCGGGGACCCGAGTTCGGCCACCACATCACGGGCCAGCACCAGCTTGCTCAGCTCGCCCGTCCTGATGTGCTCGATTCCCTGCTCTACCGCGGTCATCCACTGCTCCTCCGAGAGGATGCCCGGAGCGAGGTGGTCCGCTGGATTCGGTTCGCGTTCGACGGCGGTCTCGTCAAGGTATTCGGCCAAGGCTGCCTCCGCTGCGTCGGCAGTCACTTCGGCATCGTCGTCGGCGGTGATGTAGGTCAACCAGCTGTGGCCGTCGCGGCAGCCCACCACCACGCGCGGCACGATCAGCCGGGACAGGTGCTGGGACGTCTTGGAGAAGGCAAAGGAGCCGAAGGCCACCAGTCCGGAGCCGGGAACCTCCAGCGGATTGAGGATGTCGGCCTCCAGGAGCTGGGTGCGCCACCACTCCTGGGCGTCAACGAACCGGTGGGGTCCCGTGGTGGTGAACCGGGCGCTCTCTCCAAAGGCAACCAGGCCATCTCCGCGCCGGACCCAGGTATGAATGTCATTCCGTGCCACGTAGTCGAGGAGCCCGGTGGTGTCGTCGAGCTGTCCCCGCTCAATGGTGATGCTGCGGAGACCGCGCGCTGGCGTCAGCGGCGGCGCGACCGCGATGGTGGACGGAGTGCTCATGATTTCCAAGCCTACTCTTGCCCGGGAGTGGGTCGGTCGGGTGGCCAGCCGGCGCCGCGGAGAGCGCGCCGCGCCCGCGCGATTAAGGACCAGTGAATTGTTTGAGACAATACAAGGGTGAACCGTGCATCACTGGAAAAGCGTCCCGAAGAAGTAGCAGCCATGTTTGACGACGTGGCGCCCAAATACGACGTCGTCAACGACGTCCTGTCCCTGGGCCAGACTCACCGCTGGCGGCGCATCGTGGTGGATGCAGTCGGTGCGGTGAAAGGCCAGAAGGTCCTCGACCTGGCCGCCGGAACCGGCACCTCCAGCGAACCCTACGCGGACAATGGCGTGTATGTGGTGGCCTGCGACTTCTCCCTCGGCATGCTGCGCGTCGGTAAGCGCCGCCGCCCGGACATCGATTTCATTGCGGGAGACGCCACCGACCTTCCGTTCGCCGACAACTCCTTCGACGCGTCGACCATCTCCTTCGGCCTGCGCAATGTGCACCGTCCGCAGCAAGCTCTCGCCGAGATGCTGCGGGTCACCAAGCCCGGCGGCAAACTGGTGATCGCTGAGTTCTCCCAGCCGACCGTTCCGCTGTGGCGCACCATGTACACCGAATATCTGATGCGCGCTCTCCCGGCTATCGCCACGAAGGTCAGCTCCAACCCGACCGCGTACGTCTATCTGGCCGAGTCCATCAGGGCCTGGCCGGATCAAGACTCACTCGCCGCCTGGCTCACGGCTGCCGGGTGGGAAAACGTTGCCTACCGGAACCTCAACGGCGGCATTGTGGCAGTACACCGTGCCACGAAGCCCCTGGACCAGACCGATGCTGCGCCGGTTCAGGATGGTCCGCGGCGCCGCAGCACGCGGGCAGCCAACTAGATGTCGGTACTGATCGTCGGGGCCGGCCCCGCCGGATCCACTGCTGCCTACTACCTGGCGCGCGCCGGGGTGGACGTCACTGTCGTCGAGAAGTCGATCTTCCCGCGGGAGAAAGTCTGCGGCGACGGGTTTACGCCGAGGGCAGTCCGCGAAATTCAGCTCCTCGGTTTGCCCCACGAAGAATCGGCGGGATGGCGACGCAATGTTGGTCTACGTCTCAAAGCCGGCGGCCGCACCGTTGAGGTGCCCTGGCCGGACCTGACCGATTTCCCAGACTACGGCCTGGTCCGCACCCGCCTCGGGTTTGACCAGGAGCTCGCCGAGCACGCGCGGGCGGCGGGCGCCGTGATTCTCGAGGGGCATTCGGTGAGCTCGGCGATCCGGAACGACGCCGGCCGGGTGACCGGCGTCGTCGTGAATATCCTTGACCCAGCGGGGCGCAAGACGGGTCAGACCCGGCAGTTTCATGCCGACACCATCCTTGCCGCCGACGGCAACTCAACCCGCACGGCCGTCAGCCTCGGCCTGGCCAAGCGCGATGACCGTCCGCTCGGCGTTGCGGTGCGCACCTACTTCACCAGCCCCCGCCACGAGGACCCATGGATGGAAGGGTGGCTGGAACTGCCCGACGCAACCGGCAGGCCGCTGCCCGGTTACGGCTGGGTCTTCGGCGTCGGGGACGGCACCTCCAACGTGGGCCTGGGCATCCTGAATTCGTCGGCTGAGTTCGGCAAGCTCGACTACAAGCAGGTCCTGCGCGACTGGACCGCCGGGATGCCCGCCGAATGGGGCTTCGTCCCGGAACAGCAGGTTGGGGAGATCCGCGGCGCCGCCCTTCCTATGGGCTTCAACCGGACCCCGCATTACAGCCCGGGAATGCTGCTGCTCGGCGACGCCGGCGGTATGGTGTCGCCGTTCAACGGGGAAGGCATTTCCTACGCCATGGAGTCGGCGCGGTATGCAGCCGAGTTCATTGTCAGCGCCGAAAAGGTGAGCTCACCCCTGGGCCGCGATCAGGTACTGGCTGGCTACGCGCCGCACCTGCGGGGCCTCTGGGGCAGTCACTTCACCCTCGGAACCATCTTCGCCCAGTTGATCGGGAAGCCAGCGATCCTGCGGCTGGCGCTCAGGACCGGCATGCCCATCCCCGTGCTGATGCGCTTCGTGGTGCGGATGCTGGCCAACCTGACCGATACCGGCGGCAAGGGCTTCGAGGATCGCGTCATTCACCTGCTGGAGCAGCTGGTACCACCCGTCAGCAATCAATCCCACCCACGCACACGGACTCATGCCAGCTCCGCGCGCTCTACTAGTTAGTCTGAGACAGTGACAGAATCTGCTAACCCCGGCTGGACCAGCGCTGGACACCCGCGCTCCGACGGCGTCGAGGTCGACACTGCCACCGGCGCCATCGCTACCGGCCTGCGACTGCCGCCCGGGTTCGCCCTGATCGCCGAGGATCCTGAGCTGGGCCCGGCAGTTTCCACCTGCCTGGCGAAGGTGGAGAAGCAGCTGCGGGAAGCCATCGCCAGCTCCGATCCCCTCGCCGACGCAACCAGCCGTCATCTGGTGGAAGCCGGCGGAAAACGGATCCGGCCACTGCTGACCATTCTTGCCTCACACCTCGGCGATTCCAGCCGCCCCGAGGTGGTGCAGGCCGCCGTCGTCGTCGAACTGACCCACCTTGCCACGCTCTACCACGACGACGTCATGGACTCCGCGCCGTACCGCCGCGGTGCGCCAACGGCACACGAGGTGTGGGGCAACTCGGTCGCCATCCTGACCGGAGACCTCATTTTCGCCCGTGCGTCGATTCTGGTGTCGGAACTGGGCGGCCGGGCCCTCGGCATCCAGGCGCGGACCTTTGAACGGCTCTGCCTGGGCCAGCTGCATGAGACAGTCGGCCCCCGCGAGGACGAAGATCCTGTAGAGCACTACCTGTCAGTCATCGCCGATAAAACGGGCTCACTGGTTGCCGCGTCGGGTCAACTCGGTGCGCTGTTCGGGCAGGCCTCGCAGTCGGCGATCGACGTGATGCTCTCCTACGGCGAGAAGGTGGGAGTTGCCTTCCAGCTGGCCGACGACGTCATCGACGTCACCGGCGTGAAGGTCACCTCCGGCAAGTCGCCCGGCACCGATCTCCGCGAAGGCGTGCCGACCCTGCCGATTCTCCTGATCCGGCAGGCGGCTGCCGCCGGTGATGCGTCCGCCGTCGCGGTGCTCGACCTGGTCGATGGTGACCTGACCTCGGAGGAGGCACTGGCTGACGCGGTTGCCGCCGTCAGCGCGCACCCGGCGACGCAGGACGCCTGGGCCGTGGCGCAGCAGTGGGCCGACGACGCCGTCGCCGCCCTCGAGCCGCTCCCGGAAAGCACCGTCAAGCAGGCACTCACGGCTTTCGCCCAGGCCGTGGTGACCAGGGACGTCTAGGCCGCACCGAGCCTCCGCGTTCGCGGTCCCACCTGAAGCAGTATTCGACCTGGGGGAACCTGTACGCGACCCCGGCGGGCTTACAGGACGGCGCGCAGCTCCGCTGCCTTCCGTGCCCGGTCCTTCGGGTCGACGATGGGCCGCTTCGGGGTGAAGTAAAAGCCGTCGTCGTGCCAGCGGGGGAGGACATGCTGGTGGTAGTGCCAGACGTGCTGGCTGCCGGCTGGTTCGTTGTGCTGGCGGGTCGAGATGCCATCCGGAGACCAGGCCCGTTTGATGGCTACCGCCATGTCGCGGGTGACGGTCATGATGCGGCCGGCGACGTCGTCGGGCAATTCGTACAGGAGCTCGTAGTGGGCCCGCGGGGTCACCAGCACATGGCCGGGGTGCGGGTCGAAGCCATGGGACGCGATGAACGCCAGCACCAGGTCGTCGGCATACACCACATCGCCGGGACGGCAGAGATTGCTGGGCACCCGGAACTCTCCGGAGGCGAGATCACAGAAGGGACACTGGTACCCGTCCGGGGCATGCCCCACCCAGCCGGTCAATCCTCGTCCGTGTCTTCTTCGAACACCCACTCGAACATGTCGAGGACATATTCGCTGAACGTGCCCTCTTCGCTTTTCCAGGTGCCCCGGGCATTGTTGCGACGCCAGATGATGGGATCCGGGACGTCCAGCTGGTCCACGCGGATCCCCCAGGTGTACTTTTCCTCCTCGTCTTCGAGGAACAAAAGGTGCCCGTCTTCGATGGTCAGCTCGTCGGGGTCCCAGAAGAAGTGGTAGGCCTCCATGATGTCCTCGACGGCGCCGACAGCAAGGTAGAAGTCGCGGAGGGCGAGTGGCAGGTCAAAGTCCTGACCGTCCATCAGGTCCTGGAGTTCTTCTTTTGACAGGCCATCCTCAGCCGACCACTGGTCATCATAGTACGCCGGAACCAGGGCACGGAATTTGTCCAGGAATAGCTCAGTCAATTGGAACTCCAGGGGTGGGGTGGGGGGATACATCCATCCTAGCCCCCGCAGCGGGTGGGTCTACGCCGTCCCGGTGCGCTTCCAGCCCAGGACCGCCAGGGGTGCGCGCCAGCTGAAACGCCACGCGAGGACCCGCAGGAGGAACACCAGGGCAGCGACGACGGCGCCGGTCACCACGTTGAACCACCCGGTAGTCACCAGCAGGGTGGTCAACCCGGCGCCTAGCATCGCGGGAAGCGCGTATATGTCCCGGGGGTCGAACAGTTGAGGCACCTCATTGGCCACCACATCGCGCAGCAGACCGCCACCGACGGCGGTGGTCACCCCCAGCAGAATGCCCGCCACCGGGTGAAGACCGAATTCCAGAGCCTTCACGGTTCCGGTGATGCAGAACAGGCCCAGCCCCGCGGCGTCGAAAATGACGAGCAGGTTGCTCACCCGCTCCACTCCGGAGAACAGGAAGTACACCAGCAGGGTGGCCAGGACCGGAGGAATCAGGTAGGCGGGGTTGGAGAACGCGGCGGGAACGGTGTCGATGATCAGGTCCCGGGCCACACCGCCGCCCAACCCAGCCAGCGAGGCGAGCAGCAGCGACCCAACCAGGTCGAATCCCTTGCGGGCCGCCAGTAAGGATCCAGAGACGGCGAAGAAGAAAACCCCGAGCAGATCGATCAGCAGGGCAATGTCCTCCGCATTGGTCATGGGGTCCGTCCGGGTTGCAGGGGTCTGTGTTCTGCGCGGGAGTCATTCGCGGCCAGCACGAGTTTACCCAGTGCAGGCTGCCCGCGGAGGGACGTTCCGGTGAACCCTAATGAATCCGGCGTGCAAGCCCGGGATAATCCACCACCACGCCGTCGTCGTCAACGGTCAGTTCGGCGGTGAACCCGCCGTTGCCAGAGCTGTACAGCACCATTGCCGGTGCGTCCTCCCTGGCAGCACGTACCTGGCTGTAGACCTGCTTGCTGGGGATCACCCGCAGGCTGGGCACCTCGACCCAAGCCATGGTCAGAGCTGTTTCGTCGACCGGCGCACCGTCGCCTGAGACCAGGTTGAGCCGAAGAATCGGCATGGTGTTGGTTACTGGACACAGCCCGAGATCGCAGTCAAGGGCGCCCGCCATCCCCTCGGGGTCAGCGATCCCTGGCTCGGGCAGGTCGGTGTCCCCAGGGCTGAGTGTCTCGCTGGACCAGACCCCGTCGGCCGATCGCGTGAGCTCAAGGTGGCGGCTCCAGCCCTGCCCGTGGACCGTCACGGTGAGCCGCTGAGTCACCCAGCCCGTCGTCGTCGCGAGCGCCCAGCTGACCGCGTAGTCGGCTGTCCTTGAGGTGCCGTGGGCGGTGAGCCGGTCGGTCTCAAGGTTGATCGTCGCCGTATCGATCCGGCCGGGGTCATCCTCGCCCTGCCAGCTGTGCTGGAGGCTGGTATGAGTTGCGTTTGCCATCTTCTTACCTTAGGGAGCGGCGCGCACCGGCGCCAGACCTCAGTGGCGAGTCCGTGGCACTGTTAAGCCCATGACCTCGACTCTCCGCCCGGCCGCAGAACAACCTGCCAGTGCTCCCATGCGACTAATCAATGCGGTGCTCCGCCTGACACCGACCAAGCGGCACTACTCCTCTGCCGAGTGGATGCGTGGACAATATCAGCGGCGCAGCTATCCCAGTCCCACGCCGTTGACGCGGTCACTACGGCGGCGGTGCGCTGTCGAGGACCGGGAGGTCGACGGCGTCAGGACGATCACCCTGCGTCCACGGTCCGGTGCGTCGAGGCAGCACATCATCTACACCCACGGTGGAACCTACATCAATGAGCTGGCACGCCCCCACTGGTGGATCATCGCTGCGCTGATCAAGGCGACCGGGGCGACGGTGACGGTACCCCTGTATCGGTTGGCGCCCGAGCACACCTTCCGGGAAGCCTATGACTACCTCACCGCGGTTTACCAGATGGTGCTCAGCACCACTGACGCCGACGACGTCGTCCTCGCCGGTGACTCTGCGGGTGGGGGGTTGGCGGTGGGCCAGGCACTGCATTTTGCAGCACTGAACCTGCCGCGGCCCGGGCGGCTGATCCTCTTTTCGCCGTGGCTGGATATCACCGGCACCAACCCGGACATTCCCCGGTATGATCGGGTGGATCCGATGCTGGCCACCCCCGGCGCGGTGGAGGCAGGTAGCTGGTGGGCCGGGGGAGAGGACCCCCGGGAGCAGTTGCTGAGCCCGGTTTTCGCTGCTCCGGCGGCCCTGGCCGGCCTTCCGCCGATCTCTCTTTATCAGGGGAGCTGGGACGTTTGCATGGCGGATGCCGTAGCCCTCGACCGGCTGATGAGCGACGGCGGCGACCTCGCCTTCCGCCGGTATCCAGGTGGTTTCCACGTTTTCGTGGGACTCCCATGGCTGCCCGAATCGCGTGATGTGTTCAAAGATATTCGTATGACCTTCGGTGGGGTACCAGCCCGGTGAGCTAGATAGGGTCCGGCCATAGACGAGGCCCCTAGTGGCGACTATACTGGAGGCACTGCCCCAGACCCCGGCACCGTGTTGAGTTTGAGAATCCGCGGAACTACCCGGGCAAGGTGATCCTAGTTTGATCTTGAGATATCGGGGATCACGCCATCCAAATTTGCGGTTTCGATTCATCCGGTTCCAGCTCATAAGCTAGGGCATTACAGCTAATCCTCAAGATCGTCGGTATTCGGGGAGGTATATGAGTAATGAGTTCTGAGACAGTCAAACGACACTTAGAAGGAGATCATATGGCAGCTAAACCGCAGTCAATAAGTCGATTAGGTACATCGACTCGCTGACTGCAACCTGACAACTTGCGTTGTCAGCCGACCCGGTATTCCCCCCAGCCACCGGGTCGGCTGACAGCGAACTTCAGTTTAAAAAGGGCATAATGGGCAAGCAACACGCTTGTCCAGCTAGAGAGTAAGCGACCGATCAACAATCCTCGACGCCGTGTCATGAAGGGTGAGGTGGTTCCGCCTGGCATGGTTGCGTATCCGGGTAAACGACTCGTGCATATCAACGTTGCTCAGCTGGGCGACCACCCCCTTGGCCTGTTCAATCAGAATGCGGCTGGTCAGCGCACGCTGGAGTTGATCGTTGATCACTCCTGCCTCGCGGATCGCTCGCTCCTGCAGAATGCTGATTGTCGCTACATCGGCCAATGCCTGCCCAATGGCCGCGTCCTCGCTGGTCAGTGCGCCGGGAACCACACCGAAGAGGTTGAGCGCACCGATAGTCCTGCCCCGAATGCGCAAGGGAATGGCGTGTACCGACCGGAAGCCTTGAGACAGGGCCGCCTGTTTGAAATCGGGCCATTTGTCGCCTAGCTCGGAGATGTCGTCAACAGTGACAACTTCCCCTGTCTGGAAGCATTCCACGCACGGGCCAGCGCCGGCTTCCCGCTGCAGCACTTCCACCAACTGGCTCTCCTCGCTGGTGGAAGCCAGCACCTGGAGTTCACCGAACTGGTCCGCCAGCAAAAGCCCTGCGGCAGTGGCATCAAGGATGCTAACTGATTCCTCAACCAGCGTATGCAGGAGATCAAGCACGCCGTAGTCGTCGACCAACGTGTCAGCGATCTTTACAAAAGCCGCGCTGACGCGTTCTGCCCGGGTCGATGTCACCATGACTAAAGTTTACTCCGCTATCTGAAGTTTGGGGGTGAAGTCCAGCTGGCGTTCGATGACCGCCAGTGCCACATCCTTGAGTGGAAGGCCTTCCGAAAAGGCATAACCACGCAGGAGAAGCAAAGCGTCGGGGACGTTGATGTTGGTCTGAGCCAGCACCATTCCGGTGGCCTGGTGGATCTCCCGCCGGGACAGCGAGGTGCCGTCAACGCCACCAAAGGCGCTCTGGTGGTCGGGGGCCTGCGACAGGATCTGACGCAGCA
The DNA here is from genome assembly GCF_015751665.1 of Arthrobacter sp. CAN_A1. NCBI lineage: Bacteria > Bacillati > Actinomycetota > Actinomycetes > Micrococcales > Micrococcaceae > Arthrobacter > Arthrobacter sp. CAN_A1. Next base: position 33,669 of record NZ_JADOUR010000002.1, on the reverse strand, counting down.
GAGTCCAGGAGGTTTTGTTGGTGAGGTCTGATGCCACGGCTTGGCTGACGTTGCTCAATTTGCCCGGACGGGTGCGATAGAGCTCTACAACTCCGATATCAATAGCCCCAAGGACTAAGGGGAAGACAAACAGTGCTTTGACGTCCAGGGCACGCACAGCGTTACCAAACACTGGCCACCGAGTGTGCCAGTCATCAGCCGTGTCCGAGACCATCACTGGAAGGCGGCTTGAGACGGCATCCCAGCGGGGACCTTCACCCAGCTCAAATTGAAGCTCATCAAGATGGCGGGCCAGATCGTCGCTACAACACACGGTTTCCTGGACGGATCCGCCACTCACGGAAATGGCAGCCCCGGTGATGGGAAGCTCTTCGAGGTACGGGGAGCAGAGGTCGGGGCCAGTGCTGCATGTGGTGAAAGGTAACCGCTCAACCATAATTCCCTGACGTTCCTGCCGCGCTCGCCGAATTGCGTCGCGGTCCCTTAGTCGAGCGACAAACCCATACGACGGGACGCCTGCTCCCCTAGGATAGTCGATTCGTGACCCGTCCCGGCGAAATACCGTCAAAGTTCCGGCAGGGTAGCCAGGGGAGCGGGCGAATCGTAGGCGTGCCAGTTTCCAGGACCTGTCCTTAGAATGTTGTCCTAGACCCCGGCTGCGCACCCACAGCCCACCCCGTGGTCACAGCTGTGCTCTGTGCAGGCCTGTGGGCCGTGTTCTTCGCACTCGGTGATTCATGGTTCCAGTTGCTGACAGTGATCAGCTGTCTGAACCGGATGGGTTGGGCCGCCCGATCCCTTTTTGATTACGAGTCACCGACCGCTACCTGTAGCGGCCGCACCCGTAGCATGGCTGGATGGCACCAGAGACTTCCTTTGAACGCTATCGGCCGCTGCTGCACGCTGAGCTGGGCCGAACCGGTGCGAGCCTTGCCGCCCTGGACGCCGACAGCCGGTCCGTGAGCGCAGCCCGGGACAATTCAAACGTCGACGACGAACATGACCCGGAGGGCACCACCATCGCCTCTGAACTCTCTCAGGTGGCGGTCCTGGCCCGGGACGCCCAACGCCGGTCAGACGAGATCCGGGCCGCTTTGGAGCGGCTCGACGGCGGGAGCTTCGGCGTGTGCGCTGTCTGCGGTCAGGCCATCGCCGAGGGACGGCTCGATGCCAGGCCTTGGACACCGTACTGCATCGATCATGTGTCCGGCAGGTGAGTGCTGATCTGGTGGTTCGGTTAACCGAGTACGTCCGCCAGCGCCAGCCGGGCCGGGTGCTGGTCGGCCGGGGCGGCGATCGCCGCGGCGTACCCGGCAAGACCGGTGCGCCCGGCCAGCCAGGTCAGCTCCAGGCCCTGCGCCTCTGGCAGACCTGCGCAGGACTTCCCCGACATGGTGAGCCGGTGCGGTTCGACGCTGAGACCATGACCAGTTGCTTTGAGCACCGCCTCCTTGGCGACCCACCTTCGGAGCCGGGTGTCGACGTCGTCGGGCAGGAGCTGATCCCGCTCCGGCTCCGAGAGGGCATACGCATCGAACCCGTCGAAGACAGCCTCAGGAATTCGCTCAAGATCGGCGCCAATCGGGCGCCCGGCCTGGGCTGAGGCAACGAGGATTGCCCCCGCGGAACGGGAAAGGCTGAGCTCTACTCCGTCGATCGCCGGTTTGCCGTGCAGATCCGAGCCGCAGGTCCGGCAGGATCGCGTCACAGTCAGGGCGGCGGCCCTCGACGGGCTGGCGCCGAGCAGGTGCGCCGCCAGGAGGCGGAACATTGCGTGGGCAGCACCGTAGGACAGCCGATCCTGTTCGCGCTGATGACGGCTGGCAGCGGCCCTGACCGATTCCGGCAGGAACTGGTCCGGGCCGCCCAGCGGCCCCAGCGCCAGGCCAACATCCGTCGCGGTCGCCGCAACATAGTGGACAGGCACCACTTCTATGCGCTTCCCGCCGGGCTGGCGGTGATCACCACGTTCTTGCCCCAGATGTCCTCGGTGTAGCAGCTAATCACCACCAGCCGGTTGGGCACGACATCCCAGATCTCGCTGTCCTTCAGGGTGTTCTTGTCGAGGGTGGTCACCGAATCGATGACGTAGTCGAGGACCCCCGTCTCGGTGGTGAGCACAATTGAATCACCCACCGCGGCGTCGGTGCTCAGCCGGTTGAAGGGGGCGTCCCGCCCCTCCCAGCTGTGGCCGGTGATGTAGGTAGTATCTTCCGACGCCTTCCCGGGCGTCCCGAAGGAGGTCAGCCAATAGGCGTCTTCGGTCAGTGGCGGAACGATCGATTGGGACGCAAACTCCTCCTCTGAGGGGGTGAGCGGCAGGATCGACTGGTCAATCCCGGCGGCCTCCACGGTGAGCCACCCGGGCGGAGACGCGGCCGGCTCGGTGGCAGGCGCCGCTGTTGGTGCCGGTGCGGGCAATTCCATGGGCGCCGGCGCAGGCAGGAACGCGGCGGCGTGGACCTGGCGTCCTGACTCGGAAGCCGGGGTTGCCGAGCCGGCAACCGGCACGGCAACCATGATCAGGGCAGCCGACAGCGCCAAGCCCGTCCACCGCGTAGCGGGGCGCTGCCAGCCCACCATCATTAGCCCCGGGCGGATCGCCGCAGCCACACTGCGGCGCCCGAGAGGAGTAGTAGTGCTCCTCCTGCCACGCCCCCGAGGGCAATGGCATCATCCTTTGCTCCGGCAGTGTCACTGCCAGCGGTCTGGATGTTCAGCCCTCGTCCGGCCACGGCTGTGGTTCCGGTGGCCACCGCGCCGGGCGCCGCTGGAGTGTTGGGAACGACGGCTACCACCGGCACCTCGAAGTCCACGCCGGATCCCTGGTCCCCGCCCGTTGCCGCGCACGCAGCGAGGGCGGCGTTCACCAGCACCTGCACCTCTTCGGGGCTGATCCCTCCACCGTCAAGCTTGACGAAGATGGCCTCAACCACTTCGATGGCAGCAAAGTACACTTCCTCGGCGGCGATCAGCGCTTCGTTGTTGATGGCGGCATTCAGGGCGTCCTCGGCTTCGATCAGGGCCGCTTCGGCGGCTGCGAGAGTGGCTGGTGCGGCGTCCCGCTCCGCCTGGCGTGCGGTCAGTGCGGCGGTCGCGTCGGCCTGTGCGGAGAGTGCTGCAGTCAACTCGGTTTCGGCGGCGAGACGGCCCGCGTCGTCGCCCTCCGCCACCGCGGCGAGGGCAATTTCGGCAGCTTCAACCCGGTCATCAGCCAGGATCTTCGCTGTCTGCGCTACGTCCAGCGCCACGTCGGCTGCTTCAAGAGCCATCACTGCCTCGTCGTAGGCGACGTACGCGGCTTCCACCGCTGCGTATTCCTCGGCCGCCGCTGAGTCGGCGGTCAGCCACGCCTCTTCAAGGACCAGGCCGGCGGCCTCGACGGCAGCGATGGCGGCTTTCAAATCGTAGGCGAGGCCGATATCCACCGACGCGGAGTCGAGGGCTGCACCCAGCGCTACCTGGGCGGACACACAGGACGCGGAAGCGGGCGCAGCCAACGCGGGAGAAGCAGCGAGAAACGAAGATCCGGCAATGAGAGCGGCACAGGTGCCAAAAGTCAGCAAGCGATTACGGTGCGTCATGAGACCACGTCTTTTCCTTGAGAAAGGCCCTCAAGTCCCCCTTGAGCGGCATCCGCCGGATGCGCGTCGCTGGGAGCGGTGCTGTCTGGCTGTCGTAATTTGACCATGCCACCTGACGAAAGACCAGCACTTTTTGGACAATTCGCATCACCGCCGTCCGGTTACTGCAGTCCCCTCACATTCAGGGCGAGGAACAAGTGGACGCGGTCGGCAGTGATGCCGGGGTCGTAGCCGCTCAGGTCCTGGATCTGCTGGAGGCGGTACCGTACTGTGTTCCGGTGCAGCTGCAGCGCTTCCGCCACCGCGGCCACCGACCCGTTCAGGGCAAGATAACGCTCCAACGTGACCATCAGTTCGGCGTGGTGGCGCTGGTCGAACGCCGCCACCGGGTCCAGCGCTTCCGCGGCAAGATCGGCGAGCGGGACATCCTCGCTCGCCATCAGCAGGGAGGTCAGGCTCAGCCGGTCCGGGGTGTTGACTGCTTGCCCCCGGGTCAGCGATTCACGCGCCTCGAAGTAGCTCCACCGGAATCCGCTCGCCTGCGCATAGGCGCCGCCGAAGCCCACCTTTGCGGTCAGCCCGGCGCCATGAAGGTAGGCGCCCATCTGTTGGCTCAGGGCAGCGCCGTTGCCCTCCGGCACGGCGATGACCAGCCGCTCATCCACCAGGGCGGTAACCCCGGGCTCGAATCCTGAGGGTGCCGGCAGGGTCCGCAGCGCCCGCCGCTGCCCGGACGCCACCTCGACGATCACCACCACCTGCCGAAGCGCGGTATCGATGCCGGCGCCTCCGAGGCGCGCGACGGCGTCGGGCCCGGCAAGGGTGCCACGCACCACGTCCTGGAAGAGCTGACCCACCACGGCCCGCTCACTCGCCCGCCGCCGGGCCTGGTTGCTCAACTCGACGCTGATCAGACTTTGCGCATACGCCACGATGGGCTCGGGACTGTGCGGTTCGGCGATGGCCAGGGTGCACCGGTCCTTCAGGCCGGTGGCCACCGGGAGGCGGTGCCAGTGCCTGTCCACCGGGTCGGTGCCGGGTCGACCGGCCGCGACCGTCGTGAACAGTTGGGCGCCGTATTGGGATAGCACGACGTCGGTGCCGAGCATGGCGGCGAGCTCGCGGAGCAACTGGGGGAGACCACCCTCGCCGAGGAGGGCCGACGCGAGGATTTGATGGCCCTTGAGGAGACTCTCGAGCCGCGAGTAGTGGTCCGCGGACAGGGAATCGGCGACGATCTTCCCGATCGCGATGAACGGCGTCTCGTAGGGCACCCGGAAAACGGGAAGCCCCAGAGAGTCGGCCTCGTCAACGAGCGCCGCTGGGACCTGTCGATGCCCCAGGCCAGTGCCGAAGCCGATTCCCAGTGCCCCGGATTCGTGGACCCGACGCACAAATGCGCGTTGCGCCGTCATCGTCTTCTGCCGGAGACCGGTGGTCAATACCACCTCTCCGCCGCTGAGGAAGGGGAGTGGATCCTCAAGTTCGGTGACCGCCACCCACTGGATCGGGACGGCGGGAGCGTCAGCCGACCCCACCAGTTGAAGTCCGAGACCAGCGGCCGTGAGCAGGGTGGGCAGAGTGATGGCCATCCCTCAACTATAGAACCGCCGGACTGTGCGGTTGCATCACGGTTGGCGGAGGTTGTTGTGCGGATCGCCCTAGGCCGGGGAATGTGAGGGGGCGTAGGGTCGGCAATGGATTTACGCCGCGGCAGATCCGCAGCGCTCCGTCAGCCCATCATCAGAAAAGGGATGAATACCGTGGTTACCACCCTCCAAAACTTTATCAACGGCGAGTTCGTGACGCCGGCCGGCACCGAGTTGCTGGATGTGGTCAATCCGACCAACGGCGAAGTTGTGGCGAAGGCGCCCGTCTCGCTGGCCTCGGACGTCGACGCCGCCATGACCGCAGCCGCGGCAGCGTTCAAAACGTTCAAGCACGTCACCCCCAGCCAGCGACAGCTGATGTTGTTGAAGCTGGCCGACGCGCTGGAAGGGGCGAGCGACGAACTCGTCGAAGCCCAGCACCGTAATACCGGCCAGGTCCGCGACCTGATCGCCGCCGAGGAGGTGGCAGTAGGTGCAGACCAGCTACGGTTCTTCGCCGGTGCCGCCCGCCTGATGGAGGGAAAGTCAGCCGGTGAGTATGTGGAGGGACACACCTCCTATATTCGCCGCGAACCGATCGGTGTAGTGGCCCAGGTGGCGCCGTGGAATTACCCGCTGCTGATGGCCATCTGGAAGATCGGCCCAGCGCTCGCCGCCGGGAACACTGTGGTCCTGAAGCCCAGTGACACCACCCCCGAATCCACCCTGGTGCTGGCAAAACTGACCCAGGGGATACTCCCGCCCGGCGTCCTGAACGTGGTGCTCGGGACCGGCGAGACCGGTGCGGCAATGGTGGACCACCCGGTGCCCGGGCTGGTATCGATCACCGGATCGGTCCGGGCGGGAATCGCCGTCGCCACCGGTGCTGCCAAGAGCCTCAAGCGAGCCCACCTGGAGCTTGGTGGCAAGGCACCCGCCGTCGTCTTCGCTGACGCCGAGATCAAGAAGACCGCTGCGGCGATCGCCGAATTCTCGTTCTTCAACGCTGGCCAGGACTGCACGGCGATCACGCGTGTGCTGGTGCAGGATTCGGCGCACGACGAACTGGTGGCGGCCCTGGTGGCGCACACCGAAACGCTGAAGACCGGTAACGCTGACGATTCCCAGAACTACTTCGGGCCGTTGAACAACATCAACCACTTCAACGCCGTCAATGCCGTGATGGACGCCCTGCCGGAGCACTGCAAGGTGGAGATCGGCGGCAAACGCTCCGGCGACAAGGGGTACTTCTACGAGGCAACAGTCATCACCGGAGCCCGCCAGGACGACGATATCGTCCAGAAGGAAACGTTTGGCCCCGTCATCACCGTGCAGAAGTTCACCACCGAGGATGAGGCAGTTGAACTGGCCAACGACGTCGAGTACGCGCTCGCGTCAAGCATTTGGACCACCGATCACGGCACCGCCATGCGGGTCTCCCGAGACCTCGACTTTGGCGCTGTCTGGATCAATACCCACATTCTCCTCACCGCCGAGATGCCGCACGGGGGCTTCAAAAGCTCCGGCTACGGCAAGGATCTTTCGATGTACGGCGTTGAGGACTACACCCGGATCAAGCACGTCATGAGCGCGCTGGATGTTTAGAAAGGCAGTTTCACTATGACCACCCAGACAGTCCAGCCGCAGTTCCGGCTTGAGCAGAAGCGCAAGATCATCGCCGACTTCCCCGGCCCGAAGTCCACCGAGCTGGCCGCACGACGCGCGGCTGTGGTGGCGAAGGGGGTCGCCTCCGGCGTGCCGGTGTACGTAGCCGACGCCGACGGCGGCATCATTCACGACGTCGACGGCAACTCGTTCATCGACCTCGGCTCGGGCATCGCGGTAACGAGCGTCGGGGCCTCGGATCCCGCCGTCGTCGGCGCCGTCAAGGAGCAGGTGGAGCACTTCACCCACACCTGCTTCATGGTCACCCCCTACGAGGGCTATATTGCCGTGGCCGAGAAGCTGGCCGAGCTGACCCCGGGCGACTTCGAGAAGCGCACCGTGCTGTTCAACTCGGGTGCCGAGGCGGTCGAGAATGCTGTGAAGGTGGCGCGTCTGGCCACCGGCCGCACCGCCGTCGCCGCGTTTGATCACGCCTATCACGGGCGGACCAACCTCACGATGGCGCTGACCGCCAAGTCGCTGCCTTACAAGGGTGGACCATCCGGCGATTTCGGCCCGTTCGCGTCCGAGGTGTACCGGCTGCCGATGAGCTACCCGTTCCGTGAGGAAAACCCCTCGATCACCGGCGCCGAAGCAGCGCAGCGCGCTATCACCATGATGGAGAAGCAGATTGGGGTCAGTTCCTTGGCCGCCATCATCATCGAACCCATCCAGGGTGAGGGCGGCTTCATCGTGCCGGCCGAAGGCTTCCTGCCAACGCTGGCAGCATGGGCTAAAGCCAACGGAGTGGTGTTCATTGCCGATGAGGTGCAGTCGGGCTTCTGCCGTACGGGCGCCTGGTTCGCCGTCGACCATGAGGGAGTGGTGCCCGACATCATCACCATGGCCAAGGGAATCGCTGGCGGAATGCCGCTGTCGGCCATCACCGGCCGGGCTGACCTGCTCGACGCCGTTCATCCCGGCGGTCTTGGCGGCACCTTCGGCGGCAACCCGGTGGCGTGCGCTGCCGCGCTTGCCGCAATCGACACGATGCAGGAGCAGGACCTTGCTGCCCGCGCTCTAGCGATCGAGGAGCTGGCGACGTCACGGCTGCGTGCCCTGCAGGAGGACCTCGGTTCCGCATCGATCATCGGGGAAATCCGTGGCCGCGGCGCGATGCTCGCTCTTGAGTTTGTGTTGCCCGGAACCAAAACACCCAACCCGGAGGCCACCAAGGCCATCGCAGCGGCGTGTCTGGAGGAGGGCGTCATCATCCTGACCTGTGGCACCTACGGCAACGTGGTCCGGCTGCTCCCACCATTGGTGATCGGTGACGAGCTGCTGAACGACGGCCTCGACGTCCTCGAGGCGGCCATTCGCGCCGTGAAGTAGCTGCCTCTCCGGACCAGTTCCCCGGACACCCCACCCCCTCCACCAGAGCTCACTCTTCGGCGGAGGGGGTGGTTCCGCGTCCGTGGGTCAGGCTTCCGGCGACGTGGGGCGGATTGCCAGGAGCTCACCCACCTGGCACTCAAGTACCTCGCAGATGGCTTGCAGGGTCGAGAACCGGATTGCCCGGGCCCTGTCGTTTTTGAGGATGGACAGGTTCACGATGCTCATATCGACTCGTCGCCCGAGTTCAGTGAGGGTCATGTTCCTGTCAGCGAGAAGTTCGTCCAATCGGCAGTGAATGCCGGTGGTTTCGGAATCGGTAGGTGGCACTAGATGAGTCCTTCGGTGTCGCGTTGCAGCCGTGAGCCGATGCTGAACGCTCCAGCGAACAGACCACAGAAGATTCCGGTGATCAGGGACAGCAAGTCAGCTGGTCCGAAGTAATACCCGGTCGTGAACGGTGCATCTGCCAGGGGGATACCCAAATCTGCCACGATCGATGAGTGCGCGGAGGAGAGAATGGCCGGCAGGATGAGCGACCCGGCGACAAAAATTGTCGCAATGACACTTAGCCCCACGGTCATGAGCCGGCTGAATGGCCGCCCGCGGTAGATCCGGAGGCTGAGGAACAGAAAGAACATGAGGGATGCAGCGATGAAGAGGAACCCGGCGATCATCGTGATTCCGTAGGGTGCCATCGCCGCTGCGCTGACTCCTTCAACACTGAGTGTGACCGTGTCGAAATAGGCGTCGGAAACGTGCGGGCCCAACCCCGCCAGCGAGCCCTCGGGTGTGACCGCCGGCAGGTATAGCTCGGTCCTGCCTTGCGAAGCCAGAACCAGAAAATAGGCCAACGCCCCTAGTACCAGCAGCGTGAGGAGTGCCATCAGTGTCTGGAAGATGATCAGGCCGATTCGTTCAGCCGTCCGCAGCGAGGTTCGCTGGCGGGATGTGGACGATGCTGCAGTCATGACTTCCTCCAAGATTTAACGTTTATCGCTACTAACGATAAACGTTAACTTACCGATTGTCGATAACCTCCTGTCGCCGAAGAGTGAGCTCTGGCGGGCCGGCGACCGCCGAACCCACCAGAGCTTCGGCGAGACGGGGTTGTCGCGTCCTTGATGGTAGGGAGGGCGTGGATCAGCTAGTCAGCTGTGCCCGGAGGCCGGTGATGAGCGCTTCAAGGCCGATGGCGAAGGCCGCGTCGGCGGAATCCGCCTGCGACGTGTCCCGGCGGCGCACTGCTGCAGTGAACCTTGGGTAGTCAGGGCCCAGGCTGCCGGATTCGAAAATGTTCTCGGGGGCGGCGACGTCGAACGCTGACCCGAAGATGAATGATTCGAGAGCCACGATGGCCGGGATGATGCGATCCTCGGGCCAGCCGGCGTCGAGGAATCCGGTGGTTACCGCCTCATACATGGCGAGCGTTTCGGGGGCGCCGGTGACGGGGAGCACTGCGATTACCGAAATCAGTGGAGAGTGGGCGGCGAACACGCCCCGGTAAGACCACGCCCAGGCGCGAATTGCCTCATCCCAGGGGGCCGAGGCGAAGGCGCTGAAATCCACCTGGGCCATCACCTGATCCTCAACCCACCGCAGCACCTCCTGCTTGGACTCCGCGTGGTTGTACAGGGCCGACGGTGCCACTCGAAGGCGCTGCGCGAGGGCTGACATGGTCAGCCCCTCGTAGCCCTGGCTGGCAATCAGGCCCAGTGCCGCGTCGGTGATCAGATCCCGGGACAGCAGTCCGCGCGGTGGTCGGCCCGCCCGACGTCGACTGGCTGGCGGTCCCACACTTCCCATGACCGCCCCTTCGCCGTCCCGTTGCTGGGGATTCATTCTACTGTTCCTTCATCACTATCGTGCCCGCCTGCGTGCCGGCCGGTCGGTTCAGCTCCGCTTGACTCAACCCGGGGGTGGTGGGGGTGCCCTTTCCAAACCGGGCGAGTATCGCTACAGTATCCCTAATAAATGAATGACGTTCATTTTGTGGCCTGGGCCATACCGTTCGTGAGAGGCAGCTGTGGAGCATTTGGAACGTGACGTAGTGATCGTAGGAGCGGGGCCGTCAGGCCTCACCGCGGCGTGGGAGTTGAACAGGGCGGGACTAAGCGTCGCTGTCCTGGAAGCGCGTGATCGCGTCGGTGGGCGCACCTGGACCGACACCATCGACGGCGCCATCCTGGAGATCGGCGGCCAGTGGGTGTCACCGGACCAGACGGCGCTCAAGGGAATGCTCGAGGAGCTCGGCCTGGGCACCTACGATCGGTACCGCACCGGTGACTCCGTCTACATTGGCGCCGACGGCACCCGCACACGCTACACCGGCGACATGTTTCCTGTCTCGGCCGCCACCGAAGCCGAGATGAACCGGCTCATCGACCTGCTCGACCGCCTGGCAGCAGAAGCGGGCCCCGAAACTCCGTGGACCCACCCCAAAGCCCGGGCCCTGGACACCATTTCCTTCCACCACTGGCTCCGGCAGCGGTCCTCCGATGAGGAAGCCTGCAACAACATCGGCCTCTTCATCGCGGGCGGGATGCTCACCAAACCAGCGCATGCCTTCTCCGCGTTGCAGGCGGTGTTGATGGCAGCTTCAGCCGGCTCCTTCTCCAACCTTGTCGACGAAAACTTCATCCTCGACAAGCGGGTTATCGGTGGTATGCAGCAGGTCTCCGAACGCCTCGCGGACCGACTGGGCGACGACGTCGTTCTGGGTAGCCCGGTCCGCACCCTGCGGTGGTCCGACGGCGGCGGCGTCACCGCCGTGTCCGACACCGTGACCGTTCGGGCCCGCTACGCCGTGATGGCCGTCCCGCCTAACCTCTACTCACGGGTGTCCTACGAACCACCGCTTCCCCGCCGCCAGCACCAGATGCACCAGCACCAGTCCCTGGGCCTGGTGATCAAGGTCCACGCCGTGTACACGACGCCGTTCTGGCGGGCCGACGGCCTGTCGGGCACGGGATTCAGCGCATCATCGATCGTCCAGGAGGTGTACGACAACACCAACCATGAGGATCCCCGGGGAACGCTGGTCGGATTTATCTCGGACGAGAAAGCCGACGCCATGTTCGCGCTGGACCCGGCCGCGCGCCAGCAGGCCATCCTCGAGTCCATCGCCGGATTCCTCGGACCGCAGGCTCTCACCCCCGAGGTCTACTACGAGTCCGACTGGGGCTCCGAGGAATGGACCCGGGGCGCCTACGCCACCAGCTACGACCTCGGCGGCCTCCACCGCTACGGCCCGGACCAGCTGACCCCCGTCGGCCCGATCCACTGGTCCTGTTCCGACCTCGCGGCGGAGGGCTACCAGCACGTCGAAGGAGCCGTCCGCATGGGCCAACAAACTGCCCGCAACATCCTGAGCATCGCAGCCGAAGGAGCATGACGCGCATGGACTACATCGTCGGATACACCGCTGACGAACGCGGCCGCGACGCCGTCAGCCTCGCCGTCGCGCTCGCCCGCCGCCAGGACGCCAACCTTCAGCTCGTGATGGTGATGCCGGAGCATTCGCCCTACAACGCCGTCTACCCTCCCGAGCGGGGATTCGAAAGCATCCTCTCGGCCCAGCTGCAGGAATGGCTGGCCGAAGGCCTCGCCCTGGTTCCCGACGACGTCGCCGCCCGGGCGCACGTCATCAGCGCCGATTCGCAGGCGGGCGGCCTCATCGATGCTGCAGTCGATTCCGGTGCGTCGCTGATCGTTATCGGGGCAAGCTCCCGGGGGCTGCGGAAACGGTTCAACGTGGGCAGCGTCGCGGGCACTCTCCTGCACGCGTCGCCGGTGCCGGTAGCGCTGGCGCCACAGGGTTATCGACGTCTAGACCCGATCACCCGTCTTACCTGCGCCGTGGGTACCCGGGAAGGCGCGGATGAGGTCATCACCGTCGCCGTTGATTCTGCCGCCCGGCGGGGGCTGCCGTTACGGCTGGTTTCACTGGTAGCACTCGACCCGGCGACCGGCACCGACGGAGGCGCGGACGCCGCAGCTGTCGAGGCCGCCCACGATCACGCCAACACCAGGTTGGCTGAGGCAGCGGCGTCCCTCGCCGCCGGCGGGCAGGTCAGCGTCGAAGTAGTCGAGGGCGCCACTGTCGAGGAAGCCATCGGAGCTCTGGCCTGGGATGAAGGTGAAATCCTGCTGGTCGGATCCAGTCGGCTAGCCCAGCACAGTCGGCTTTTCCTCGGGGTCACTGCCAACAAAATCCTGCGCGCATTGACCGTACCCATGGTCGTTGTCCCGCGCAGCTATGTATCAACCGAGGACCCGCCGCGCCAGCCGGAGCGGTCAGATAACAAGCGCTCCGATGCCGGCGAGGGCAAGGACGCCCAACCCACCGAGGTGAAACAGTGAGCACTATTCCTACGAAGGATTCCCGCACCGGATTGAGCCAGAAGGGCCTGAGTTCCGGATCTGTTGGTCTGCTCGGTGCCGTGGTCATCGGCGTGTCGTGTATTGCGCCCGCCTATACGCTGACCGCGGCGCTGGGACCCACCGTGGCTGAGGTGGGAGTACAGTTGCCGGCCATTTTCCTGGTCGGGTTTATTCCGATGCTGTTGGTCGCCCTTGGCTACCGCGAACTGAACAACGCAATGCCCGACGCCGGCACCTCCTTCACCTGGGCCACCCGGGCTTTCGGTCCCTGGATCGGCTGGATGGGCGGCTGGGGGCTGATCGCGGCGACAGTCATTGTGCTATCAAACCTGGCAGCTGTCGCCGTCGACTTCTTCTATCTCATGCTCGCCCAGTTGACGGGCAACGAGTCCCTGGCCGACCTGACCCTCAACCTGCCGCTGAACATCGCCACTACCCTCATCTTCGTTGCCCTGGCCTGCTGGGTTTCGTACCGCGGCATGGAGACCACCAAGGCCGTCCAGTACGTGCTGGTGGGCTTCCAGGTGCTGGTCCTGGGCTGGTTCGCGATTGCCGCGTTTGTCCACGTAGCCAATGGCACGGCCTTCGACGCCACCGCCATCAGCCCCGACTGGTTCAACCCGTTTGCCGTCGAATCCTTCTCAGCCTTCGCCGCCGGGGTGTCCCTGTCGATCTTCGTCTACTGGGGCTGGGACGTCACCCTGACCATGAACGAAGAAACCAAGGATCCGGAGCGGACCCCCGGCCGGGCAGCGACGCTCACCATCATCGTTATCGTGGTGATCTACCTGACTGTTGCGCTGGCAATGCTGTCCTTCGCCGGAGTGGGCGACGGCGAGTTTGGCGCTGGCAACGAAGACAACCAGGGCAGCATTTTCGCCGTCCTCGCCGGGCCGGTGATGGGACCCTTCGCCATTCTGATGTCCCTGACGGTGCTGAGCAGCTCGGCCGCCTCCCTGCAGTCGACCTTCGTCTCGCCCGCCCGCACCCTGCTCGCCATGGGTCACTACCGGGCGCTACCAACGAGCTACGGCAAGATCAGCCCCACCTACAAGTCCCCGAGCTATGCCACCATCGCCGCAGCCGTGGCTGCATCAGCGTTCTATGTGATTACCCGGCTGGTCTCCGAAAACGCCCTGTATGACACCATCACCGCGCTGGGCATGATGATCTGCTTCTATTACGGAATCACCGCCATGGCCTGCGTCTGGTACTTCAGGGCCGTAGCGTTCAACAGTGCCCGGAATTTTGGATTGAAGTTCCTCGCACCATTGCTGGGCGGGGTGATTCTGCTGGTGATGTTCGTGAAGACGGCAACCGATTCGATGGACCCCGAGTACGGGTCAGGATCGGAAATCGGTGGGGTGGGCCTGGTCTTCATTCTCGGCACCGGTGTGATCCTCCTCGGTGCGGTGCTCATGCTCATCATGTACCGGGTCAATCCTGGCTTCTTCCGCGGTGAAACCCTCCTGAAGGGGAGCGCGCCGGCTGAAGTCCAGTAAGCGACCAACCCGGCGGCCAGTGCGGGGTCTGCGCTGGCCGCGGGATAAGGTTACTGGAGCAGATCTGCGACGGTACTCCCGATGCGCCGGTCAGAAATCCGAACCGGAAGGCACGCAGTATGCGTTATGTAGTTGGCTTCACAAACAACGATCGCGGCCGCGACGCGTTGGCACTGGCGACGTCGTTGGCCCGGACCCAGGGAGCCAGCATCGACCTGGTGACGGTCCTCGACCGGCCCCAGGATGGCAGCGTCGGCGCCGGAACCAATCGTGCCCTCGCCGCGCTCGAGGAAGCCATCGCGGGAATCCCCGGCGGCGTCGAGGTGGTACCCCACATCAAACTTGCCGACTCCTTTGCCGAGGGACTGCTGGAAGTGGCAGCAGACCTCGATGCTGGACTGATCGTCATCGGTGCCGCCAGCAATGGCCTGCTGCGGCGGTTCACGGTGGGGAGCGTGGCGAACGCGGTGCTGCACTCATCGCCGATACCTGTCGGTCTGGCTCCCCGTGGCTACCGCCACCGCGACCGGATGACCCGGCTGTCCTGCGCCGTTGGCACCCGTGCGGGCGCCGAAGCGGTTCTGGACGTCGCGGTGGACTCGGCAGCACGCCGGGGCATGCCACTGCGGCTGATTTCCCTCGTGGCGCTGGATGTTAACGAGCAGTCAGACTCCGGCGAGGCCATTAACCTGGCGCACCAGCACGCCAACTCGGTGCTGGCCCGCGCGGGGGAGCAGCTTCCCGAAGGCCACGAAACCACCATCACCGTCGCCCACGGGCGCACCATTGAACAGGCTATCGATGACATCGAGTGGGATCCGGGCGAGATTGTTTTCGTCGGATCGAGCCGCCTCGCCCAGCGCAGCCAGCTGTTCCTCGGATCAACGGCGAACAAGATGCTCCGCGCTCTGCCCGTGCCCATGATCGTGGTGCCACGCGACTGGAACCTTCCCGCCGCCTAGCTCCGAAGAGTGCGCTCTGGCGACCCAGGAACGGGCAAGGTCGCCAGAGCTCACTCCTTGGCGGGGTAGGTGGGGCTCCGCGCGGCGGGGGTAGGTGGGCCTAGACGGCGGCGGTCTCCTCGACCGGTACCGGGCGGCCGGACCGGCGGGGCCTCGAATTCTTGCGCACTGTGCGCAGCATGTCGATGGTGAGCATGGCGAGGGCGACCCAGACCAGGCCGAACCCGACCCAGCGCTCCAGCGGCATGTCTTCCTTGATCACAAAGAGGGCCAGCAGGAACTGCAGTACGGGGGCAAGGTACTGCAGGAGCCCGATGGTGGTCAGTGGCAGGCGCCGCGCCGCAGCGCCGAAGAAGATCAGCGGGACGGCGGTGATGACGCCGGACGCAGCCATGATCCAGAAGTGTCCCGGGCCTTCGGTCAGCACAGTCGCCGCGCCGGTGGCGCTCAACCAGATCATGATGCCGGCGGCGATCGGGGTAAGTACGGCGGTTTCGATGCTGAGACTCGAGACCGCGTCAACCTTGGACCCGACCCGCTTCTTCACGAACCCGTAGAAGCCAAAGGAAAAGGCCAGGGTCAGCGCGATCCAGGGCACGTTGCCGTATCCGATGGCCAGCACCACCACTGCAATAATGCCCACACCAACTGCTGCCCACTGCAGCCTGCGCAGCTTCTCCCGCAGCACAACGACGCCGAGCAGCACCGAAACGATGGGGTTGATGAAGTAGCCGAGCGCCGCTTCGATCGCGTGGCCGGTGGTCACGCCGTACGTGTACACGAACCAGTTCACCGCGATTAGCAGGGCAGCCAACGCCAGCGTGCCGAGGATCCGTGGATCGGCCGCGGCGGTACGGACGGCCCGCCAGGACTTCATGACCGTCAGGAGGAGCGCGCAGAACACCAGCGACCAGAGGACGCGGTTCGCGACGATCTCAATGGCGCTGGCGGGCAGCAGGATCAGGAAGTACAGGGGGAGCAGACCCCACAGGCCATACGCTCCTACCCCGTAGAGGATGCCCGTCGAGTTGTCGCTCCGGGGCTCACGCTTGCTCAGGGTTTCGGTAGGAGTCACGTCGGCTCAAACGCTGGTCTCCCGGAATTTATTCCAGCCAAGCCCAGGTTCGGTGCCGGCGGGGAGATGCCCATCACAGGTTTAGACTGCACCACGTGCGGCATTTAGAATAGGGAACTGTGCGCTAAGCGTGCGTCTGGGTAAGTCGACTAGGGAAGAAGGCCAATCAGTGTCCACCTCAGCTGCGGGACGTCCGCTGCGGGTAGCGATCATCGGTGCCGGTCCGGCGGGCGTGTACGCCGCCGACATTCTGACGAAATCCCAGGAAGTCCAGGGCGGCGACTTTGCCGTCAGTATTGACCTGTTCGACCAGCACCCTGCACCCTATGGCCTCATCCGCTACGGTGTTGCGCCCGACCATCCCCGCATCAAAGGCATCGTCAACGCGCTGCACAAGGTGCTGGACCGCGGAGACATCCGCTTCCTCGGGAACATCAATTACGGACGCGACCTCACGCTCTCGGATTTCCGCAAGTTTTACGACGCAGTGATCTTCTCTACCGGGGCCATCAAGGACGCTGAACTGAACATCCCGGGTGTGGATCTTGAGGGGTCGTTCGGTGGGGCCGAGTTTGTCTCCTGGTACGACGGGCACCCGGACGTGCCGCGCGACTGGCCCCTGAACGCCACCGAGATCGCCGTGATCGGCAATGGGAATGTTGCCCTCGACGTCGCCCGGGTGCTCTCCAAGCACGCCGATGACCTGCTCGCCACCGAAATTCCCGACAATGTGTATGCGGGTCTGAAATCCTCACCCGTCACCGACGTCCACGTGTTTGGGCGCCGCGGCCCTGCACAGGTGAAGTTCACGCCGCTCGAGCTGCGGGAACTCTCCCACTCCCGCGACGTGGACATTGTGCTGTACCCGGAGGACTTCGACTTCGACGCAGCCTCCGAACAGCAGATTGCCAGCAACAACCAGACCAAAACCATGGTGAAGACCCTCACCAACTGGCTGGTCGACGACGAGCCGACCGGCGCCTCCCGCCGGCTGCACCTGCATTTCCTGCACTCTCCCGTTGAAATCACCGATTCGCGCGAGACTCCCGGCAAGGTAGCCAACATGAGGTTCGAGCGCACCGAACTCACAGGCGAGGGCACCGTCCGTGGAACTGGTGAATTCATCGATTACCCGGTGCAGGCGGTCTACCGTGCCATCGGATACTTCGGCTCCGAGCTGCCCGAGGTGGGATTCGACAGCCGCCGCGGCGTCATCCCCAACGAGGGCGGTCGGGTCATCGACCAGGCGGGCGCCCCCGTCCCCGGGATCTACACCACGGGCTGGATCAAACGCGGTCCGGTGGGCCTCATCGGCCACACCAAGGGCGACGCCCTGGAAACCATCGGGTTCCTCCTGGAGGACCGTCTCAACCTTCCGCCGGCTCAGGATCCGTCCGAGAACGCCATCATCGACCTGCTCACCGAGCGGGGCATCCGGTACACCACGTGGGAGGGCTGGCTGAAGCTGGACGCCCACGAACTGAAGCTTGGGGCTAACTTTGTTCACGACGGCGGGACCAACACCGAGCTGGTGAGGGAACGGGTCAAGGTGGTTCCCCGGGACGAGATGATCGCCATCTCCCGCGACGAGTAGCAGGGCGGCCGCCAGCGCCACCTGGGGGATCCTCCCGGGAGACGCGCTTTAGACCCGGCCGTGTGAGTCACCGGATTACCCGGCTCAGGAAAACCTCGAACACCCGCGACAGACCGCCGCCGGCGGCACTAGACTGATCCCACCCCACCGGCGGGGAGACCATGAAGCGGAGTGTCGATGACGCAGCAGCAACTGCCGATTCCGGGGGGACTCACATCGAGAACCCTGCAGCAGTACGCCCACCGTGCGCACGAACGGCTCGGCAGCGCCGCGCCCTACGGCGTGCGAACACTGGTCGGTGAGTCCTGGCTCCGTTCCCTCAAGCACCTGCCCAATCCCGACGCCGTCCAGGCCCCCCTGTTTTACACGGACGATGAGCTCGAGGCGTACCGTCTGGGCCACCCCCTGGCAGCGGTCCTGCCCATCATTCAAAAGCTTCTGGTCCAGCCCAGCATCAACAGCGGCCTGCTGGTCGCTGTCGGAGATGAGAACGGACGCCTGCTCTGGGTCGACGGCGACCGGGAGCTCCGGCGCCGGGCCGAGGGCATGATGTTCGTTGCCGGATCGGACTGGTCGGAGCGGGCCGTGGGAACCAGCGCTCCCGGCACCGCTCTCGCACTGGGGCGCAGCGTTCAGATCGCTGGCGCCGAACACTACAGCCGTCAGGTCCATCCCTGGAGTTGCACTGCCGTCCCCGTCCATGACCCGGACTCAGGAAAGGTCCTGGGGGTCGTCGACATCACGGGTACCGACGACGCCGTCGCCACCCACACCCTGTCGCTGGTGGAGGCCACGGTCGCCGCAGCGGAGGCTCACCTCAGCCTGCACCGGCTGCAGGCCAGGCAACCAGCCCGGAAGCTGGCCGCCACCCCAGCGAATTCCGTCCACCGGGAGGGTCTGCGGATCCTCGGGCTGGACCACGGCGTCCTCCAGTTGGGCCGCACCTCGGTCGAGCTCAGTGCCAGGCACGCCGAACTGGTCACTCTGCTGGCCCTCCACCCGGCCGGACTCAGCGCCGAACAGCTCGCCGCGATGGCCTACCCCGAACACGTGTCGGTCACCACGGTGCGTGCCGAGATGCTGCGGCTGCGTCGCGTCCTGGCTCAACAGTTGCCGTCGCTGGTGCCGCGCTCACGGCCCTACCGGATGCCCCGCGCGGTGCCGGTCGACGCGTCCCAGGTGCTGGACTACCTGCAACGGGGCGCGCACCGGATGGCCTTGAATCTCTACCGCGGGCCGGTGCTGCCCCGGTCGGAGGCTCCCGCCATTGTGCGGCTCCGCGCCGAGGTCAGTTCGCTGCTTCGCGAAGCAGTCCTCAACGACGGCGCCGCGGACGCCGTTCTCCAGTACCTGCAGTTGCCTGAAGCCCACGACGACGCGGAGGCCTGGACCGCGGCGCTGAAGGTACTCCCGCCACGGTCACCGCGGCGGGCCGCCGTCGTCGCCCACGTTGAGCGGCTGGAAGCCGAACTCAATCTTCCCTGACGGATCACCCTGACGGATCACCCTGACGGATCACCCTGACGTGGCAGCGGCAGGTGCAACCCTGGTGCAACTGACGGCTACCTACACTTCGACACATGGACGACGACGTCCTGTTCGGAACCCAAGGAGTCAACCACATGACTGTTTACGCCCAGCCTGGCCAGGATGGATCCAAGATTACGTTCAAGCCACGATACGAGAACTGGATCGGCGGCGAATGGGCTGCACCGGTCAAGGGTCAGTACTTCGAGAACATTTCCCCTGTCAACGGCAAGGTGTTCTGCGAGGTAGCCCGGGGTACCGCCGAGGACATTGAGCTCGCCCTGGATGCCGCCCACAAGGCCGCTCCGGCCTGGGGCAAGACATCGGTGGCCGAACGTGCTGCCATACTCAACCGGGTTGCTGACCGGATCGAAGAGAACCTGGAGATGTTGGCGGTCGCCGAAACCTGGGACAACGGCAAACCCATCAGGGAAGTGCTTGCCGCGGACCTGCCGCTGGCCGCGGACCACTTCCGCTACTTCGCCAGCGCCGTCCGTGCGCAGGAGGGGCGCCTGTCCCAGCTCGACGACGATATGACCGCCTACCACTATCATGAGCCACTCGGCGTCGTGGGACAGATCATCCCCTGGAACTTCCCCATCCTGATGGCCACGTGGAAGCTCGCCCCGGCGCTTGCCGCGGGTAACGCCGTCGTCCTCAAGCCCGCTGAGCAGACGCCCACGTCGATTCTGGTCCTGATGGAACTCCTCAGCGACATCCTGCCGCCCGGCGTGCTGAACGTCGTCAACGGGTTTGGTGTGGAGGCTGGCAAGCCGCTGGCGTCCTCGAAGCGGATCCGCAAGATCGCCTTCACCGGTGAAACCACCACCGGCCGGTTGATCAGCCAGTACGCCAGCCAGAACCTCATCCCTGTCACCCTTGAACTCGGCGGCAAGAGCCCCAACATTTTCTTCAGCGACGTTGCCGACAAGAATGACGCGTTCTACGACAAGGCGCTAGAGGGGTTCGCGCTGTTCGCGTTCAACCAGGGTGAGGTCTGCACCTGCCCATCGCGGGCACTGGTGCAGGAGTCGATGTACGACTCGTTCATGGCCGACGCCGTCGCCCGCACCGAAAAGATGATCCAGGGCAACCCATTGGACACCGAGACCCAGGTGGGTGCTCAAGCCTCCAACGACCAGCTGGAGAAGATCCTCTCCTACTTCGACATTGGACGGCAGGAAGGCGCCAAGGTTCTCATCGGCGGCGAGCGGATCACCCTGGACGGCGACCTGTCCGGGGGGTTCTACGTGAAGCCGACGATCTTCGAAGGCACCAACTCGATGCGGGTGTTCCAGGAGGAGATTTTTGGTCCTGTGGTGTCGGTGACCCGGTTCAGCGACTACGCCGAAGCGATGCAGATTGCCAACGACACCCTGTATGGGCTCGGTGCCGGCGTTTGGTCGCGGAACGGCAACGTCGCCTACCGTGCGGGTCGTGAAATCCAGGCCGGTCGGGTCTGGGTGAACAACTATCACGCCTACCCTGCGGGAGCGGCCTTCGGCGGGTACAAGTCATCCGGCATCGGCCGCGAGAACCACACGATGATGCTGGACCACTATCAGCAGACCAAGAACCTGTTGGTCAGTCACAGCGAAAACAAGCTGGGCTTCTTCTAGGGAGTGGCCATGACAGTCGACGCCACCATTGTGCTCCCGGGCGAGGATTTCTCCCGGGTGGCCCTGACTGAGCCGTCAGTTCAGCTGCTCAGGAAACTGTGGGACCTCCACGGTCCGCTGATGTTTCACCAGTCGGGTGGTTGCTGCGACGGGTCGTCGCCAATGTGCTATCCGGCGGGTGACTTCATCACCGCGGAGGCCGATGTCCTGCTCGGCGTGCTGGATATTGGTGCTGGGACGGGTGAGCCGGCCCAATTGATCGAGTTCTGGATGTCCCGTGAACAGTTTGAGTACTGGAAGCACACGCATCTGACGGTCGATGTGGTGCCCGGCCGGGGGAGTGGATTCTCGGTGGAGGCTCCGGAAGGGGTGCGGTTCCTCATCCGGTCCAGGCTGATGTTCTAGACACCCGGCTGACCTGAGTCCTCCCCGAACAAGCTGTCCGGCCCATCTTCACATGGGCCGGACAGCTCTTCGTCCGGGCGAGGTGCAGACGTGACAAGATACACACCCGGAGTACTTGCACAGGATGCAAAATTGCACTTAGTGTAACAATGTGAATACTTCGATCGCCCCGGCCGACGCTGCCCCGCTCACGGAAGCCGCCGACGTCGTAGCGCCCGGCCGCCGCGAACAGAACAAGCTCGACACGCGACGCGCCATTGCGGCGTCTGCCCTGGACCTGGCGCGCGCCCACGGGCTGGGAAACTTCACTGTGGACCAGGTGGCCGCGGAGGCCGGGGTCTCCCGCCGGACCTTCTTCAACTACTTCCACAGTGCCGAAGAAGCACTCACCACCTCCACCGATGCGTTGCTCGAATTGGCGGCCGCTGAATTCATGGCCCGGCCCGCCGACGAGCCACTGCTGGACGCGATGCTTGCCGCGCTTGCCGCCATTGCCAAGACTGACAACCTCAGCGTCTGCGGCGAACTTTTCCGGATGGCCGAGGGAAGCGCCGAACTGATGCGCAGCCAGCTGCATGCCTGGGAGCGGGCGGAAGCCAGGATCGGCCAGGCCGTCAATGAACGCATGGGCGGCAACCTCGACCCGCTTTACCTTCTGGCCCTGGTGGGGGCTGTACTCTCCTGCGTCAAGGCAGCGATGCAGGTCTGGGCGGCGGCCGCCGAGAACCCACAGGACGGTTCAGCGGCCGACCTTGAAGACCAGATCGTCGGCGCCCTCTCCATGCTGCGTGACGGATTCAACCACCCCCGCTAGCCCCCGGTCAGTGACGACCGCCACAGCTTTCCCACTTACTTCATCAATCAACTGATCGAACCGAGGAACACTTCATGGCACACCTGCTGTACCGCCTAGGCAAGTTTGCAGCACGACAGCGCTGGTGGGTTGTCTCAGCCTGGCTCGCCATCCTGCTCGCAGTCGGGGGCTCGGCTGCCGCGTTCTCGGGAACGCTCAGCAACAACTTCACCATCCCGGGCACCGAGTCCCAGCGGGTCCTCGATGAGCTGCGCGACACCATGCCCGACGCCATCGGGGGAATGGGGACCATCGTCTTCGAAAGTCCCGATGGCGCCATCACCGCAGAACAGCAGGCTGCCGTCGAGGCTGCCCTCGACGACCTCGGACAGGTGGAGGGCGTCGAAGCGGTCATCAATCCCTTTGACGTATCCCGCCAGCTGGAGGAAGGCCGGACCGGCATCGAGGAGGGCCGGGCGGAGCTTGAGCAAAGCACCACTGACCTGGAGGCCGGCGCGCAGCAGGCCGAGGCGGGACAGGCGCAGCTCGACGCCGACCGCGCCGAGTTTGAACAAAGCCGCGACCTGCTCCCGCCGGAGCAGGCACAGGCCATCGAAGCTCAGCTTGACGACGGTCAGGCGCAGCTCGACGCTTCCCTGGCCGAGATTGAGGAGGGACGAGCCCAGCTGGAGGACGGCGGCACCGAACTCGATCTCGCCGAGCGCACCCTCGACGCATCGTCGGGAATCCGGTTCGTCTCCGACGACGGCGCCGCAGCGGTAGCCAGCGTCCAGTTCGACTCACCGGTCGACGCTGTGACGCTCGAAACCCGTGAAGCAGTGCAGGTGGCCGCAGACGCAGCCACCGAGACCGGCGTCAACGTGTTCTACAGCAAGGAAATCGTTCAGGACATCTCCGAGATCTTCGGATTCGCCGAGATCATCGGTCTTCTGGTAGCTGTCATTGTCCTGATCGTCATGCTCGGCACCCTGGTCGCCGCCGGGTTGCCGCTGCTGATGGCCATCGTCGGCGTCGGGGTGGGTGTCGGCGTGACGTTCGCCCTGACCGGTGTTATCTCGATGAGCTCCATCACTCCCGTGCTGGCGCTGATGCTCGGTCTCGCCGTCGGGATCGACTATTCGCTGTTCATCGTGAACCGGCACCGGACCCAGTTGCTCCGCGGCATGGACCTGCAGGAATCGATTGGCCGTGCCACCGGCACCGCAGGCAACGCGGTCCTCTTCGCCGGCATCACGGTGATCATCGCCCTCGCCGCCCTCGCGGTCCCGGGCCTGCCCTTCCTGACCCTCCTCGGGTTGTCCGCCGCCGGCACAGTCGCCGTCGCGGTCCTCGTTGCGCTCACCCTCACCCCCGCGCTGCTCGGCTTCATGGGCCGCAAGGTCATCTCCCGCCGCCGGTGGGCCAAAGCCGAAGCCGAGTCAGGTCTGGATGCCTCGCACGAGCAACTGCAGCGGGAAGCTGATCGCCGGGCCGCCAGCGGTCGCGGCTGGGGCGGTTTCGCCACCCGGAAGCCAATCCTCACGCTGATCGCGGGTGTGGCAGCGCTTGCCGTCATTGCGCTGCCGGCTCTTGAGCTCAGGGTGGGCCTGCCCGACGGCGGATCCGAGCCCGTCGACTCAACCGCCTACCAGGCCTACGAGCGTGCCGGGGAATACTTCGGCGAAGGAACCAACGGCCCGCTGCTGGTCGTCGCCAATCTTCCCGCCACCGAAACCGATGCCAAGCTGAGCGAACTTCAACTCGAGGTCGCCGACCGCCTGGCGACTGTGGACAACACCGCGGCCGCTGTTCCGGCGGGCGTGAGCGACGACGGACGCACCGGCATCTTCCAGGTCATCCCCACCGAAGGACCGGCCAGCGAAAGTACCGAAGAACTGGTCCGCGAACTACGCGATTCGGCTCCCGCGATCGAATCGGACACGGGGGTGCTGATCTCGGTGACCGGCCAGACCGCGGCGAATATCGACGTGTCAGCGAAACTGATGGAAGCCATGCCCCTGTACCTCGGGATCGTTGTGGGCCTGTCACTGGTCCTGCTGCTGCTCGTATTCAGGTCCATTCTGGTACCCCTGATTGCGACGGCGGGCTTCCTGCTGTCGCTGCTGGCAAGCTTCGGCGCCACCGTGGCCATCTACCAGTGGGGCTGGTTTGGTGACATCTTCGGGGTGACCAACCCGGGGCCGATCCTGAGCTTCCTGCCGATCATCCTCATCGGTGTCCTGTTTGGGCTGGCCATGGATTACCAGATGTTCCTCGTGTCCGGCATGCGTGAAGCATGGGTGCACGGCGGCAGTGCGAAGAGCGCGGTCCGGGTGGGCTTCAGCCACGGCGCACGGGTGGTGACCGCCGCCGCCATCATCATGGTGGCAGTGTTCGCCGGGTTCGTGTTCTCCCACCTGACCATGGTGCGGCCCATCGGCTTCGGCTTGGCCTTCGGTGTCCTGGTTGACGCTTTTGTGGTCAGAATGACCCTGGTACCCGCGGCCATGTACCTGCTGGGCCGGCATGCCTGGTGGCTACCGAAGTGGCTGGACCGCATTCTCCCAGACGTTGATGTGGAAGGCGCCCGCCTGTCCCAGGTCGCCCCCGAATATGCCGACGTTGCTACAGATGATGTCGATAAGGTAACAGTAGAGCGGTGAAGCGGTTGCGGGAAAGGTTCTGTTCCAGGATCGGTCCCGTGCCAACGTACTATTCGAGATATGGCTCGACCTCCCAACCCGGAACGCAAGAAGGAACTGCTCGATCAGATCCTTGACTACTTGCTGGACAAGACCTTCGCCGGACTCAGCTTCCGCACGCTTGCCGATGGTCTGGGCATCAGCAGCTATGTGCTGGTGTACCACTTCGGTAATCGCGAGGAACTGGTCAACCAGATCGTCCACCATATTGAGCGTCGTGATGAGTCGGTCAAGATGCCCAATCCGGAGGATCTCGACCGCGAGGAATTCCGCGAATGGTCGCTGGCCTCCTGGCGTTGGACCCAGATTGAACGGAACCGTCAGTTGCAGCGGCTGGAGTTCGAGGCATCCCTCCACGACGCGGTCAGTGCCACCCCGCGGGAGAGCGCTGCGGCGAAGTTTGAGTACTGGCACGGGTTTATCAGGGATTGGCTGGTGACCCAGGGGATGTCCGCTGAACGTGCTGATACCGCGGCGCGGATTCACATCTCCGGTGTCTACGGCCTGCAGTATGACTTCGTGGTCAACCGCGACCGGCAGGCCGTCGAAGCCGCCCTGCTCCTGATGATGGATTATTTTTTCGATGGCCTGGACCGGGCGCTTCAGCAGGAGCAGCGCTCCAGGTAACGGCGCCCAACCCTCAGGGAACAGTGTGAAGAGACAACAGGGATAAGGGCCAACAGGGTTAAGAAAGGAAAGGCGGGTCCTCGCGGGCCCGCCTTTCCTGTACTACTGCTGTGGCTAGACCTTGTTGGCGGCCTCAGCATGGGTGTTGCCACCGGTGGTGTCGCTGCCCAGCGCTGCGCGGAGCTTGGCGCCCAGCTCGGCGTCGACGTTGGTCCAGTACTGGATGGCGCGTTCCCGGATGGCGTCGATGGTCACGCCACCCACGGCACCGGTGATGGTGTCGAGGAAGCGGGCCTTCTCGCCGTCGTCGAACACCTCGCGGTACAGGGTTCCGGCCTGGCCGAAGTCGTCATCCTCGGCGTGAAGGGTGTGAGCGGCGCGCACCAGATCGCCGTCGTTCTCCCAGCCACCGTGGGGACCGTATTGTGCCGGATCCGCCGCGGGTCCACCGACCGAGTTCGGGGCGTAGACCGGGGTGGACGGCGAGTTGAACGAGTACCGTGCCGCCCCGTCCTTGGAGTAGTTGCGGACCTCGTTCTTCGGCGCGTTGACGGGCAGCTGCGCGTGGTTGGTGCCAACGCGGTAGCGGTGGGCATCCGCGTAGGAGAAAATACGGGCCTGCAGCATCCTGTCGGGGCTGGCAGCGATGCCGGGGACGAAGTTCGACGGCGCGAAGGTAGCCTGTTCGATCTGCGCGAAGTAGTTCTCCGGGTTGCGGTTCAGGGTGAGCTTGCCGACCGGGATCAGCGGGTAGTCGCCCTGTGGCCAGACCTTGGTCAGGTCAAACGGGTTGAAGCGGTAGTTCTTCGCGTCGTCGTACGGCATGACCTGGACCTTGAGATCCCAGCTGGGGAAGTTTCCAGCAGCGATATTCTCTGACAGGTCGCGCAGGTGGTGGTCAGCGTCCGAGCCGGCGAGTGCCTCGGCTTCGTCTCCGGTCAGCACCTCGTGGCCCTGGTTGGACTTGAAGTGGTACTTGACCCAGAACTTCTCGCCACCCTCGTTGATCCACATGTAGGTGTGTGAGCCGTAACCGTTCATGGTGCGCCATGAGTTGGGCAGACCGCGATCGCCCATCAGCCAGGTCACCTGGTGTGCGGACTCGGGGCTGAGGGTCCAGAAGTCCCACTGCATATCGGCGTCGCGCAGGTTGGTGCCCGGCAGGCGCTTCTGCGAGTGGATGAAGTCGGGGAACTTGATGCCGTCGCGGATGAAGAACACGGGGGTGTTGTTGCCGACCAGGTCGTAGTTGCCTTCGTCGGTGTAGAACTTCAGGGCGAACCCGCGGGGGTCGCGCCAGGTGTCGGGTGAGCCCTGCTCGCCGGCAACCGAGGAGAAGCGCAGCAGCGTTTCGGTGATCGCGCCCGGCTGGAACAGGGACGCCTTGGTGTACTGGCTCACGTCTGAGGTGGCCTCGAAGACGCCGAAGGCGCCGCCGCCCTTGGCGTGGACTACACGCTCGGGGACACGCTCGCGGTTGAACTGTGCGAGCTTCTCGATCAGGTAGTGGTCAGTCAGGGGAATCGCGCCGTCGCGTCCCAGGCTGGATGAGTTGGCGTCATCGACGACTGGTGCACCGGATTGGGTAGTGCTGAAGTTCGTGGACATCTGGCTCCTTTGTTTCTTTCGGTGAGGAATCGGGGTGGTTTGTGGGGTGGGTGAAACTAGCGACAGTCCGCGCAGAGGCCCTGATAGACGACGTCGGCAATCTGGATGGTCATGGGGGTGGTGCCATCCGGCCACTGTGGGGTAAGGCAGGGGGCGTGCCCGACGGCGCAGTCAACATCCTCAATGCGCCCGCAGCTGGTGCAGACGGCGTGGTGGTGGTTGTCGTTGACCCGGGTCTCGTAGCGGGCGGCGGAGTGGGGTGTCTCGATTCGGCGCAGCAACCCCAGCGCGGTGAGGTCAGCAAGCACCACATAGACCGATTGGACGGTGATGTCCGGCAATCCGAGCCGCACGCTGGCAGCGATATCGTCGGTGGTGGCATGGGGGGAGAGCTCGACGGCGGCCAGCACGGCCAGGCGCTGACGGGTCACCCGACGACCGTGGGCACGCAGGGCAGTGGCCCAGAGCGTCTCCGCAGCGTTCGGTGATGGTGCCGTCTCGATCATGACCCCAGTCAACCACCTATTCTGAGGAACTCATAATAGGTGCGGCGCTGGCGGTGAAGGGCACGTCCGTTAGGTACCGTTGATGAATTACTGAGAGGGGTGTCCATGAGCCGGTCCATCTGGGAGCACTCCCAAACCGTGGTGGTGGGGGAGGTGTCCTGCGCCGTCCGAACCGTGGGAACGGGCAGCCGTAAGGTGGTCCTGATCCATGGCATCGGGGTCTCCGCCCGCTACTTCGAGCCGTTGGCCGCCCATCTCGCGCTGACCTGCACCGTGCTCGCCATCGAGCTTCCCGGCTTCGGGGCAATGCCAGCGCCACGCCGCAGGCTCACCATCGAGGAGTTCGGCGGGATTGCTGCCGCGGTGATGCGGACCCTGACGGTGCGGGACGCCGTCGTCGTCGGGCATTCGATGGGATCCCAGGTGGCGACCGAGGCGGTGCGTGCGGCGCCCGACCTGGTGGAGAGGTTGGTTCTCCTGGCGCCCACCATCAACGACCGGGAGCGCACCGTTTCGACACAGATGAAGCGGCTGGCGCAGGACACCCTGCGGGAATCACCGGCGGCGAACTACATCGTGGTCTCCGACTATTTCCGGGCCGGGATGAGGTGGTACCTCAAAACCCTGCCGTCGATGCTGCAGCACCGACTGGAAGAAGCGCTCCCGGAGATTAGCTGCCCGGTCGCACTGGTCCGCGGTAGCCGGGACCCGATTGTGCCGGCCGACTGGGTGCTTCGGCTCGCCGCGACCGGCCGGGACGTGACCACCGCCGAGATTCCCGGCGAGCCGCATGTGATGATGTACCGCTCGCCCGAGGCCACCGCCCGGCATTGTCTCGGGGAAACCTCCCATGCTGCCCCTTAAGCGCGGCTGGTCCTGGGTGCTGGACTACGCGTACGTGGGGTTCTGGCAGGTGCACGGGTTACTCTTTCGCGAAGACCCGTCCCGGTACCTGACGCCGGATCCCGGCCCGGATGGTGAGGCAGGTCGGCCGGTGCTGCTCATTCCCGGCATCTATGAGACCTGGCAGTTCATGCGTCCGGTCGCCGTCCACCTCGCATCAGTGGGGCACCCGGTCCATGTGGTGCAGCAACTGGGGTACAACCGGGGAACCGTCCAATCGATGGGGCGGTACGTGGCTGACTACCTCGCCGCTCACGATCTGACCGACGTCGTGCTGGTTGCCCACAGTAAGGGCGGGCTGATCGGCAAATATGTGATGACGCAGCCCGACGTCGCGGACCGGGTGCGGCAGCTGATTGCCGTCAACACCCCGTTCTCCGGTTCCACCTACGCCAACTTCTTTGTCCTGCCCAGCATTAGGGCGTTCTCCCCGCGGAACAGTTTTCTGCGGACCCAGCTGGCCAACATCGCGTCGAACGCGCGGATCACTTCCATCTACAGCAGCTTTGATCCCCATATCCCGCAGGGGAGCGAACTTCCCGGGGCCGCGAACATCGAACTGGAGACGATGGGGCACTTCAGGATCATTGGCGACAAGCGCCTGCTCGGCGCCGTCGACCGGGCGATTGCCGACCACCAGTCCAGCTGATCCACCCCGTGCTTATGGTTGCTGAGGGACACCATATCGCCGCTACACTTCGTAGGTGCCCAAACTTTTAGCCGACATCACGCCCCTTAAAGAGAGTCCGGCGTTCCGTCGGCTGTTCTTCGGGATGGCTCTCTCGGCTGTCGGCACCCAGCTCACTCTGGTGGCCGTGAGCCTTCAGGTCTACAGCCTGACCCAGTCCAGCCTGAGCGTCGGTCTGCTCGGGCTGTTCGCGCTGGTCCCGCTGGTGGTGGCGGGACTTTACGGCGGGGCGATCGCGGACGCCCACGACCGCCGGAAAGTGGCACTGGTCTCCGGGTTTTTCCTGTGGGGAAGCACCATGGCCATCGCTGCCCAGGCCTGGGCCGGGCTCGATAACGTGTGGCTGCTCTACTGGTTGGTCGCTGTCCATTCGGGGGCGGCAGGCATCAACCAGCCCACCCGCACGGCGATCATCCCCCGACTGGTCCGCCCCGAACTGCTACCGGCCGCCAACGCACTGAGCATGATCACGTTTGGACTCGCCATGACCGTAGGCCCGCTGTTCGCAGGGCTGCTGGTGGCTCAGGTGGGCTACGGCTGGACCTACACGATCGACGTCGTGACCTTCACCGCCGCCCTATGGGCGCTGTTCAAGCTGCCACCCCTGCCGCCGGAGGGCAAGGTCAGGAAGGCAGGCCTGGCGACGGTGCTGGAAGGATTCAGGTACTTGGGCACGCGCCCCAACATCCGGATGACGTTCCTGATCGACCTGGCCGCCATGGTGATGGCACAGCCGCGGGCGTTGCTGCCAGCGATCGGCGCGGTGCTGATCGGGGGCGGGGAACTGACCGTCGGGATCCTGCTGGCGTCGGTCGCCGTGGGAGCCGTTCTCGCTGGCCTGTTTTCGGGGCCGTTGGGCCACATCCACCGCCAGGGCCTGGCCGTGATGTGGTCAGTGATCGGGTGGGGTGCCTCGATCAGTGCCTTTGGGCTGGTGGTGGTCATGGCCGGCAACTCCCAGGCCGCACCGCCGGACGAGCTGTCCCCGTGGATCATTCCGGCAGCGTTGTGCCTGGTATTCGCCGGGATTTCCGACTCCATCAGTGGCGTGTTCCGCAGCACCATCTTGCAGTCAGCGACCCCCGATGCGATGCGTGGGCGGCTGCAGGGTGTGTTTATCGTGGTGGTGGCTGGCGGTCCGCGGCTGGGTGACATGGTGGCAGGCACTAACGCCGAGTGGCTGGGCGAGGGGTGGACTGCCGTCTTCGGCGGCCTGCTCTGCATCCTGCTTGTGATCATCCTGATGAAGCGTCAGCCCCGCTTCGCGCAGTACGATTCACGTAACCCGGAACCGTAGCCCGGTGCAGTAACAGCCTGGCAGATGGCGCAGTGCGGTAGGTGGAACAGCTGAGTATTTTGATGCGTTGTACTGGGTGATTGATCGATACTTCAAGGAGTTGGCAGGTTCAGTGCACAATCATTTCAACGGCCCGAAGACCATCATGCTGTTCGGTGCCCTCATGGGAATCTTCCTGGTGTTCGGTGCCGTCATCGCTGGCGCCACGGGTAGTTCCGCGTTCATCTGGATCTTTGCCTTGATCGGTGTGGGCTCGGTAGCCTACAGCTACTGGAACAGCGACAAGCTGGCCATCCGTGCCATGAGGGCGGTGCCCGTCACCGAGGAGCAGGCGCCGGCCATGTACCGGATTGTGCGCGAGCTGAGCACCAAGGCCAACAAGCCCATGCCCCGCCTGTATGTGTCGCCCACGATGGCGCCCAACGCCTTTGCCACCGGCCGTAACCCGGAGAACTCGGCGGTGTGCTGCACGCAGGGCATCCTGAATCTGCTCAACGAACGCGAGCTGCGGGGGGTGCTGGGCCACGAGCTGATGCACGTCTACAACCGCGACATTCTGCTCAGTTCCATGGCGGCAGCGGTGGCCGGCGTCATCACATCCGTGGCGCAGATGTTTGCGTTCACCGGCATGATGGGCGGCAACCGCAACTCGGGCGGCAACCCCATCGCTGCGATCCTGCTGGCGGTCCTGGCCCCGTTTGCCGCAGTCCTGGTGCGCTCAGCGATCGGGCGAACCCGTGAATACGATGCTGACGAGGACGGCGCCAAACTGACCGGCGATCCGCTCGCTCTCGCCTCGGCCTTGCGCAAGCTGGAGCGCGGCACGCAGCAGGCGCCCCTTCCGCAGAGCCAGCAGCTGGTCAATACCTCGCACCTGATGATCGCCAACCCGTTCAAGGGCGGCGGGGTCCAGAAGATGTTCGCGAGCCACCCACCCATGGACGATCGGGTCCAGCGCCTGGAGCGGATGGCGGGCCAGCCGCTTCGATAGGTCTTTCATGACAACGACGACGGCGGCGCCACCCACGCAGGGAGGCGCCGCCGTCGTCGTACTCGGGTGTTTCGGGGTGCTGGGTTAGACGGTGGCCTTGTCTTCGGCAGCTATCCGCTTGAAGGAGCGCGTGCCTTTGACGGCAAGATCGAACTCGGCGTCGATATCGGCGTTGGGCTTGTAGGTCAGCTTGCTGACGACGACGGCGATGACCAGGTTCAGGAAGAAGCCGGGGACGATCTCGTACATGGTGTCGGCGAGCGCTGAGTTTCCCCAGGTGAACACGACGACGGCGCCAGCGACCATACCGGCGAGGGCGCCGGGCATGGTCAGTTTCTTCCAGTACAGGGAGAGCAGGACGGTGGGGCCGAAGGCGGCCCCGAACCCGGCCCAGGCGAACGCGACCAGCGACAGGATTGACTCGTTGCGGCCGGAGGCGAGGACGATGGCGACGATGGCGACCACCAGGACACCGAGACGGCCGAGGACAACACCCTGTTTGTTGGTCAGGGTGCGCTTGGAGACCATGTTGTAGAGGTCCTCGACGAGTGCTGAGGAGCAGACCACTAGCTGGGAGGAGATGGTGCTCATGACTGCTGCGAGGACCGCGGCGAGAATGATGCCGGCCACGAAGGGGTGGAAGAAGGCCTGCGACAGGTCGAGGAAGACCGCTTCAGGATCCGTGAGGGACAGGTTGGGGTTCTGCTGGAAGTAGGCGATGCCGACCAGGGCAGTGGAAATGGCGCCGACGACGGTGAGCAGCATCCAGGCGATACCGATGCGGCGCCCGGCGACTGCATCCTGAGGGGTGCGCATCGCCATGAAGCGGACGATGATGTGCGGCTGGCCGAAGTAGCCGAGACCCCACGACGCTGCCGAGATGATGGCGACCGTTGAGCCGCCGGCGACGATGTTCAGGAGAGACGGATCGACTTCGCGGATGGAGGCGGTGAGGCCGCCGAAGCCACCCACCTGGATGAGGCCGATGATCGGGACGAGGATCAGTGCGACCAGCATCAGCAGACCCTGGGCGACGTCGGTGTAGGTGGCGCCCATGAAGCCGCCGAAGAGGGTGTAGGCAATGGTGATGGTCGCGACGATGATCATGCCCACGGTGTAGTTGGAGTTGAACGAGCTTTCGAAGAAGACTCCGCCTGCGACCATGCCGGAGGAGACGTAGAACGTGAAGAACACCAGGATGATGATTCCGGAGACCACCCGCAGAATGCGGGTTTTATCCTTCAATCGGTTTTCGAGGAAGCTTGGGACGGTAATCGAATTGTTCGACACCTCGGTGTAGCTGCGCAGTCTGGGGGCAACAAATTTCCAGTTCAGCCAGGCGCCGGCGGTCAAACCGATGGCGATCCAGATTTCAATCAGACCCGACATATAGATGGCGCCCGGAAGTCCGAGGAGGAGCCATCCTGACATGTCGGAGGCTCCGGCGCTGAGGGCTGCCACGCCCGGCTTGAGTCCACGGCCGGCGAGCATGTAGTCGTCGAGGTCCGAGGTTCTCTTGAAGGCATACCATCCGATTCCGAGCATGGCGCCCATATAGATCACCATTGCGATGATTTGGAATGTCTGGTCGGGCATGACGAGGTCCTCTCATATGTTTCTTGGAATTTGCTGAGTGCAGCCGCCGACTATGCCAAAGACGAGCGTTATTCCCTAATAAGGTGATAGTCCTCACGTGCGCCGGAACGGCTCTTTACCCTTTCGCCGGGTGCGCATCTCCACCTTCGCCGGGTGTGCACTCGCACCCTTCGCCGAGCGGTCAGTTCTGGTGGGTCGACGCCGTTTTGAGTCGCCAGATCTCACACCTGGGCGGGTTGGTTGCCGGGTGTTCGGGGAGTCCGGTGTAGCTAAGACCGACTCTTTCTCGCGATCGCCTGCGGTCTAGCCGCGACGCAGCGCGATGACTGCCCGCGCCCCGAAAACGGCAGCTCCAAAGGCGATCACGCAGGATCCGAGGACCATGTACCAGGTCTCAGAACTGAGGAAGGAGACCATGGAGAGTATGGCGAGTGCCGCCCCGCCAAGTCCTTCGCCAAGCTCCTTACTGGATGAAGCCCCGGTTCGTGTCGTCGTCGCCATGTCCTGAGCATACCGGCGCCTGTGGCCGCAGGCGTTGGCCCGGGAGCGGTTTGGAAGCCCTGATCTAGACGGGTTAGAAAGAGGTTGGAAGGGCTAGAACGGTGGTGGGGTTTCTGGGGTGGGGTGTGTTGGTGGTGGGTCGGAGGTGGTGAGGTAGGTTTCGCCGAGGGGTGAGATCGCGATGATTGTTCCGGGTTTGGGTTGGGTGTAGCGCCAGTAG